>LSZA01000069.1 GCA_001637315.1 Phormidium willei BDU 130791 | reverse complement strand
AAAAGGCAAGAGGGGGGAGAGGGTTTGATCGCCAAAGAGGGAGAGGCTCGATATTGCAAGCCTCTCCCCTTCATTTGAGTTTAATCGGTTTTGCGATGAATTAGCGCATCTTGACGGAGCGTTTCAAGGTGGCTTCGGCTTGGGAATATTCCTCTAACTCGATGTTCACCGGTTTGGCATTCCAAATTTCTTTGCAATACTCGTCGATGGTACGATCGCTGGAGAATTTACCCATGCGAGCGGAGTTGAGAATGGCCATGCGTGTCCAGGAGTCGAGATCTCGATAGGCTTTGCTGACCTCTTGCTGACAGTCAATGTAGGCTTGATAGTCTGCCAACAGCATAAAGGGATCGCCATAGAGAAGGTTATCCACAATGGGTTTGAAGCGATCGCGATCGCCCGGAGAAAAGTCCCCATTAGCAATGCGATCAATCGCCCCCCGCAGTTCAGGATTATTCTCGTAGTACGAGCGAGGGTTATAGCCTTTCGCTTTCAAGTCTTGAACCTCTTGAGCCGTCAAACCAAAGAGGAAGAAGTTCTCCGCCCCGGCTTCTTCACGAATCTCGATATTTGCTCCATCTAGGGTTCCAATTGTCAAGGCCCCATTCATGGCAAACTTCATATTTCCGGTTCCCGAGGCTTCTTTACCGGCCGTTGAAATCTGTTCGGACAAATCAGCCGCTGGGTAAATTCGCTCCCCAAGAGACACATTGAAGTTGGGCAAAAATACCACTTTCAAGCGTCCGCGAACATCGGGATCTTTGTTGACCACTTCTCCCACGGCATTGATCAGTTTAATGATCAATTTCGCCATGATGTAACCCGGTGCTGCTTTACCGCCAAAGATAAAAGTCCGAGGCAAAATGTCCGCGTCAGGATTGCGCTTAATGCGGTTGTAGAGGGTGATGATGTGTAGAGCCGCTAAATGCTGGCGTTTGTACTCATGAATCCGCTTCACTTGCACATCAAACAAGGAATCAGGATTGACCTCAATCCCGCGCTTGGCCTTGATATACGCAGCTAACTCTTGTTTGTTTTGCCGTTTAATCTCTTGCCATTGTTTGCGGAAGGCCTTGTCTTCAATACATTTCTCAATCCCACTGAGTTGTTCGAGATCTTTGAGCCAACCGTCGCCAATTTTCTCAGTAATCAGTTGAGAGAGTTTGGGGTTACTCAGCAACATCCAGCGGCGGGGAGTCACGCCGTTAGTTTTGTTGAAGAATTTTTCAGGCCATAGACGAGCAAAGTCCCGTAGGGTTTGGCTTTTTAGCAGTTCCGTATGCAGGGCTGCCACGCCGTTGATGGCATGGGAACCGACGCAGGCGAGGTGGGCCATGCGAACTTGTTTTTCGGGGCCTTCTTCGATGATTGATAAGCGCCGCGCCAGTTCATCGTCACCGGGGAACCAGATCCGCACATCTTCGAGGAAGCGGAAGTTAATTTCGTAAATCAGTTCCAGGTGACGAGGAAGCAGGGATTTAAACAACTCCACAGACCACCGTTCCAAGGCTTCGGGAAGCAGGGTGTGGTTGGTATAGCAGAGGGTTTTTTGGCTGATACTCCAGGCGGTATCCCAATCCAGGTTATGTTCGTCGAGGAACAGGCGCATCAGTTCGGCCACGGCAATGGCGGGGTGGGTATCGTTGAGTTGAATGGCCACCCGTTCGTGGAAGTTCTCTAAGGAACGGTTGGTGCGCAGATGCAGACGGATTAAGTCTTGTAACGATGCCGAGACAAAGAAGTATTGTTGTGCTAAGCGCAACTCCCGACCTTGTGGGGTGTTGTCGTTGGGATAGAGAACCTTGGAGATGGTTTCGGAGTTGATTTTCTCGGCCACGGCCCGGTCATAGTTGCCGGCGTTGAAGGCATCGAAGTTAAAGGCTTCACTGGCTTCGGCTTTCCAGAGTCGCAGTGGGTTGACGGTGTTGGTTTGGTAGCCGGGAACGGGGGTGTCGTGGGGGATGCCGATGACGGTCCGATCAGGAATCCAACACCAGCGGGAGTTGCCGTTGGTGTCGTGGAACATTTCGGTATGGCCGCCCAGTTTCACTTCAACGGTGTCTTCGGGCCGGGGAATTTCCCAGGGGTTGCCAAATCGCAGCCAGTTATCGGGAATTTCGACTTGCCAACCGTCTTGGATAATCTGGTGGAAGATGCCAAATTCGTAGCGAATCCCGTAACCGATGGCGGGGATTTCTAGGGTGGCTAGGGAATCGAGGAAGCACGCGGCCAGCCGTCCTAAACCGCCGTTGCCGAGGCCGGGATCTTGTTCTTGTTCGAGGAGTTCTTCGAGGCTGAGTCCAGACTCTTCGATCACTTGCTGAACGATCTCGAATAAGCCGAGGTTGACGAGGTTGTTGCCTAAATGCCGTCCCATCAGGAACTCAGCGGAGAGGTAGCAGACGACTTTGACGTTTTCTTCGCTGTAGGTGCGGACGGTTTTGATGAAACGATGGAGTAGGCGATCGCGCACCATGTAGGCCAACGCTAGATAGTAGTCATTGACCGTAGCGATGGTCTGATCTTTGCCCTGAAGATAGAAGAGATGGTCGGCAAAGGCCCGTTTTAGGGTTTCGGGACTCATGCCGGTGCGATCGTCTTCAACCTTAATCGGCGTGTTGTCTGGGTTGGAGTAGATAACTTTATTCATAAGTTCCGTCTAGGGGTTGCGTTTCCGGGCGATTGATTTCCGGGTGATTTGGGCTGCGAGTGAGGTGAACGAGTCTGTTGACAGCTTTGAGGGAGTCCAGGGGTTTGGCTCAAAACAACGGTCTTCACTCTCTGCACCAATAACACAACTTCGGTACCGGTAACGCGATCATCAACGGATTTTGACATTCTTGGCCCGAGTCAGAGAGATGAGAGCGCGTTGTTTTGGTTGGGGTTTGAGATATTGGCAAGAGTAGGGATTAGAGGGGGTGGGGGGCGATCGCTGTGGGTCGACGAAGGTCGAGGTTGAGTCGAGGTTTAGGTTCGCCTTGCCCACTTCTAACAAACTCGGCGTCTCTTGTACAGCCTTGACGGGAGTCCGCCACTGTGCCACGGCTTTGGCTAATAGGGGGATAGCACTGAGGGTAATAAATCCAGCAATGGCCAGGCCGATGGCTGTATCAACCCAATGCCAGCCCCAAAGATAAACCACGATCGCCGCAATGATCACCCCGACGGACCCCATCGCGTCGGCGACGGCATGAAGAAAGGCCCCTTCTAGGTTTAAGTTGGTTTGACTCTCTTGATGCAGTAATTTGGCACTGGTGGTATTGATGACCAGTCCCAATAGGGCCACCCCTAAGACGGGTAAACTGAGCAATTCTTCGGGGGGATGGTTCAGATGTCGCAAGGCTTCCCAGATGACGAAGGCGGCCATCAGCAACAGGGACAGTCCATTGACGATGGCGACGCCGCTTTCGGTTCGTCCCGATTGAGTTTGCGCCCTCTGGGTTCCCAGTCGCACTCGCCAGGTGGCCCAGAGGGCGAGGCTTAGGGCGATCGCGTCGGTGAGCATATGGCCTGAGTCCGCCAGCAACGAGAGGCTATGGCTAAACTGTCCTGTGAGCCATTCAACGACGGAGAAGCCCAAGACTAGGGCGATCGCCAGTTGTAGGGTTTCGAGGGGGGTTCCCGAGTCTATGGGAGTGCAACAGGGACAAGGACGAGGGGTAAATTGTCTCATGGGGGGCGTTAATTCAAGCGACAGGGAGCATTATTAACAGGGCTGACGGGGTTCCTTGAGGGGCTGTTCCCTGGGGATCGCTCTGGGTCTGAGGCGATTGGGGCTGTTTGAGTCTCGACTTAACCTCGATTTTTAATGATCATCACGTTGATGATTTGCACCGCTAAATCATCGGGGATGTTAAGAAGCTGATGCAGTTCATTGAGTAATACCTCTTCTTCGGGTGACACTTCGCCATCAGCTAAAATGATATCCGTGGTGATGGCAAACGTCGTCTCGTAGAGGTCATGAGGAAGTGTGGCGACGGCGGCGGATAACAAGGTCTCGGGTCCTTGTCGTTGAATTACCCCCATGAGGCGATCAATCGTCGAAGCAATCACATCGCTCGAATAGCTACGAAACATTTTTAAGCGACACAGGGTTGTCACCAAAACTTGCATTTCTTCTTTGGCAATATAACCGTCGGCGGCGATCGCCAACAAGGTAATGCCGATAAAGGCCTCGGCTGGCCCCAATGTGACTTCTGTCCGACGCTGTGCCCCTAAGACGCGATCAAATAAGCCCATGGTCTGATCCTCTAATGTGAGTTATTTAATTAGTCTATAAAATCGAATCTCAGTTCGGACAGGTCGTTGTAATCTTTTTTAATATATTGGCAAATGGCGGATTCCCAGCCCTGGATGCAATCCGCCGTGAATTTTCCTGATCCCCCTGAACCCAGAAGACCCGAAAGTTAAGGCCATTTTGCCTTTATAACTCTAGTAATCCCGGGGGCGGATCTACTTCTAGCCGTTGATTTACTAAATCTACCACCGGAACGATCGCCTCGACAAAAGGAATAAAAATCGTCGGTGGGGCGGGGGGCTTTTGACGTTTCTTTGCCTTTTTTTTCTTGACTTCTACTGTTTTTTGTGGTAAAAAATTATCGTCTAATTGGACTTGTAACAAGTCATTTCCGGCGGAGAAAATATCAATTGTCACCCCCAGTCGTTCCCCAGTTTGGTGATGAAACACCTCTAACCCCAGCAAATCGCGAACATGAAACTCGCCGGCTTCGAGTTCAGGGCGATCGCTCTGGGGAACCACTAACACCGCATTACGCAACGATTCCGCCGCCTCTCGCGTCTCAATTCCCTCAAGTTCAATCACATACAGCCCTTTTCCGGGGATATCTCGCCCTCCTAGCAGTTCCACGGGTTCAGGCTGGCCGCCGCCTTTACGTCGTAACCAACGCGGACCCGGTTCGAGGAAGCGTTCGGGGAAATCCGAGTCAGGATAGACGCGCATCAATCCATGCACCCCCTGAGGGGCGACAATGCGGCCAATTTCAACCCAAGCGGATTCCTGTTGCGGTTCTGCCATAGCTCGAAGATCAATCATCAGAAGGTCTTAAACCTTCATCATAGCCGGTCTTTGCGCTGAAACGACTCAGGCGGCTCGGGAGAGGGCGGGGGAGACGATTGGAGACGGCGTTTTTCTAATCTATCTGTTTCTAATCTATCGGCTTGAGAGGCTTCGAGTTGTTTACGTTGTTCATCGAGAACTGCTAACGCCTGGGCCAGTTCGGTTTCCTGTTCGAGTTGTTCACTTAAAGACACCAAACCACTCAAGCCATTGATAATCCGTCGCAGATTTTCCCGCAGTTGGGGATCTCCGGTCAACTCATCTAAATCAGAGGTGATTTTTTCGACATTCTCAAAGGTTGAACGAGCCGACGATAGGGTTTCTTGTAACATCAACAAATTAGCCGGATCATTGACCGCTTCCGAGACATCTCGTAGATTTTGTGACGCAACAGCGGCGTTTTCTGATAATACGGTGGCGTTATTGACCAACACTTCAAGATCAGCAATTAAATTAGCCTGTTCTAACTGAGATAAATTGCTGTTGACCAATCGTAAGGTGCGATCGCTCTCTTGGAGCAGCGGCGTTAACCCTGTCGCCGCCAAGCGTAACTCCCGACTCATCAGATTAAGATTATCTAGGGTTGTCACCAAACTGGTTCGATTATCTTCGAGGAGTTGATTCGCCGTTGCTGTGAGGCGGTTGAGTTCTACCGCCGTCTGATTAAACCCAGCGGCGGTTTCCCCAAACTGTTCAGCAGTACGGGTTAGAGTCTGGGTGGTCATCAAGGCTGAATCTGATAAAACTCCAAGTTCTTCTTGGAAAAAGACCGTCATTTCCGAGACATTGCGAGCTAATCCAGCAATATCTTCACTCGCTTGAGCTGTATTTTCCAAAAGAATTTGAAGCGTTTCTCGGAACTCAGGATCACTAAATGACTCCGTAAATTGAGTTGAAGCCCGAGTTAACTTCTCAAAACTCACGCCAACCCGACCCAGGACGCGATCGCCATCACAAATAATCACCTGAGAATCACAATTTGAGTCGAGGGGGGCGGCTAAGTCTCGGGCTTGAGGAAGAGGCTGATCCGGGGAGAGGATATCAATCGTTGTCTCGCCAATAAAGCCAATTTGATTGGCCTCAACATAGGGAGGACGAGGAATTTTAAGATCCTCTGAGAGAATTTCAACTTTTGCATCAACACCATTGGTTCCTGGAACCACATCCAACAAGCGGCCAACCCGCACACCCCGATAGCGAACTGGTGCGCCTGCTTGCATTCCCAGCGCATCCTCAAACTCGATCACAAACTCATAAGTGTCTCGTCCAACGGTCACGCCTCGCAACCAAAGGGACAGGAGTCCAAACAGTCCTAATCCTAAAAGAATAAATAAGCCTAAAGAGCCTTCTCGGAGCGTCCGCGATCGCATAATAATTCCTCGTAACCTGCACCTATAGGGGTTATCAATCAACCATTTACTGTACCTATCCAGCCGCCTGAATGGGACCCTCAACACTACCAGTACGAAACTGGCGAATTAACGGATTATCCGTATCATCAAGCTCGTGAACGTGACCTTCCCACTGTACTTTACCGCGATATAAAAAAATCACCCGATCCGTGGTGCGACGAATGGTACTCTCTTGGTGAGTCACCATGACATAAGTTCCACAACTATAGTGTTTCTGCCCCACATGAAGATCCCGGATCAGATCTTCGACCACCGTCGAGGCGATGGGATCGAGTCCGGCCGTGGGTTCATCATAAAGCAAGATTTCGGAGGTATGGCTGGGATCATCAGGGTGATCAATGATAGCGCGGGCAAAACTGACTCGTTTACGCATCCCTCCCGACAGTTGGGCCGGATAGAGATCAGCACTTCCTCCCAATCCCACTCGTTCTAAACTCTCCTCGACTAACTGACGAATCTGTTGATGAGGTAGTTTGGAATGTTGATAGAGGGAAAAGCCCACATTTTCATCAACGGTGAGAGAGTCAAACAGGGCCGCTTGCTGAAAGACCATACCAATCCCAATCGGATCACGGTTATCCTCAATCAAGCCTTGGCGTAATTGGCCCTTGATGTAGATTTCTCCCGAATCTGGCGGAAGTAACCCCGCAATGAGTCGTAGAATGGTCGATTTACCGGTTCCGGATGGCCCGATAATCCCCAACGCATCTCCAGGATAGATGGTTAAGTCTACCTCATCGAGAATCACGTTATGCCCAAAGGATTTGGAGATCCCTTTGAGTTCGACGATCGGTTCTGAAGGACAATCGCGATCGCGTTGAACCGAGTCGCGATCGCCAGGATCGTCACTGTTGTGACCGCCATGATCTCCACCGTTGTGATCCAAGTTGTGATCCAAACGCGCCATGAACTCCGTCATTTCCCGCGACTGCTCTATCATGTTGCCATACTTGAGCGCGACTTAACCTGAACCTGCTATGATGCCTTGCTTGTCACCGCTGCTATGAAACAGACAATCCGTGATTTGAAACGAGTGTCCCGAAGTCGAACCCCCTATCGTGCTAAGCAATGGTTCAAATGGCTCTCTCCGGGCCTGTCGTTAAAGCGATGGTTAGTCGTCAGTGCCACCGGGATGGTGTTAGCCTTACTCGGTATTGCCATTTGGACGAAACTCACCCCCGTCTATTACCTCTTACAGTTCGTCGAAACCGCCTTAACCACGATCGCCACGCGGGTTCCCAACTATATTAGTGGTCCGCTGGTGGTCATGACGGGTCTGTTGCTGCTGTTATGGGGTCAAACTCGTACCATGGGGTCTATTCACGATGCCCTCAAACCCGAAGACAATGGCGAGTTAATCGATGCTCTCATGGAACGGCGACGACTGCATCGCGGCCCGAAGATTGTCGCCTTGGGGGGGGGAACGGGCCTATCGACGCTGTTACGGGGAATCAAAACCTACAGTGCCAACATTACAGCGGTGGTGACGGTCGCCGATGATGGCGGCTCATCAGGGCGTTTACGGCGCGAAATTGGTGTTTTGCCTCCCGGAGACATTCGTAACTGTTTAGCCGCCTTGGCGGACGAGGAAACCCTGTTAGCGGAGTTATTTCAATATCGCTTTCAAGGAGGAACGGGGCTAAGTGGCCATAGTTTTGGCAATCTATTTTTAGCGGCTATGGCCGATATTACCGGGGATTTAGAGCAAGCGGTGGTGGCCAGTTCCCAGGTGTTGGCGGTGCGGGGGGAAGTGTTACCGGCGACGTTGACGGATGTGACGCTCTGGGCCGAGTTGGCTGATGGCCGGCGTATTCAAGGAGAGTCGAGTATTGCCGAGGCTCGGGGTAAAATTGTCCGGGTTGGCTGTGTTCCTGAGACACCCCCCCCGCTACCTCGGGTGATTGAGGCGATCGCCAAAGCCGAAGTCATTGTGATTGGCCCGGGAAGTTTATATACCAGTGTGATTCCCAATCTCTTGGTTCCTGATATCGTCGAGGCCATCGCCCGTTCTTCAGCCTTGCGGGTTTATGTCTGTAACATCATGACGGAACCGGGGGAAACCGATGGCTATACGGTCTCTGACCATATCTTAGCCATTGACCGGGCCTGCGGCGATCGCCCGGTGTTTGACGCAGTCGTAGTTCAGAAAAGTAAACCCTCAGCGCGATCGCTGATTCGCTATGCTCAAAAACAATCCCATCCCGTCGACTTAGATCGCGATGTGGTCGAACGCTTAGGACGACACATTATTTTGGCCAATATCATGAGCGAAGATCGTGAGTCGGGTATGGTTCGTCATGATTCTCTCAAACTGGCCCGCACCTTAGCCCAACAGTTTTCGGGAAAACGCTGACTCCGACCCACCCTAGACAACCCCGAGCGGCAGTAAGATCCCAGAGGTGCGGTATGGTGAAAGAGGACGGTTTCCTAAGCTATTCAGATACGGACAAGACACAACCATGACTGCGGTGAATTCCCCCACACCTTTCTCGGCTTCTTCCTCTCAACCCGGCCACTACAAAGCCAAAGGACTTAAACCGGGTGGCCCGCGTCCCGCCAAAGCCCTTTGTAGTGAATGCGGCCTGTGCGATACTCATTATATTCATTATGTGAAAGAGGCCTGCGCCTTTATTCACCAACAATTTACAGAACTCGAAGACCAAATTCACGGGCGATCGCGACAACTCGATCAAGAAGCGGAAACCTATTTTGGGGTTCACCAATCGATGATGGCCGCCCGCAAAACTGAACCCATTGAAGGCGCGCAATGGACAGGAATTGTCAGCACCATTGCTTGTGAAATGTTGAACAGTGGCAAAGTCGAAGGGGTGGTTTGCGTGCAAAATTCCCCCAGCGATCGCTTTCAACCGATGCCCATTATTGCCCGCACCCCCGAGGAGGTTCTCGCCGCCCGAGTCAACAAACCCACCCTCTCCCCCAATCTCTCCGTCCTCGAACAGGTAGAACAATCAGGACTCAAACGCTTGCTGGTGATTGGCGTCGGTTGTCAAATTCAAGCCTTACGAGCTGTTCAGGATAAACTCGGTCTGGAAAAACTCTATGTTTTGGGGACTCCCTGTGTCGATAACGTCACCCGCGCTGGCTTGCAGAAATTCCTAGAAACCACCAGTCGCTCCCCGGAAACCGTGGTGCATTATGAGTTTATGCAGGACTTTCGGGTGCATTTTAAACATGAAGATGGGTCCATTGAGAAAGTTCCCTTCTTTGGTTTAAATACCAAGGAACTCAAAGATGTCTTTGCCCCCTCCTGTATGAGTTGTTTTGACTATGTTAATGGCTTGGCGGATTTAGTGGTGGGTTATATGGGCGCACCCTTTGGCTGGCAATGGATTCTGGTGCGCAATGACACCGGCCAGGAAATGTTAGATTTGGTGCAGTCTCAGTTGGACACCCAGCCGGTGTCCTCTCGGGGCGATCGCCGTCAAGCCGTCCAACAGAGTATTCCCGCCTATGATAAGGGGGTGACGCTGCCGATGTGGGCCGCTCAACTGATGGGCGTTGTCATTGAACGCGTCGGTCCGAAAGGGTTAGAATATGCCCGGTTTTCCATCGACTCTCACTTTACCCGCAATTACCTCTATGTCCAGCGCAACTATCCTGACAAACTTGACGAGCATGTTCCTGAGTTTGCCAAACGTATTGTTGGACAATATAAACTTCCTCAATAATTCGCCAACTCGGTGGTTTTAACGCCGCTTTCCCTCATCGAAGACGCCAATCATTAGTCCCGTCCACCATTGGGGGCTAAACCACAGCCAAGGAGACTTTTTTTTATGAGCATCACCTGTCATATCCTCGTCGAACAAAATCCTGGACTTCTCTACGTCAGTCGCAACGGCGCGCCTGAGAAAGTTCTACCGAAACTCGAACGCTTTTTGCTGAAATTTTGGGATGAGCGAGAAACGGCGGGGGAACATCGTTACACCCCGGAATGTTTACTCGCTCAAGTCACCGTCCGCTTTGGCTTTGAAAGTTGTGAAGATGACTTTTCCAATTTACGAGTGGGGGTCAATTATGATCCCGATGTGGAATATCTCTATCTAATTTCCCTCAATAAAACGGTTACCGTTTGGGCCCCTGAACCCCGCTATCGTCAGAAACCGCAACTGGGCCTCGATGGCTGTCATCAACTCAAAGAGTTGTCGTTTCAAACGGCTTAGCGGGGAGTTCGCTCGTTCTATCAATTTGTTCTATCAATTAGGGCTGCCCATCAACCGAGTGATGGACAGCCCTAAGAGGTGTTTAAGCCTTAAACCTTAACGGTTAACTGGCAACGAACTGGCAACAAACCCAACCGATGTTAGCGGCGATTGGTGCGCCGGGGACGATAGTTGTTGCGGCGTTTGCGAGGGCCACCCTTGCGACGTTTGGAACGGTGTAGGAGATTTTCGACTTCCTGAACACTGAAACCAATGCGACTGGGACCCCCCACCGGTTGTTGTTCGAGAAGCATTGACAGAGCCTTACAGGCAATTTGGTTGATGTCAACCTCTTCTTCGAGCCGTCGCAGCAACTCAGCGGCTTCTTCCTGGATATGTTGGTGTTGCAGTTTCGAGGCCAGTTCCACCTGATATTGTTGTTTGGCTTCGCCAATGGTGGGAACTTCCCCATAGACCATCGGGGAACCGGCAACATGCATAATCCGGGTGAGTTTCTTGAACTCTAGGGGAGTCACGAGGGTGATGGCGGTTCCCTTACGCCCCGCTCGTCCGGTGCGGCCAATGCGGTGAACGTAGCTGTCGGAGTCGAAGGGGATGTGATAGTTAAAGACGTGGGTGACATCGTTGATATCTAAGCCCCGCGCCGCCACGTCGGTGGCAATCAGTAGGTCAATTCGCCCTTTTTTGAAGCTTTCAATGGCTTCGTTGCGCTGTCGTTGCTGCATATCCCCGTGCAGGGAACTGGCAGCATAGCCCCGCGAAACTAGGGTCGTGCAGAGCATATCGGTCTCTTTTTTAGTGCGGCAGAAGATCAACGCCTTGTTGGGGGCTTCCGTGTCAATCAGGCGCACGAGGGCTTCTTCCCGTTCGCGCTCTTCTAGGACGTAGTAGCGCTGAGTGATGTCGGTGTTAATGGTCGAGTCTTTGGGGGTGACATCAATCGAGAGGGGGTCGGTGAGAATCTTCTTCGACAACTGGCGAATGGCCGAGGGAAGGGTTGCCGAGAAGAGTAGGGTTTGCCGTTCTTTGGGGAGATAGGTGAAGATTTCCTCAATATCATCGAGGAAGCCCATGTCGAGCATTTCATCGGCTTCGTCGAGAATGACAATTGAGGGAGCGAAGTCTTTGAGGCGCTTGGATTTGAGGTGGTCGAGGAGCCGGCCGGGGGTGGCGGTGACCACTTGGGCGCCACGACGGATGAGGGAGACTTGCCGTTCGATGGACTGTCCGCCATAGACGGCGACGGTGCGAATGCCGGCACAGCGACCGAGACGATAGAGTTCGTCGCTGACTTGGGAGGCCAACTCACGGGTGGGGACAATCACCAGGACTTGGACTCCTTCGCTGCTGTCGCGATGGACGGCATTCATGGCCGGCAGTCCGAAGGCGGCGGTTTTACCGGTTCCGGTTTGAGCGCGGGCGATCGCATCGCGTCCTTGGAGGATCACGGGAATCGCTTGTTCCTGAATGGGGCTAGGAACGCGGAACCCGGCTTCTTGAATGCCTTCGAGGATTTCGGGGCGCAGGTTAAAGGACTCAAATGTGGCGGATGTTTCCTCAGCCTTGGGCTGAGAATCAGGATCGGTTTTGGGAAGGGACGTTTGTTCGGGAGTTACAGATGTCATAGATGAAGTCATAAGTTACTTGGTTACGTGTAGCGAGGGAGAGAACCCGTGATCGAGATGCTGAAGGGTTGGGGACTCGGTGGTGACCCGTCAACCGGTCAACAGAGGGACGAGACTGAGGGGAACTGGCGATCGCCCCGGTCTGTTGACTGTTGCGGGTGTTGTCGGCTCATAGATAGATCGATTGAGTCTCAGCTCGCTAGAATTCATCTCCGCCGCCAGTTAACCAATAGGCGCTGTCGTGACCACTGAATGTAGCAATGACTGATGTAGCACCGTTTGATGTAGCCCCGTACAGTGACGTTCCACACTTGACCCAGCGACTGAGTTGGCAATCTCGATCAGTACGCTGTTGATCAGAGTCGATCAGACGCACTGTTTGGAGGTACCACCGCTTCACTCTATGATAGTTGCAATTTCTACTTTTCTGTGAAGCTTTTTTCATCAATCTCTCAAATTGTCGTGATAGGCTGTTCTCAAATGCTTGCCAGTCGAGACTTGACTGGATGACGTTGACCGTATGGCTAGAGGTAAAACGCAACAGATGGACGCTGCCACGCTTTGGAAACGCTATCGGGATTGGCTCTATTATCACGAAGAGCTAGGGGTCTATGTCGATATCAGCCGTATCTCTTTTGATGAGACCCTTGTCGATCGCCTGACTCCACGCTTTGAGACCGCTTTTCAAGCGATGGCAGACCTCGAAGCCGGGGCCATCGCCAACCCAGATGAAGACCGAATGGTGGGCCATTACTGGCTACGAGATCCAGATTTGGCCCCAACGGAGACTATCAAACGGGAGGTGATTGACACCCTTGAGCAAATCGAGAGTTGGGTGGCCAAGATCCATTCAGGGACGCTGCATCCTCCGGCGGGCGATCGCTTCACGGATATTCTCTCCGTGGGTATTGGCGGCTCGGCCCTGGGGCCGGAATTTGTGGCCGATGCTTTAGCCCCCCTCGATGCCCCGTTAGATATTCATTTTATTGATAACAGTGATCCCCAGGGGATCGATCGCACCTTAGCTCAATTGGGCGATCGCCTCTCAACGACCCTGGTCTTCATTATCTCTAAGTCCGGCGGAACCCCAGAAACCCGCAATGGCATGATTGAGGTCAAAGCGGCCTTCGATAAAGCCGGACTCGATTTTACCAAACAAGCCGTGGCCATTACCGGCGTAGACAGTCAACTCGATCGCCAAGCCCAAGATGAAGGCTGGTTAGGTCGTTTACCGATGGCGGACTGGGTGGGAGGACGGACTTCGGAGATGTCCGCCGTGGGACTTCCCGCTGCGGCATTACAGGGCATTGATATTCGGGCCATGTTGGCCGGGGCCAAGGCCATGGATGAGGCGACGCGGGTGCGGGATCTCAAACAAAATCCGGCGGCCTTGTTAGCCTTGGCGTGGTACGCCGCCACCAATGGCCGGGGCGAAAAAGATATGGTGATTCTGCCCTACAAAGACTCTCTGTTGTTGTTCAGTCGCTACCTGCAACAGCTTGTGATGGAATCTCTGGGTAAAGAGAAAGACCTCGATGGTAATGTTGTCCATCAGGGCATTGCGGTCTATGGTAATAAGGGATCGACCGATCAACACGCCTATGTGCAACAGTTGCGCGAAGGGGTAGCTAACTTCTTTGTTACCTTTATTGAAGTCCTCGGCGATCGCCAGGGTGAGTCCACCGAGATTGATCCCGGAGTGACCTCAGGAGATTATCTCTCAGGCTTCTTGCAAGGAACCCGCCAAGCCCTCTTTGACAATGAACGGGACTCCATTACCATTACCGTCCCGGAGGTCAGTCCCTTCTCGGTGGGGATGTTAATTGCCCTGTATGAGCGTGCTGTGGGCTTTTATGCCTCTCTGGTGAACGTCAACGCCTATCATCAGCCGGGGGTTGAAGCGGGCAAGAAAGCCGCAGCGGCGGTGTTGTCCCTGCAACAAGAGGCCATGGCGGTTCTCAAACAAGCCAATAAACCGATGTCCTTAGAGGAGTTGGCGACGGCGATCGGACAGCCGGATCAGGTAGAAATCCTCTATAAGATCCTGCGTCATCTTCATGCCAATCAACGGGGCGTGACCCTCGTTGGCAACTTGGGCCGGCCCTCTAGTCTACAGGTGTCTGCCTTTTAACGGTCTCTATGCCTCTGACAATTTTGGTGGTGGAGGATGACTTAGCCACTCGTGTGTCCATCACGGATTATCTGGAACTATCGGGGTACTCTGCCATTCCCGCCATTAACGGACGGGAGGCGTTAGCCCGACTCGATCGCCACCAACCCCATTTACTCATTACTGATGCCATCATGCCGGAAATGGATGGCTATGAGTTGGTGCGACAGATTCGCCAGCAGCCGAACTTTCGCCTGTTGCCGGTGATTTTCTTGACGGCCCGTAACGAAACTCGCGATCGCATTCGTGGCTATCAGGCGGGTATTGATCTGCATATGCCCAAACCCTTCGAGTTAGAGGAGTTGGCCGCCGTCGTGCGCAACTTCCTCGATCGCTACACCATGATGAGTCACGCCTCAGCCGTGGCTGCACCTCCACCGGCCCCCGTTCCAGACAGTCGCGATGTTAACATTGACCTGACGGACCGAGAACAGGAAGTTCTCGATCTGTTGAGTCAAGGCTTGTCGAATAATCAAATTGGCGATCGTCTTTATCTGAGTTCCCGAACCATCGAAAAATACGTCAGTAACCTACTGCGCAAAACCGATACCAGTAATCGGTCGGAATTGGTCCGATTTGCGATCGAACATCATTTGTTGCAGGGGTAGGGGGGGGGAAGGGAACAGGGAACAGGGAACAGGGAACAGGGGGGAAGAAGGGAACAGGGAACAGGGAACAGGGAACAGGGGGGAAGAAGGGAACAGGCAAAAGGCAATCGTGGGGGCGAAAAATTTTTCGCCCCTACCTACCGGAACGCACCCCTCGCTGGCGGAACCTGCCCCAACCCCGACGATGGGGGGCATGAAAACGATTAACAATTACCCAATGGATCTAGAAACCCAACAAGAGCTTATCGCCTATCTCAGCCAATATCTGACTGAGGCTCGTGTCGATCGCCTCGATGACGTGTTAGCCAAACGAACGCGACACATCGCCGTTGTCTTGGAGGGGATTCATAAACCCCATAATGCCAGTGCCGTGCTTCGCAGTTGTGAGGGGTTTGGCGTGCAGGATGTTCATATCATCGAACGAGATACCGAATTTGATCCCAACCAACAGGTGAGTTTAGGGGCCGATCGCTGGCTGAGTTTACATCGCTACGACGACTATGGCGTCAATAATACCGCCATTTGCCTCGATCGCCTCAAAGAGCAAGGCTTCACCCTACTCGCCACGACTCCCCACGAACCAACTATCCCCATCGATGAAGTTCCCATCGATGGAAAAATTGCCGTTCTCTTTGGATCCGAACTGCGCGGCTTGTCTACCTACGCCCTCAGTCATGCTGATGTGCGAGTCAAAATTCCCATGTATGGCTTTAGCGAGAGTTTCAACATCTCCGTGAGTGCGGCATTATGTTTATATGAACTCAGCAAACGCTTACGTCAAGGGAATCAGCCCTGGCGGCTGACGGAGGCGGACTATACCGCCCTCAAACTGGAGTGGTTGCGCCGCAGCATCCGAGCCTATGATCAGTTAGAAGCGGAGTTCGTCGCATCCCTCGACCAGCAGACTTAAATCGCCTTTGTGCTAAGGATGATGTGCTGAGGATGATGTGCTGTTGATTCTAGAAAGAGGAACCCGAGTTTATGAGTGATGTCGTGACGGAGTCTCCCGTGTACTTTGGACAGTTTGGAAGTTATCAAATCACCGAGAGCGATCGCCGGGAAGTCCGGATTTATCGTGCCGGTTTAGCGGTGGCGGCCCTCTGCTTTGCCGTAGGAACGGGCCTAACTCTGGGATACGGGGCTAGTGACGGGCTGTTACCTATCCTCACCTGGCTCTATTTTGGCTTTTGTTTAGCCCTAGGGGTGAGTCTGTTGACGATTCATATCTATCTCGCCCCCTTGCATCGTCTCTTACAAGCCTGCTGGCTGGTGGGTGTGGCCTCGGCGGTGGATCTGGTGTTATCGAGTGAGAGTCCTTTGGCTTTGACGGTGTATGAACATCCTAATAGCCTTTGGGGCGTGGGGTTTATGTTTGTGGCCCTAACGGGGATTTATTTCAAAGAAGCTTTTTGTTTCAATCGTTTAGAAACCAAATTTCTCACGCCTTTAGTGCCGATTTTGCTATTAGGTCATCTCAGCGGCTGGCTTCCTGAGGAAAGCAAACCCGTGATGTTGGGGTTGTGGGCGATCTTGTTTTTGGTGTTTAGCTTGCGTAAACTGCCTCAAGCGATTCCCGATGATATCGGTGACAAAAGTGTGTTTGAGCATCTGCGCGATCGCAACAACGAGACGATGTCCTCCCAGGAGGGGTAAGCGGACTCTGGAGTGATGAGTGACGCATCTTTTCACCGCGATCGCCCCTACTGGGTGGCTTGGGTGCAAATTAAGCGCATTGGTTCTGTCCTCATGAGTCGCTTGCAAGATGAGTTTGGGTCCCTAGAAGCGGCCTGGCAGGCCTCAGAGGCGGGGTTACGGACGGTTGAGGGGATTGGTCCCCAATTGGCGGCGGACATCCTTAGACGGCGATCGCAGCTCGATCCCCAGCGTCTCTATGACAGCCATATCCAGGCCAATCCCCACTTCTGGACGTTATCAGACCCCGAATATCCCCGTCTGTTGCAAGAGATCCATAGTCCGCCGCCCATTCTCTATTACCGAGGTCTCCCTAATGCTGAGGAGATGGAGGGAAACGCCCGCACCATCGCCATTGTCGGAACTCGCCGCCCCAGTCCCTATGGCATCAAATGGACGCGCCGCCTCAGTCGCCGCCTCACGCACCAGGGATATACAGTCATTTCAGGCCTCGCGGCGGGAATTGACACCGAAGCCCACCGCACCTGTTTGGACGCAGGGGGGCGCACGGTGGCGGTGTTGGGAACGGGGGTCGATGTGGTCTATCCCCGTCGTAATCAGACGCTTTACGAGGAGATTGTCGAAAAAGGATTAGTTGTCAGCGAGTATCCCGCTGGAACCCCACCCGATCGCCTCCAGTTTCCCCAACGCAACCGCATCATCGCCGGGTTAAGTCGCGCCACTCTTGTCACGGAAGCCCCTCAGAAGTCCGGGGCCTTGATTACGGCTTATCTGGCCAACGAGTTTTGTCGTGATGTCTATGTGGTTCCTGGTTCCCTGGATAATCCCAACTCCCGAGGCTGTTTGGGCCTGATCTCCCGAGGGGCGCAGTTGGTGATGGATGAGGAGAATCTGCTGCAAACGCTACAAGAGATGCCCACGGTCACGGTTCCGACTGGTCGTCTCAGACCTGAATCTTCACCAGAGAAATCTATATCACAAAACAAAGAATCTGTCAAGTCATCGGTCACTCCAGAGTCAGATCCCGGCCCGATGCCCGAGGTTCCGGCCCATTTGGCTGACGTCTTCGCGGCGGTTCCCCCAGAAGCCACGGCGTTTGATGTGATTGTGGAGAAGTCAGGGACGAAAGCGGCTGCTGTGTCGAGCGCCCTCTTGCAGTTAGAATTGATGGGGTTTGTCTCAGCCCTACCCGGATTACGCTATCAACGCAGTTAATCGCCGATAGGGTAAGGTACGCCCCTACGTCTTTTCTGTTCCCTGTTCCCTATTCCCTGTTCCCTATTCCCTGTTCCCTATTCCCAGATCCGCTGTTCCCTATTCCCTGTTCCCAGATCCGCTGTTCCCAGATCCGCTGTTCCCAGATCCGCTGTTCCCTTCTTTTGCCTCTTGCCCCTTGCGTTTTGCCTTAACTTATGAAACTTCTGATTGGTAACGATGACGGTATTCTCGCCCAAGGAGTACAAGCCTTGGCGAACGCCTTAGCTGAGGTGGGCCATGAGGTGACTGTGGTTTGCCCTGATCGCGAGCGATCGGCAACGGGCCATAGCTTGACGATGCACCAGCCGATTCGCGCCGAACGGGTTGACGATCGCTTTGACTCCAGTATTGCCGCCTGGGCCTGTTCTGGAACCCCCTCAGACTGTATTAAGTTGGCGTTGAGTGCCTTAGTCGACTCGCCCCCGGATTTCGTGTTGGCGGGGATTAACCACGGGGCGAATGTGGGAACTGATATTCTCTATTCGGGGACCGTTTCGGCGGCGTTGGAGGGCTATATTGAGGGCATTCCCAGTGTGGCGTTCAGTTTGGCGAGTTTTACCTCTCGGGATTTTGAGGCATCGGTGGCGTTCGCCCTGGGTTTGCTGAAGCAGTTGGGGGATCATCGCCCCACGGAACCGATGTTGCTGAATGTGAATATCCCACCGGTAACGGGCGATCGCATTGCTGGGGTAACCCTGGCCCGGCAAGGGGTACGCCGCTATACGGATGTGTTTCAGAAACGGGTTGATCCCCGTGGTAAAACTTACTACTGGTTAGCTGGAGAAGTCTTGGAAGAGTTAGATGATGAACCCCATAAAGCCGATATTCCTATTGATGGCATTGCGATCGCTCAGAATTACATTACGATGACTCCGTTACAGTCGAAGTTAATCTGTCCCTCGAAGTTAGACGAAATGCAGGGATGGGATTGGCTAAAGGAGATTTAAGACCATTCGTTTAAAACAGGTCATTTAAGATAACTCAAAAGTCCGATGCAACAACTCCAACGCCTTATTTTTTGCGGACACTCCGGAGCGATCACGTGTTGTTAACACCCTATCCTGAGGCGGTATCCCAGACGGTCGATCAGACGTTAACCACTACCTCTAATCAAGTGACGGGGTTGGTGGGAGCGTCGATTATTTTGCTTTTAGTGGCTACGGCGGTTGCCCTGATTACTCGCCGTTTTCGCATTCCTTATGTGGTGGGATTGGTGTTAGGGGGACTGCTGATCACCAAACAAGCATTACCGGCAGGGATTGGCTTAAACCCGGATGTGATTCTCAATCTATTTTTGCCGATTCTTATTTTTGAGGCAGCCATTAATACGGATATTAGTCGCCTACGAAGTACGATTAAGCCGATTCTTTTGTTGGCTGGGCCAGGGGTGGTTTTAGCGGCGGCGATTACAACGGTGTTTTTGCGTTTTGGCTTAGGGGTTGTCTGGATTACGGCGTCGGCGATCGGGGTGATTTTAACGATTACGGATACGGTATCGGTGATTGGGGCGTTTAAAACCGTTAAAGTTCCGGGACGGCTGATTACAATTGTTGAGGGTGAGAGTCTGTTTAATGATGGGATAGCCCTAGTTTTGTTGACGATGATTAGTACGATTCATCGTCAAGGTTCTTTTACGGTTAGTGAAGGGTTTGAGCAGTTATTCATTGCTTTGGTTGGAGGGACAATTTTAGGGTTAGGTTTGGGATATCTCTGTGTTGGACTCCTCAAGCAATTGAATGATGCGTTAAGTAATACCCTGTTGACGGTTGCGGTATCGTTAGGAACCTTTCAAATCGGGCAGGTTTTGGGAGTTTCTAGTGCGATCGCCGTGGTGATTGCCGGCTTAGTCATTGGTAATTCAGGATTTAATAAAATTTCTGCATCGATTAAAGTCACATTACTCAATTTTTGGGAATATGCAGGCTTTGGTGTGAACACGTTTATCTTTTTATTGGTGGGTGTAGAAGTCGAATCGAGTGTGCTATGGGTGACATTACCCAGCGCAATGTTGGCGATTTTAGGCTATCAAATTGGTCGCATCTTCTCGATTTATCCTCTCCTTTATTTAGTTCGCTTTTTTGATAGACCCTTACCTCTAAAATGGCAACATGTACTGATATTTGGTAATGTTAAAGGGTCACTCTCGATGGCACTTGCCCTGAGTTTACCGTTTACATTGCCGGGGCGAGAAGATGTCATCACGCTAATTTTTAGTACAGTGTTAGTTTCCTTAATTGGACAAGGATTGAGTTTACCCTGGCTGGTGAAACAACTTAACCTCAATCAACCCTCTCCCCATAAAGAGAAAATTGAAAACTTGCAACTGACGTTAATCGCCTCCAAAGCCGCCCAGCAAGAACTCAATAGTTTATTTGAGTCGGGGAGTTTACCCAAATCTTTGTATGAAGAACTTTTTGCGAATTACCAGGCGAGAATTGCCACGGCTGAACGAGAACTGCGTCATCTTTATAATCAACGCATGACTCATGAGGATGAACCCCTCGAACCTGGGGGGTATTTAGATGGCTTACGTCGCCGTCTGTATCTGGCGGAAAAGGGGGCGATTAATGATGCTGTTCGTAAGGGGTTACTCTCGAATGAATTGGCAAGTCGCTATATCGATAGCCTTAACCAAAAACTGATGTCTCTGCAAGATGATTAAGGGATTTAAGGTTCTCTCAGGAACATAAGCCGAGAAAATCAATCACATCTCGGACTAAATCGGGCTTCGTGACCGCTAAAATGTTGGCCCCACTTTCGAGGATAGTACTGCCGTTGGGGATAATCAAATCTTCATGGATATGGGCTTGATAGCCGATAATTAAGGTTCCTTCAGGAAAACGCTCGTCTTGGGCAATTTCGGCGACGCTGCGACCGATGATATAACAGTCTTGGGGGAGTGAGAGTTTTAAGACTTCGACTTGCCCCTGTTCAAAGTGCATCATGGCATCGACTTGAGGATATTCGATCGCATTGATGATACGGTTAATCGCCAGTTGGGTGGTACTAATGATATGGGTGGCCCCGGCCAGTTGGTAGGGTTCGGCAAAGTCGCGATCGCTCATGCGCACGATAATCTGAGGTACGCCATAATGTTTAGATAGGGTGACGAACGCCAGGTTGAGGGCATCTTCTCGCAAGGCCCCAATCACGGCATCGGCTTTACGAATCCCGGCTTCAATGAGAGTTGTGGTATTAACGGCACTCCCTTCAAAAGCCATGACACCAATCTTTTCACGGGCATATTGACAAGCCATCGGATCGGGGTCAACAATGGCGATGGTATGACCAATGTTCAATAAGGTATTGGCCAGGGCTAACCCGGTCATCCCGGCCCCGCCGATGAGAATATACATGAGAGTGAATGGGCTGAACGCCTTAATTTGGGAGTTGACAGATTAGGGGTTGACAAAAATATTGTTTTATGGTAGCGAAAGTTAGCCGCTCTTATCGAGCCATCGCTGTAGGATGATGGCGGCGGCTTTGCGATCGATGGCCCCTTTGTCTTGAGAGGGATGTTTGCCTGAGGTGCGGATGAACTCCTCGGCTTCGATGGAACTGAGACGTTCATCGACAAACTCGATGGGAAGCCCTAACGCTGAACCGATGCGGTGGGCTAGTTTCTCTAGCCGTTGGGCTTGTTTGCCCATGGTTCCGTCGTCGAGGCGATAGGGCATTCCGATGACTAAAACCGTGGCCTGACGTTCGTTGACGAGTTGACGCAAGGCCTCGATGTCTTGGGCGAAACAGCTGCGTTTGATGGTGGTGAGTTCTGTTGCCAGTAAGCCTAAGCCGTCGCAACCGGCGACTCCGATGCGACGGCGACCTAAGTCTAACCCTAAAGCAGCAACTCGGGGCTTCATGGGCGATCGCCATTACCATTTTGAGGCTGGCTTCCCGGCTGATCCTGGGGGCGATTCTCTGAATGGCCATTTTGGGAATGATGGTCATCTTTCACCGGCTGCGGGGATTGATGGGACCAAATCATCCGCCCGGGAACGGGTTTGCGAGAGGGTTGCAGGCCGCCTAAGACATCGGACAGTTGTAAGCCATCGAGGGCAACTTGTTTGGTTTCGCGCAGTTTGTGCCAGACGGAACGAGACATCAGCAGGGTGTTGGCGATGGGTTCGGCACCGATGCTGGTGAGATATTCTTCTCGTTCGGGTTGATAGTCGGTTGAGGCTAAACGCAGGGCTTGGGGGGGCAGTTGTTGGGTAATGCGGGCCATTTGGGCCAGCAGTTCTGGGTATAACCAGGTGTAGGCGGGATGAACTGTTAGTTGGGCTTCATGGTGGCTGCTTCCGTCACGGCTGAGGCGAATTTGGAAATAGCCGATCGCCGCTTTGCGTTGCGGTTCAAAGACATAGCCACTGACAACTTCGGTGCGGCCAAACCACTGTTTTATCCCCGAGAGAATGGATTCAAAGAGGCTGGTTTTGAAGTCGAGAATATGGCGATCGAACACCTGACGCACCAGAGGCGGCATGGAAACGGTGTCGAGTTGATAGAGAAGTTGGGCGTCGGAGTTGCTGACGGGGGTGAGGTTGGGCAAATCCGGTTCTCGTCCCCCGAGTTTGGCCAGAAGGTCTGGTTCAATGGTCCAATAGGTCATTTGGGCCAGGGGTTGAAAGCCGTTTTGGCGATAGAGGGCCATGGCGGCGTTATCGCTCACTTCGACTTCGACAATCCAGGTGCGGGCTTCCCAGATGGCTTCGAGACAATGACGCAGTAGAACGGTTCCTGTGTCTTGGCTACCGGCGGCGGGATCGGCGATCGCACGATCGACGCGCCAGGTGGTGGAGGTGCGATTGACGGGAGAAACTTGGATGGCCCCAAGGAGACGGCGATCGCATTGGGCGATATAGGCCCGCAACAGATTACGGTAGGGGTTGGGGAAGAGGCTGAGGAGTTTTAGCAGGCCGTAATGCTGGCGGATGCGATCGAGATCGAGGGCTAAATCCAGTTCGTCGCTGGGGCTTTTAGCGGTAAACGCGTCGGCCTGCAGGAGGGATTCGATATTGTCTAAGTCCCGATATTGAATGGGGCGAATATCAATTCTCGGGCTGACGGAGGTGGGGGGCGTTGGCGTTGATGTCATGGGAAAACCTAGGGGAAGGGGGCAAGGGAATGGGCGCAGGGGGAACCACTGCTGCTATTTTAACGAAGATTCCCACCGCCCCCAAGAGATTCAGGCGGTTCGGGGGCGAATCAGCACGACGGGAGTTTGTTCGTCGGCGTTTCCGGCGGGGTTGCTACGGAGGGCGGTTTCCAGGAAACGATGGGGAACATCCGGGGTGGCGGCGAGGACTTTGACGGCTTGTAAGTCGTTGACATCGACAATGGCTGCGGATAGGCCGGTTTCTTTTTGAATGCGATCGACGACGGCTTGGGGGTTGTCGGGGCCGAGGACGATAAATTGGTCGTAGGGGGGAAGGGTTCCGGTGACATCATCAATGAGGCGGGCTTGTTCTCCGGCCAGGCGATAGAAGCCGCCCCGTTGCCCCAACAGACGCAGGCCCACGCCCCCGAGGAAGGCGAAAAATACCCGAGGCGCTCCCACTTGATCGATGAGGGTTTGCAAGCCGCAGGCGGTGGCTAGGCTGGAGGTGGGGAGGAACCAGTAACAGAGTCGCCGGGCCAGCCAGCCGGGTTTGACGGTAATGGGATCTCGCAGTCGCCCTTGGATGATGGCGAGGGGGGTTTCGCCGATGGTGACGATATCGCCGCTTTGGGCGTGGGGCATGACGTAGCGACGAATCACTTCAACGGGATCGTCGAGATGGGTGAGGAGATGGGTTTTGACGGGAAAGACTTCGGCGTTATCTTTGGGTAGCCAGTTGGGGGCGGCGTCGGCGTCGGGGTATTGCAGGGGGAAGACGATATGTCCGGTTTTGGGGATGCGTCCGCCGGGGCCATAGGTGAGATAGTTGAGTCGTAGCCAGAGGGTTTGTAGGCGATCGAGGTTGGGGCCGCTGAGGTGCAGGTTGAGTTTAATGTGGGTACTGTGGCGGGCTTTGATGATGTAGGGGAACCAGTAGCCATCGGGGCGTGGGGGGGCATCTTCGTGGGCGGGGATGACGTTCATCTGGCAGGAGATGTCGGCGACGGAGGCGTTCGAGAGGAGGGTGGCGTTGGCGTTGACGTCGGGAACCATGATTTCGAGTCCCTCGGTGGCGTTGAAGAGTTCTATGTCGCCTTGGATGTGCAGGCGATCGCCCTCGTGGTGGGTGATGGCCCAGGTTCCGGGGCGAAATTCGAGTTGGTTGCCCGGTTTCCGTCGGTAGTTGAGGTCCAGGGCGATCGCCCCGAGAACCACCACCAGGACGATGATGCCAATCACAATGCCGAGAAGTACGTCGATCGCCACGATTCCTGTCTTGCCTCACAAATCCTAAAAACTCCCCTGGTTATACCATGAATCCTCGGCGGGGGATAATGGCTTGGGGTTGAGGGGTTTGGTGATGGGGG
>LSZA01000068.1 GCA_001637315.1 Phormidium willei BDU 130791 | reverse complement strand
AAGAGGGGATGGCAAGAGGGGTAGCGTGCGTTCGGGCATTAGCTGATTTTAGGGGCCGACTAGACCTTTAAAACTTGCCCGAACGCACTGATTCCGATCGCCGGTTCGATGATTCGATGAGAGGATCAGTCTAAGGCGCGGACGAGTTGCCAGCAGGCGCGATCGCGGCCCTCGGATTTGGCCCGGTAAAGGGCGCGATCGGCGGCCTCGATTAAAGCAGCAGGGTTGAAGCTAGAGATGGGGGTTAGACTCGATACTCCTAAACTAATGGTGACGGAGGTGGGTTCAGCACCTGCCTCGGGATAGAGGATAATCTGCCGAATCGCATCTCGCAGACGACGGGCCACGCGAATCGCCCCGGCCGCTTCCGTTTGCGGCAGGATGATGGCAAATTCTTCACCCCCATAACGGGCCACGAGATCATCGGGATATTGCACCAATCCCCGTAGGGTTTGGGCGACCTTTTGTAAACAGACATCGCCGGTTTGGTGGCCGTAGGTGTCGTTAAAGTTTTTAAAGCGATCGACATCGCCGAGAATGAGGGAGAGAGGACGTTTATGTTTGAGGCAATAGGCCCAGGTTTCACTGAGATAGTCGTCGAAGCGGCGACGGTTGGCCACTTGGGTGAGTCCGTCGAGGTTGGCCTGTTGTTGCAATTCCACGTTAGAGGCCTTGAGGGCCAGTTCCATTTGTTTACGGGCGGTGATATCTCGGAAGGTGAGGGTAACACCATCGTCGAGTTTGATGGCGATGGCCTGAAACCAACCGCAAAGGGTGTCAGATTCGTAACAGATTTCCCGGTTGAGGATCTTGCCGGTTTCGACGACTCGCACTAGGTCATCAAACAGGCCGATAATGCCATACTCGGGCATCAGATCCAGCAATCGCTGGCCGATAATAGCATCGGAGTTGGTATGGGCCGCGTTGGCGGCCACGGCATTGGCCAGTAACCATTCAAAATCCAGGATCAGACCTTCGTCATTGCGGATGGCTTGTAAGGCTGAGACACTGTCTAGGGTACTGTTGAGGACTGAGGCCAGGAGCGATCGCGATTTTTTTAAACGGGCTTCTGTAGATTGCCGTTCGTGAATTTCAAGTTCTAATTGGGCTTTTTGTCGTCGTACGAGGAGTTGATGTTCAACTCGGGCGATGACTTCCTCGGCTTGGAACGGTTTGGTGACGTAATCGGCCCCACCGACTTGAAAGGCGGCGACTTTTTCCTCGGTGGTTTCTAAGACGCTGATGAAGATAACGGGAATTTCAGCGGTTTCGGGATGGGTTTTGAGCCAACGACAGACGGAATATCCGTCGAGTTCGGGCATTTTGATATCCAGCAGAATTAAATCTGGCTGCATGAGGGTGGCCGATTTGATGGCCAGTTCTCCCGTTCGGCACACCTGCACGCTATAGCCTCGGGCCGACAGCATTTGTCGCAATAGCGTTAAGTTAGCAGGGGTATCATCCACAACCAGAATTTCTCCAGTTAGGGATGAGGAGGCGGCAGGAGACGATCTCATAACACTAGCGTGACCAAAAATAAGGGGTTTCAAGCCCCGCCCTTCCAGGGCGGCATTAGGAGTGCTACGATGATATCAAGCAAGTGTCAAACAATGTTTGTTCTCGAATACAAGGTCAAACCCAAACCTTATCAAGTCGAAGCCATCGACGAAGCCATTCGGACAACTCAGTTCGTCCGCAATAAAGTCTTGCGTTACTGGATGGACAATCGAGGTGTGGGTAAGACTGAGCTATTTCGGTACAACACACGGCTGAGAAAAGAGTTTAAGTTTGTCGAAGAACTCAACTCTCATGCTTGCCAAACGGCGGTCGAGCGAACCTTGAGAGCCATGACTCGTTTTTACGAAAACTGTAAAAACCAAGTCAAGGGGAAAAAAGGTTATCCTAAATTCAAAAGGAATACCCGTTCGCTCGAGTATAAAGTTTCGGGTTGGAAACTTTCAGAAGACAGAAAGCACATTGTCTTCACCGATAAGAAGGGTATCGGACATTTGCGTTTAATTGGTTCGAGAGATTTAAATTATTACCACCCCGAGCAGATTAAGCGAGTCAGGATACTCAGGAGAGCTGATGGATACTACGTCCAGTTTTGTGTCAAACTCGGATCCAAGACTGACGGTCTCCAAACCTTTAACCCCTTCTCAAAAAGCGGTAGGTATTGATGTGGGTTTGAAGTATTTTTTGGCAGACAGCCAAGGAAATGTCGAGCCGATTCCTCAATACTATGAAGTCGCCGCAGCCGCAGGAACCTGCGTCCTGCGGAACGGCGACCGAAAGGCTGAAAAGCAACTCAAGCGACTCAACCGTCAAAAGTCTAAGAAATTCCGTAAAGGACAACCCCAGTCTCGTAACTATCGAAAAGCTAGACAGCGATATGCTCGTCAACATTTAAGAGTAAGTCGGCAGCGAGAAGAGTTCGCCAAAAGAGTGGCACTCCGTTTAATCCAATCTAACGATTTGGTCGCCTACGTTGGCGAAGCCTGGACGAAGTGCATAGACTTGAATGTTGCAGGGCTAGTCAAGAATCGTCAAACTGGGACTGAGTAGGGTGGGGCGCACCCGAATTCACGCATCGGGAGAGACTCCCTCTTGGTTGGTTGGAGAAATCCTGTCAGCTAACGGAGACTCGTAGAACGATGAATCCCTCTGCCTTCAGGTGGGGGAGAACGTCAAGAACACCAAGCCATGGCACTAGCTATCGTAGTTGATTGTGCCATAGCCGGGGGCGATCGCCGGGAACAGGGAACAGGGAATAGGGAACAGGGAATAGGCAAGCTAGCAATAGGGTTAACTGTTCACGAGGGTTTTGGCGGTGGTTAGGGCTTGGCGAACTTGGTTGAAGCCGGTTCCACCAAAACTGTTGCGGGCGGAAATGACTTGTTTGGGGGCGATCGCGTCGTAAATGTCCGCTTCAAACTTAGGATGTAACTGTTGCCACTCGTCTAAGGTTAAATCCTTGAGGAGTTTCCCAGCAGCGAGGGAGGTGCGCACCACTTTGCCCACTAAGTTATAGGCTTCTCGGAAGGGAACCCCTTTGGCGGCTAAATAATCGGCCACATCGGTGGCGTTGGAAAAATCTTCGGCGACGGCGGTTTCTAGCCGTTCTTGGCGAAATTCTAAGCCGGATTCAAATAAAACGGTCATGGAATCGAGACAGCCCTGGACGGTTTTGACGGTATCAAACAGGGCTTCTTTGTCTTCTTGTAAGTCTTTGTTGTAAGCCAAAGGGAGGGCTTTCATGAGAACGAGAAGTCCCTGTAAATGCCCAAAGACGCGACCGGTTTTTCCGCGCACTAATTCGGGAATGTCGGGGTTCTTTTTCTGGGGCATGATACTCGAACCGGTTGAGCAATTGTCCTTGAGTTGCACAAAGTTAAATTCCTGGGATGCCCAGAGAATCACCTCTTCCGAAAGACGACTCAGATGCACCATAATTAGGCTGGCGGCGTTGACAAATTCGATGGCAAAGTCGCGATCGCTCACGCCATCAAGACTATTGGCATAGGGACGATTAAAGCCTAAGAGTTCGGCGGTATAATGGCGGTCAATGGGAAAGGTGGTTCCGGCTAAGGCACCACTTCCTAGGGGGCAGATATTCACCCGTTCATAGACTTCTCCGAGTCGTTGCCAATCCCGTTGCAACATCTCGAAATAAGC
The DNA here is from genome assembly GCA_001637315.1 of Phormidium willei BDU 130791. Classification (GTDB taxonomy): domain Bacteria; phylum Cyanobacteriota; class Cyanobacteriia; order Cyanobacteriales; family Geitlerinemataceae; genus Sodalinema; species Sodalinema willei. The sequence goes on along the minus strand of LSZA01000068.1, from coordinate 21,012 downwards.
CAGTAGGTGATGGGCTAAACTCAGGGGTTGCGCCCGTTGTAGGTGAGTATAACCGGGAATCGGTGTTTCAATGTTTTGTTCGGCTAGGGTTAGTAATGCTTGTTGAAAACGGCGTACTTTTTGGCGAATGTCTTGGATTTTATCGCGTAGATAGAGACGAGTGTCGGTGCCAACTTGGTCGTTGCGCGATCGCGCTGTGTGCAACTTCTTCCCGGCATCTCCTACCAATTCCGTGAGCCGCCGTTCTACCGCAAAGTGAACATCCTCGGCATCGATGCCAGGGTTGAATTTGCCCTGGTGATATTCTTGACGAATCTGCTCTAATCCTGAGACGAGTTGCTCGGCTTCTTCTGAGGAGATAATACCGACTTTTGCTAACATTTTAGCATGAGCAACGGAGCCGGTTAAATCATAGTCAATGAGTTCAATATCAAAGCCAATACTTGCATTAAATTCGGCGACGATGGGATCGAGGGCAGATTCAAAACGTTGACTCCAAGTTTTAGGCTGGTTCATGAGAAGGGAATAGGGAATAGGGAACAGGGAACAGGGGGAAGTGCTAAGGGGAAGTGCTAAGGGAACGCTTAACATTTCTGGAGAACCACGAGGGTCATATCATCGTCGTTGGACTTGTGGGGGCCGATGAAGTCCCAAACAGCATCAAACAGGGCGTTGAGAATGTCGTTGGGATCAGCTTGACGGCGACAGGTGCTTTCAAAGGCGGCGATGAGGTTGTCTTCATCAAAGCGATCGCCTTTGGGGTTGGAGGCTTCCGTGAACCCGTCTGTATAGTACAAGATTGTATCGCCTGCTTCGAGGATGATACTATCTTCTTCGTATTCAGTTTCAGCATCGAGTCCGACGAGCATTCCCCAGGTATCTAAGCGCAGCATTTCTTGACGTTGGGCTTTCCAAAGCAGCGGCGGGGTGTGGGCGGCGTTGCTGTAGGCCAGTTGATGGGTGTCGGGGTTATATTCGGAATAAAATAATGTTACGAAACGATGAGAATTTTCCAGGTCAGCATACATGGCCCGGTTGAGATGTTTGAGAATGCGGGCGGGGGAATGTTGGTTGAGGGCTTCCGATCGCAACATCCCTCGGGTTAGGGTCATAATTAAGCCGGCGGGAACCCCTTTTCCCATAACATCACCAATGGTAATCCCCCAGCGACCCTGGGCGGCTTCCGTGGGGAGTTCGCTGGCGAGTTCTGAGGATGAGGCGGGATCGGGGTCAGAGTGGGTTGAGGGGGCCGGGAGATTGCGCGATCGCACTAAGTTATGACTGGTGGGGATAAAGTCATAGTAATCGCCGCCGACTCGGTTCGCGGTTTGACACCGAGCGGCCAGTTGAATCCCCTTAATCTGGGGACATTGACTCGGTAATAGACGCAACTGAATCTCGGCCCCGATTTCTAATTCCCGGTCTAGCCGTTGTTTTTGTCGCAATTCGGCGGCCAGTTCATCGTTGACGATGGCCACAGCGGTTTGGTCGGCCACGAGTTGCACGAGCTTACGGCGGGCGTCACTCCAGGTATACTTGGGGTCATGGCTAAAGACATACAGCCGTCCCCGCTCTTCGTTGCGAATCGAAATGGGAGTTCCGTGGAGTTGAATGTTTTGTCCGAGATAGTCGGCGACGCGGCGATCGAGATCGCCCGAAATCGGCAGAGGTTGCGGCTGATCTCGGATAACAGCGTCGATGGCTTTGCGAAGGTTGACGCAGGATTGGCCCTCTTGACAATGAAGGCGTTGCAGTCGCACCTGTCCATTGGGTTTAAACAAGACTAATGAGGCCCCCTCAGCGTCGGTGACACGGCTGGCGACGAGGGGGATGAGTTCGAGGAACTGGTTGAGATTATTGAAGCTGCGTAGGGCGAACCCTAGGGAACTTAATAAATCCTGTGTTTTGTTTTGTTCACGGTGCAACCGAGCGACCAAGGCTTTGAGAGCAAACACAGGAGTTGGTTCCGGAGGCGGTGAACGGTCGGGAAGGTCGGGTTGTATGGGAACAGACACAACGGGTATAGAATCCAAGTCAATTCGCTTCAGTGACATCGAAAAGGGTGGTTGAGACCACCGTAGTCAGGCTAGGAGGCGAGACGCGGGATGGGCTTAGGGTCAGTATCGCAGAAGTCTACGGCGTTTGGGGACAATTAGCAACCAATTTGCGCTGAGTTGACAAAGAGTTTGGCAGGAGTTCAGGGTTGGGAGCGATCGCAACTCGGCTCTAGGATACTCTTATTGATAGTTTATGGCTCGTCTTTGGCTTGTCGTATTCCCGGTCTATCGATGGAAACAGATGATGGAAACAGATTTTAAAACCTCCATGCTACCTTTTATCGGCCCAGAGATTGATGTGGGCTATGATGCAGCTCGGGTGGTGATTTTGCCGGTCCCCTATGAGGCGACGACCACCTATCGCCAAGGCTGTCAGCAGGGACCGTCGGCGTTACTCGCGGCCTCGGATCAGTTGGAATATTATGATGTGGAATTGCAACGAGAGGTCTGTTTTGAGGTGGGGATTCATACTCATCCTCCCATTGCAGATACTCGACGGGGTGCGGTGACGGCCCCTGAGATGGTGCAACAGATCCAAACAACGGTGGCGCAGCTAGTTGAGGCGGGGAAGTTTGTGTTAGCCATCGGTGGGGAACATAGTATCACGGCGGGAGTGGTGGCGGGATATCGTCAGGTGTATGGGGATGAGCCGTTTACGGTGGTGCAAATCGACGCTCATGGGGATTTGCGGGATGTTTATGAAGGCTCGAAGTATAATCATGCCTGTGTGATGCACCGGATTTTGGAGATGGGCCTACCGTCGTTGGCGGTGGGGGTTCGCAGTGTTTGTCGTCAGGAGGCGGAGTTGATTCAACGACGCCGGATTCGAGTCATTTGGGATCATGAGATGGTGGCTGATCCCGATTGGTGCGATCGCGCCTTGGGGGCAATTACGACGGAAAAGGTGTTTCTGACGGTGGATCTCGATGGCCTCGATGGGAGTCTGCTACCGGGGGTGGGAACCCCTCAACCGGGCGGGTTAAACTGGCATCAGTTGACGGGTTTTTTGCGTCGTCTATGTCAACGACATGAGTTGATTGGGGCCGATGTGGTGGAACTCTGTCCGATTCCCAATTCCGTGGTGTCTGAGTTCACGGCGGCTAAGTTGACCTATAAAATCGTGGGATACTATGCTGATGGGGCAATGCTGATGGGGCAACGTCTTAACGACCCCCTCGAAGCTGTTGGCAACGGGTGTCCCCCAACCGGATAACTCTCAAGATGAGGATCACTCCTATTCATGAATGGTACAGAAATTGGCGCTTACGCCCCGGATTTTGAGTTGCCCGGAACGAAGGGAACAGTCCATCATTTAGCGCGGTATTTGGATGAGTGTCGGGCGGTGGTGGTGGTGTTTTTTTCCAATACTTGCCCCCATTGTCAGATGTATCTCGATCGCCTCAAGGCACTGCAACGGGAGTATCGCGATCGCCGGCTGATGGTGGTGGCGATTAATGCCAATGATTCGGAAACTTTTGAGGCGATGACAGCCTTGGCCCGAGAGGCGGAGTTGAATTTTCCCTATCTGCGGGATGTGACTCAGGATGTGGCTCAATGTTTTGGTGTGACCGTTACCCCTGAAGTGTTTTTACTTGACAAAACTGGTGTTTTGTGCTACAGGGGACAGATTGATGACTGTGCTGAGTCAGCGGACGAGGTCAAACAGAGCTATTTACAGGATGCGATTGAGGCGTTGCTCAAGGATGAGGCGATCGCCATTCCCCGCACCGAGGCTCAGGGTTGTCCGCTCAACTGGCGGCCGGCGGCCAGGTAAGTCTCACTGACCCGATTAAACGCCCTCTTTAGCCCGAGAGCAAAAGCCTGTTATAGTTGGAGGCGGTTTACGGAGGGGAATGGAGCTAAACCTATGGCAGAACATATGGCAAATGGATACCAACGGATCTTACTCAAGCTCAGTGGTGAAGCCTTGATGGGCAACCTCGGCTATGGGATTGACCCAGCGGTGGTTCAACAACTGGCTCAGGAAATCGCCGAGGTGGTGGCGTCGGGAACCCAGGTGGCGATCGTCGTCGGTGGTGGTAATATCTTTCGCGGTGTGAAAGCCTCGTCAGCGGGGATGGATCGGGCTACGGCGGATTATATTGGTATGATTGCCACCGTCATGAATGCGATGACCCTCCAGGATGCTTTAGAACAGATGGGAGTGCCAACGCGGGTGCAGACGGCGATCGCCATGCAGGAGGTGGCAGAACCCTATATTCGCCGCCGAGCGATGCGACATTTGGAAAAAGGACGAGTGGTCGTGTTCGGTGCGGGTTCTGGGAACCCGTTTTTTACGACGGATACCACCGCCGCGCTGCGGGCCGCTGAGATTGACGCGCAAGTGATCTTCAAGGCCACGAAAGTCGATGGGGTGTATGATCGCGATCCCACCGGCGATGCGGAGGCTCATCTCTACAAAAGTTTGACCTATAGCCATGTCCTCACTGAAGACTTACGGGTGATGGATAGTACGGCGATCGCTTTATGTAAGGAGAACAATATCCCTATCATAGTGTTTAACCTGTCACAGCGTGGCAACATCAGCCGCGCCGTGGCCGGCGAACCCGTCGGAACAATAGTAGGAGGTTCCTGTGATGTTACCTGAAATTGAAGAACGAATGCAGAGTGCTGTGGATGCGACGCTAAGAGCGTTTAATTCCATTCGCACTGGACGCGCCAACGCGGCGATTCTCGATCGCGTGATGGTGGACTATTACAATAGCCCCACCCCCCTGAAGAGTCTGGCGGGAATTAGTATCCCCGATTCAACGACAATTCTGATTCAACCGTTTGATCCGGGTAGTTTAACCACCATTGAGAAGGCTCTGAGTATGTCGGATCTCGGCATGATGCCCAACAATGACGGTAAGGTGATTCGTCTCAATGTTCCCCCATTGACCAGTGAACGCCGTCAGGAATTTGTCAAATTGGCGGCTAAGTGCGCTGAAGAGGGCAAAGTTTCCGTGCGTAATGCTCGCCGGGATGCCATTGATGAAGTGCGCAAACAAGAGAAAAACAGCGATATCTCTGAGGATGAGTCTCGGGATTTGCAGGATCAGATTCAAGCTCTCACGGACAAGTACACCGACAAGATTGATAAACTCCTCGCTGAGAAGGAGAAGGATATCACCACGGTTTAGGGAGTTGTCCGATTTGGGGGTGTTTCGATCCGGGGTTCGGGGGGCTACCGCTGAACCTGCTTAATGTCCTGAGGTTATTGTGAACTCATGAGTGAACTGTTCGACTGTGTGATTATTGGTGCAGGTCCAGCGGGAGGGGCCGCCGCTTATCATTTGGCGAAGCGGGGGCGATCGGTTCTCGTTTTGGAGAAACACCCCCAACCCCGCCAGGCCTCTTGTGCTGGAGGGGTTTCTCCGGCGATCGCCCCCTGGTTTGAGTTCGACTTTTCCCCGGTGATTTCTCGCAAGGTGAAGACGGTTCGGTATACCTGGAAGTATGAGGAACCGGTACTGGTGGAACTCGAGACCGCCGAACCGATGTGGATGGTACGTCGGGATGCCTTTGATCAACTGCTGTTAGACCAAGCGGCCCAGCAAGGGGCGACGGTGGAGACGGGGGTGGAGGTGATGGGGATTGCTTGGAACGGCGATCGCTGGGAAATCCAAACCCACGGCGAACCTCGCTTTGGCCGCTATCTGATTGGGGCGGACGGGGCTAATGGCCCGGTGGCCCCTTGGTTGAAGTTGAAAACCCCGAAAACTCGCTTAGCAGCGACGTTGGAGGTTTCGAGTCCTCAGGCGGAGTCGGCCCCGATTGATTTTGCCTTTGGCCAGGTGAAGAATGGCTTTATCTGGCAGTTTCCCAAGGCTGATGGCTTTTCGATTAGTAGTAGTACCTTCTTGGGGGGGGATAATAAGAAGCTGCCAAAACTCTTGCAGGAGTACGCCGATACGGTGGGATTACCGAAGGGCGATCGGCAGGTGCGGGAGGGAAGTCTTGCGCTTTGGGATGGCGATCGGCCCTTGCATAGTCAGAATGCGTTGTTGATTGGTGAGGCGGCGGGATTTGTCGATCCCCTCACGGCGGAGGGGATTCGTCCCTGTCTCTATAGTGGCATGACGGCAGCCGAGGCCATTGATCAGGCTCTTTCGGGGGATATCAACGCCCTGGAAGGCTATAGTCAAACGGTTCAGGAGAATTGGGGCGCGGATATGGCCTGGGCGGCTCGTTTGGCGGCGGCGTTATACCGTTTCCCTGGGATTGCCTATAAGGTGGCGATTAAGCAACCCATCGCCACCCAGATTATGTTGAAAATCCTCTGTGGGGAGTTGCGCTATTCTAATGTGGCGAATCGCGCTCTGCGTCGTCTGAGTGGGGGGATGATGGGGCGTTAGGGGTCAAACTCTTAGCCCCGTAGGAAAGCCTCAACAGGAGTGTACTCACTCAGTGTGTCTCCAAGCCATGTTGCTTAAGAGAGTTAACCTCTGAGATACGCTCATTCTGGGCTTTTCTGCCTTTTGCATCTCATCTTTTATCCGTTCATCAGCTTACTGATAGCCATCCGGCACTCCGGTAGAGTCAACTTCTTTGCCAAACCATAGAGTTGCGTAGCCGTTATATAAGCCTACACCTAAAGCATTCCATTCCCGATTTGCCCATTGTCCTTGATTCAGGATAACGGCATTATGTGGGGGGCTATTTTTCCAGGTGGTGAAGGCCTGTTCTGCTGTCATTGTTGGTCCATCGAAACCCGAATAGCCGGTTACATTTTCATAGCCAATACCCGGATAGCCTGTGTTGAATCGCTCGGGAGCATTCCACATATTTGACCAAGTACTACTGTCACCCGAATCATAGATAAAATCACTACCAGCGTGAGTTACTTTCCCAACATTTTTGGCCAAATCTAAGGCGCGACGGTTGGCCACCGTTGTCAAAGCCCTTGAGGCTGGGATCGGATCAAGGTTATTTTCCATTCGGTACTCGTTAATTAGGTTATAGAGCTTGAGTTCTTCTGATTCCAAGCCATCAAAGGAGGACGGGGCATAAATATCAAAATTGCCGATTTCGCCGATGTCATCGATGGGTTCGTTGAGTGAGCCTGCATGGAATTTTTGAGTCCAGTAGTGGTTATGATTGACATTCCCTGTATCGTTTGCCAGGAAATAGTGACCAACCCCAAGTTGTGTAAAGGCTGGGTTGAGAATATTTGCCCGATGTGCAGGACTATTCATCCATTGGCGAACCACGGCTTCGGGGGTGGCCGAGGCAGCAGCAAGGTTTTCTGCTGATGCTCCTGTAATTGAGAAGCCAGTTTCGCGAATTCGATCCGTAAAGCGTGACCCATCTAGTCCAGTATGACTAAAGAAATCCTGGCGTGCCATATTTCGACTGTGAGTTCGTGCTGCTTCGCCGAGTAAGGGGTCTAAAACTAATGGTTGTAAGCCTTCTTTCGCTCGTTCCTGGTTCACAAGTTCGAGAACTTGCTGCTCAAAATTTGGATTGGGACCGTCAGAGGCGAGATGGCTGATTTCTCCAATTTGTCCAATAAAGTCATTACGGGTTAGGGAAGAGGGATCAACACCATTGAGGGTCGCGATCGCCTCACCATTCCGTACAATTTCAGTGTTGTTTCCCGATGACCTCAGTTGTAGGTTAGACACCCCATTAGGAAGACGAAGTTTATCAACTCCAGGTTGGAAGTCGGTAATTACATCGCGATTTGCATTTGATGCTTGCAGGAAGAACTGGTTGGCTCCTCCGCCACCGGTTAGAGTATCGACACCGCGATCGCCCGACAAGAGATCATTCCCCGCTCCCCCATTGATGGCATCATTTCCTTGTCCACCAAACAGAGAGTCATTTCCAGAACCACCGGTTAAGGTATCGCTCCCTAGATTCCCAAACAGGATATTGTCTCCAGCCGTGGCTTGAATGCGGTCGTCATCACGTCCGGCAGCGATGGTATCGTTCCCTCCTCCACCAATAATGATGTCATTTCCAGCATTCCCAAAGACAATTCGTCCCGTGTCGTCATTCTCGAAATAATCATTCCCTCCCAAGAGGGCGATCGCATCGGGAAATGGTGAACTACGCAACTGGTTTAATTGATCGGGGGGTAATTGAGCCATGATGACCCTATCATCACCATTAGCCCCAATTCCAAAGTCAAACCCATCCTGTGTAACGATGTCTAAAACCATCGTTGAAACTCCTTAACTAAAAGGTCTTATAAGTCTGTCGGGATGAACAGGCGAGTTTTACGTAATCCGCCCCGAATTGTTATAAAACTTCATAAAAAGACCCGATATCCCCCCATCTGGCAGGGAACATCGGGTTAAGACGTGATGAGAGCGAGACCAATCCCTCGTCTCAGTGGGGGGATGATGGGGCATTAGGGGAAAAACGGTCTCGGAGTGATCGCACCCGTTGAGAAGCACGATTCAGTCCCCTAACTCACTCCGGCACATTAACGACAACCGTTGCCTCAATTGCCTGTCCGTTGTGGGTCAACGCTTGATGATTATTGGCATTCAAGCCAATCGTAATTTCATTGCGGCCCGGAGGAAGTTCAGGTAAATGCAGCCAGGAACCATAAACCCGAGCCCCCTTTTCCCCATTGATATACAGATGACCATGTCCAGCATTCGGCTGGTTCTCTTGATTCACGTCCTCCGGGGCAAAGCGAAAGTTCGTCGTCTGAATTTCTAGGTTCCAGCCTTGCATTGGGTCAGGATGAGCGATCACAGTAATCGTTGGAACCGGCTGTCCATCAGGAATTTCTAACGCATCATGGTGATGGTGATGGTCATGTTCAGCAGCACCATGGCCAGGGTTGGCATGATCGTGACCATGAGACTCTTCCTGAGTCAGTTCTGCATTCTGCTGCCCTGCCTCACGTTCTGTCGTGGGGACTGAAGCGCAGCCTAGAATGAGTCCCAAACTTTGCAGAATCAGGATTAGGATTGACGCTTTGATCGGAAATTGAGGAAGGAACACCTGATTCACCTGCACAATAGAGGGCTACATACGTCGATCACGTCACCTGGCTTCCCTCATGGCTTGAGTCAGGACTGGGGCGACCCCCATTGCCGGTGAGCGATCGCCCAAGAATTGTCGTATTTTGAGACGACAGAAATCAAAAGACACCCTGTCAAAGATCCGAGTCTGTGAACCCAGGCATACTCTCCCTTGAGGTATCTCAGTTGTGGCATGACAGGGCGCTAGATCGACCTATTTATTTCCGCATATGGGACGGTAGCTCAATATTGGGCAGAAGTGGCCGCAAATCATCGAACGAGATGGGTCCATATTTGAGAATCGTGGGGCGATCGAGAGTGCAATCGACCATCGTTCCCCCTCGGGCATATTTTGAAGGACCTCCATCGACAATTAGGGGAACCTCGCCCTCAAAAAGCTGCATCGCCGAACGAGCGTTCGTGGCTTTGAGATCCGTTGAGAGACTCGCTGAACCCCCCGCCAGGATGAGAGAGGTTGATTCAACCAGTTTTTGCACAAACTCATCCGGGCAACAGACCAGAAGCGAGGGATAGCCAGCGGTGACAGGGGCGGGGGCTTGGTCGGTTTTCGGCAGAATTAGGGTCAGTGGGGCGGGAAATTGTTGCAGAAGAAGATCTGCATCAGCGTTAATGTGGGCGAGAGGGGAGAGGCGATCGCGGGTCGAGAAAACCGCCAGTGGGTTAGGAGACGACCACCGTTTCAATTGGTGAATCCGGGCAACCGCATCAGCATTCTCACCGTCACAGACAAAAGCATAGGTCGTGGCGGTGGGAATAATCACCACCTCTCCCTGTTCCAATAACTGCAAAATATTAGGAATAGCTTGAACAGGATGATTGAGGGTTTGGGTTGGCATATTAAAACTCCGCGATAACTAAAACTTATGCTTTATTTTGCAAAGCACAGGTCGATGTTATCACAAGCCCGTCAATAGACCGGTCGATCGCCATGTCCATCAAACTCTCATCCCTATCCCCCATCCATCACCCCAGCAATCAACTTCCAACAAGGGTCCTCTCCCTGCCAATTCGGCGGAACCCAAGGCATCCCCAAACTCACCGTTACTAAACAATGATGACTCGGTTCATAGCCCCAATCGAGCCGTTTCACCAACTCCGGGTCCGTAATTCGTCCCTGCAATCGCCGTCCTCCCGTCGTCAGTAACTCACCCTTCCATTGATGACCCCCTTGTTGACGAACCTTAGCCACAGTTGTCGTAAACTGTTGCGTCTCCACTAACTGCAAGGTTCGTCGTTGCTTAAAGGGTAACGCTTGAAGCTGAGGAATCGTCACATAGGCGCGTGTATTATGCAAAATCTCAGTCTCCGTCTCACAATAGGGCAAGATTGCCTCTATGGTCACCGTTCCCAACTTCCGCCAGGTTCCCGGCAAAATCTGTCGATTCTCCGACGCGAAACCAAAATCGGGTCCCGTTTCCGCTAAGGGAATCTCCCAAACCTCTAGGAGTTTAATCTCTTTGACCCGAATCGAGCTCACTCGCTGGGGAATGCGACCATCTTCTAGGTCAGAAACCGGTCGAATCCATTGCCCCGTCTCGGGATTTATCCCCGCTAGACATCGTCCCTGATGTTTCCAAGAATTCGCAAGGCAAATGAGTGTTGTCATAGCCATCTAAGCCGAGTTTTACATCGTTAAAGATGCTGAATGTCAACATTTCCCCACTGTTGATTGAGATATTCAGCCACTAACCGTCGATGACAATGATTGGGGCTGGCTTCACTACAGAGGAAACAGGCACCATCAATGAGATCGGGGGAAACTTTGTCTTCAATCTTCCGTTGGCGAATTAACTCTAAAAACTGCACTTCATACTGTTGCCAATTTCCTTTGTTTTTCTTGTATTCGTCCACAATTTCTTTGGTGGGAGCGAGGTCTAGGAGATGGGCATAGTCAATGTCGCAAATTGTGTTGAGGAAGTATTCTAAGTCAGCTTTTTTGGCAAATCCCGCCAGTTGAGAAACGTTATTGAGCCGGATATCTAAAAGTCGTTTTACACCAGCATTTTGCAACGATTCAAAGAATGTTTTTGCGCCTTTTTTGGTAAAACCAATGGTGAAAAGTTTAATGGAATTAGTCATATTTTGGTAGTCCTAAATGGTAATCAACAGAAGCAAAATGAGGCATTTTGATAATGCGCAAAGTGCCAAATTACACTGACATAACGACTCAATTTTTGGAAAGTAATAAGAGTTTTCGTGCCGGTCTTTTAAAACGCTGCCTTAGGGGGTTGTTGAAAGGTTTAATATGGCTCGTTTGACCTCAATCCTTGCCCATAAATTGATGCCGTTTACTAGCAGTTACCTGTTCATAGGCTTCCCAAAAATCCGTAAAACAGACGGGACACTGGCGGGAAAGGGGTGGTAATGATTACCATAGCTGCTGCGCTGATTTCTAGGAATGATCTCCAATAAAAATCCCAAAAATTTCACGACTCTCAATATCAATAGGCGCCAAAGCCAAACGCCAAAATAACAACTTATCACTCATTATCAATCAATTGACGAGTCGCTTCATCGAGTCGGTTATCGAATGGAGTTTTTAACAAACTGTGGTCTACAGTCCTGGCAACGAAACTGAGGCTTATTATCATGAGTCTGTCCATATTTTATGAGGTTGGCAGATTGGAATTTGGGATGATTGATTGGTCTATCAAGACGGTGTACAACTCCCATCATACTCATGGCTATTTAGGACTAGCGGCTTGGGAGCGCTCTGGGTTATCTTAGTTGACAACTCTGATTTTAAAGTCGAGCTTAAAAATTGACAAGTCATACCTCAAGAAGTGTTACAATTGTTTAGAATACTTTCAGGAACAGATCCTCACTGAAACAAGCCCAGTGACTTCTCAGCCGCAAGGATGTTGAGTCGAGCAAATGATGGCGTTTTTGAGTCGAGTCCCCTTAACCGAGAGTCTCACCTTGAATGAGTCACGTTTTGAATAAACCGGATTGCCTCAACCACTCCCAAAGAATTGATTAGGATTTGATAGCTTTGTTGGATGATGTCTTATTGGGTCTGGCTCATCACTGATTTTTATTTTAGGTTGACAGTTTTTAGCCATGGTACGGAATTGTTGAAGGATGAAAATTTTGCTCATTGAAGATGACGATCGCATCGCTAACCCCTTAGCCGAAGCCCTCCGCGATCGCCGTTACGTTGTCGAAACCGCCACCGACGGACGCTCAGGCCTAGAACTCGCCGAAGCCTTCGAGTATGACCTGATCCTACTCGATGTGATGTTGCCTGAACTCGATGGCGTGAGCCTCTGTCGCCAGTTGCGCGATCGTGGCTGCACCACCCCAGTCCTGATGCTGACCGCTCGCGACAGCAGTGGCGACAAAGTGCTGGGCTTAGATGCCGGGGCCGACGATTATGTCGTCAAACCCTTCGATTTAGCCGAATTACTGGCCCGAGTACGGGCGTTGCTGCGACGGGGCAACAGCCAACCGTCCCCAGTGTTAACCTGGGAAAAACTGCATCTTGACCCGAGCCGCCTACAAGTGCAGTACAACGAAGTCCCCCTCAGCCTCACCCCCAAAGAATACAGCTTAGTCGAGTTGTTCCTACGCAATTCCGGCCGGGTGGTGACGCGAGATCTCATTTTCGATCGCCTCTGGTGCTACGACGCCGATATTCCCGGCGAAGATACCATCAACGCTCATATGCGCCGTTTACGGAAAAAACTACGAGCCGCCGGCGCACCCCCTGATCTCATTGAAACCCTCTATGGCATTGGCTACCGACTCAACCCCAACCTCGAATCCGCAATTTAACGCCATTGGAACTCGCCTATTGCTGTCCTATCTGGCTGTGACGACGACCATTTTGGGCATTTCGGGCATTTGCGTCTATCAAGTCCTGTCCCAACGCCTACAACAGCAACTCGATAACCACTTAGAAAGCCTAGCCCAAACCGCCGCGCGAACCTTACCCGTGGTGCGTCACGAGTTTGAAGAACACCTCGAAGACGCTGAAGACGAAGTTTGGCAAGAACGCAATAGCCAAGTGTTCCGACTCGAATCTAGTAACCCTATTCGTCCCATTAGCGATGGCGATGAGTCCGAGACGATCGCTCAAATCACCCTTCCGAACAACCTCTCGGAGTTGATGGACAAATATCGCCAGGAGGGGATTTTCGAGGTTCCTTCAGACTATCTGCGCTCCCACTCTCAGGGAGTGGAGTGGTTTGACCCTCAGCGTCGCTTGATGGTGCGCGAGGGGGATCTCTTCCCCACCTGGGAGATGGCCGAGACCATTCCTGAAACCGGAGTCAAACAGCAACACGACAAGCTGCGCTCCTATACGATTCCGGTGATGGGGGAATATCGCGATGTTCCGCAACTGGTGGGATATATCCGTGCCAGCGAATCGACGGAGATGTTCGACGCCGAGTTACAGCGGTTGCGCTGGGGGTTGGGGATTGGCAGTGTAGTGGCCTTAGCCTTGACGGCCATCGGCGGAACTTGGCTGACGCGAGAGTCTCTCAAACCCGTCGAACGCAGTTTCGATCGCCTACGACAGTTTACCGCCGATGCCTCCCATGAGTTGCGATCGCCCCTAACCGCCATAAAAACCTCCGTCTCGGTGATGCAACATCACCCCGAACGCATTCACCCAAGCGATACCCAGAAAATCGCGGCCATCGTCAGTGCAGCGGATCAAATGTCGGAATTGGTGGAAGATTTACTGTTACTCGCTCGTATGGACGATGGGGGCCAAGAGGAGCGACGGGTCATTTCTCTCGATGAAGTCCTCGACGATGCGATCGAACCGTTGCTATGGCTCGCTCAAAACAAGAGAGTTATCTTTGATTACACCCCACCGTCCGAGGGAGAACTCCTCGTCAGGGCTAACGGCGGCCACCTGCGGCGTTTATTTGCCAATCTTGCCGAAAATGCCCTGCAATATACCCCTGAGGGGGGACAAGTGACGGTGCAGGTGATGCGTCAGCAACAAGACGTCCTCGTGAGCGTCCGCGACACCGGAATCGGCATCGCGGCGGCGGACATCCCGCACCTGTTCGATCGCTTTTGGCGGGCAGATCAGGCGCGATCGCATCGTCACGGTGGCACAGGATTGGGGTTATCCATTGCTCAAACCATCGCTCACGGTTATGGGGGCCAGATCACCGTGTCATCTAAGCTGGGACAAGGAAGTTGTTTTCAGGTGCGTTTACCCTTGGCGAACACCACTCGTTCGAGCTCAGGGACGTTCAGAATTTTGTAACTTTCTTGGTTTAAGGTCTTCAATGTGGCACGGGTGCAATCCCACGGATGGTCTCTCAATCTGAGTGAGTCCAACGGACCCGTGACATCATCTTTCGCTATGATTTCACCTTTTTGGTCTGACACTTTGGAGTCTTATTCATGAACCCTCGCACCCTGAGAAACCTGCACCGCAAACTGGCCCCGATTGTTTTTCTACCCTTGTTCGTCACGGCGTTTACAGGAGTGGCCTACCGCATCGGTAAAACCTGGTTCGGCGGGTCCGACAATTTTGGCGATGTCATGATGTCTATTCATCAAGGAACCTATCTGGGATCGCAACTGCGCCCGGTGTATGTGCTGTTAAATGGGTTAGGCTTAGTGGCGATGGTCGTTAGTGGTGTGGTGATGACCGGCATCTTCCGGGGGTCTCGCCGCCGTCAAGCTCAAGAGTAGAGCGTTAAGGAGTCTCAACGGCGATCTGGGTGTGTTTGCGGCCATGATCTTGGAGGACACTGTGTTCAAGTCTTTTCTCAACCCCCCATGCAGCCAGCCCATGGAAACGCCCTTACAGGAAACTCGTACCAGTGCCTTCGTCGCTGAACTTATTACCAACAGCGGTCACTTTCTCCTACTCAACGCCCTGTCGGAAATCTCCTTAATGGGGTGGTGGGACTATCTCACCTACCCTGGACATTACCTAATTATCGCCGCCATGCTCATACAGGCGGCTTATCTCTCCCGAAGGACAGCCCATCACTTTTGGGGCAACTTCATTGGGGCAGCCATGTATACTCTGGTGGATTTTCCCCTCGAAGGTTGGGAGTTTTTCGGCGAACCCAATCATCTGGTCTTGTGGGCATTTGCTGGGGCGATCGCTGTATTACAAGGTTTGCGCTTTCACGGGTTCCCTCAGGCATTCCGTTGGATTGTTCCCCTCGAAAGTTTGGTGCGAATTGGGATGTTTATTGCCCTTTATGTTGCCCTGAAGCTAAAGTCGGAAAATCTCGCGGTCACCTGGGACAACATCACTAACTTTACCCAACTTTCCCATCACCAGTTTTTAGTGGAGGCTCTGTTACTAATCGGGCTGTTTGTGGGGCTTCAAACCCTTCAGGTGATGGTGCAGCGTCGCCAACTTCAAGAGACGGCCTTGGTGTTGCAGAATTTGGCCCGTTGGGGGTTAGGAACTTATGCCGTGGATGCAGCCATGAATGACCCTCGTCAGTTACGGTTTCAGCGACGAGAACGGACGTTTGTGTTTATGGATGTGCGCGGCTTCACCCAGTGGTGCGAACAGACGTCTCCCGATGAGGTGGCGGCTACCCTCAATCAGTATTATCAGACCGTTGAACCGGCAGCAACGAGTTTTCAGCCTTTGCGAGTGAGTTTGACCGCCGATGAGGTGATGGCAATTTATGCCACGGTCGAACAGGGAGTCGGCGCCGCTATGGCGATGCAGGAGGCCGCCCAACGGGTGTTATCGCCTCTGGGGTTGGGAGCCGGTTGTGCGGTGCATTCTGGACCGGCCATTGAAGGGTTGTTTGGTGGGGAAGACTCCCGCACCTATACGGCGATTGGCGATGTGGTCAATACTGCGAAACGTTTGGAAAGTTCGACCCCGGCGGGAGAAATTACGATTTCGCGATCGGTGTTCGAGGCTCTCGGCGGAGATGATCGCCTGCGGGTCAAATCGCGATCGCCCATCACCGCCAAGGGGAAGACTGAACCCCTAGCGGCTTGGCAACTTCTGGGCTGGCAACCCTAGGGGGATCTCGCTAACGGCGGAATCGACAGTCTCTTAACCAGGTTTGAACCGCTTGTCCGACGGCTCCTTGACTACTTTCACGGGGAGGACTGACAATTCCCGGTTCAGGATAATCCCCGAGACTGGAAAATAGGGAGACTAACCACCAACCTTCCTCGTTTTGAGTGAGAAAGAGCCAATGGAAATGCTGGATTTCTCCGGTTTTGCCGCCGCGATGGGTGCGTTCTAGGGTGGTTAAAAAGACTTGTTCTACGCCTTCGGGAATCGGCTCGTTGAGGGGAAGTGGCTCAAATTCTGGGTTCCCGGCCACTAAGACAGTGGTGCGGTGGCTCGGGGGACCCTGGACATCTTGCGATCGCCGCAAGACCCGATTCGCGTAACCGGGTAAGTCGGGCAACATCTCCTCGATGAGCGGTTCGAGGGCGGTGGGACAGGCCTGAGCGGGGTTGGCTAGTAGCCCCCAACTCAGGAAAATTGCCCCCAGTTTGGCGGTGAGTCGTCCCCGAATCATAGTGTTACCCCATTGCGTCTTTGAGGGCATTTTGGGTCATGGAGGCGATCGCCTGATCACTGGCTTTGGGGAGATGATAATAGGTTCCGCCGGCGGTTTCGGCGAGTTCCTTGGCAAATCCCGTGGAGACGAACCGGCTTTCAGTATTGACGACTAATAACTGAATCCCCAGAGCGCGAATCCGTCCGGCGATGTCCAGTAATTCGGCTTTGATGTCAGGTTTTTCGTTGGGATCAATCTCTTCGCCGAGCGATCGCGCCAGAGGAATGTTCCCCCGGCCATCGGTAATGGCAACAATGGCCGTTTGTCCCACATCTCCCGATTGCTGGGCGTTGAGACAGACGCGCACCGCTTGGGTTAAGCCATGAGCCAAGGGAGATCCGCCACCACAGGGCATCCGTTCGAGGCGACGGCGGGCTTGGGTGATGGAGCGGGTGGGAGGAAGCAAGACTTCGGCTTGTTCGCCCCGGAAGGGAATTAGGGACACCTGATCGCGACTTTGATAGGCTTCGGTTAACAGTTGAATGACCGCCCCTTTGGCCGACTGCATTCGGTTTAAGGCCATGGACCCGGAGGCATCGACGAGGAACACCACTAAGGCCCCGGCTTTGCGGGCTAGGCGTTTGGCTCGGAGGTCGCTTTGTTCGACGATGACGGTGCGGTTGGGTTCTCGGAGACGGCGAGCTTTTTGGTAGGGAGCAGCGGCCCGCAGGGTGGCATCGACGGCTACTCGTCGGACTTTGCCCTGGGGCAGAATGGGTTTGATATAGCGGCCGCGATCGTCGGAGATAATCAAACTGCGGCTACCGGAGTTGCCGGCCCGTTGCATGGTTTGGGCGAAGTTCATCACTTCGGGGTCGAGGATGACGCCTTCGGGGTCGAAGACAAATTCTTCAGGAATATCGGGGGTTTGGTCTTCGGGCTGTTCGAGGTCTTCTTCGTCTTCGTCGTTGTCCTCCTCGTTCTCATCGTTGTCCTGGGGGTCGTTGTCGTCCTCATCCTGGGGCGATTCTGGGGGCGGAGGCGGGGGGGGTTGTTCTTCTTCTTCTGGGGGCGTTTGCACGACGGTAGAGCGCGGTACGATGACGAGTTCCACGGCTCGGCGCAGGTCGTCGGCGTTGACTTCGGTGCGACCTTCGAGGGCGGCGGCGGCTTGGGCGACACGGAGGGCAAAGAGTTCGGCGCGATGGCCTTGGACCACGCCCCGGATGGCTTCGTTGACGAGATATTGGATTTGTTCGGGTTTAATTTGAACGTCTTGCAGCCATTCTCGGGCTAGGAGGATTTGGGTTTTGAGGCCGTCGATGTCGTCGTCGAATTGTTTGAGGAAGTCGTCGGGGGATTTGGCGTAGTTTAAGACTTGTTGGACCGCTTCGACGCGCATATCGAGTCCGAGGACGCGATCGGCCGAGAGGGTCATGGCGATGCGATCGAGCAGGTGTTCGCGCAGGGGACCTTCTTGGGGGTTGTAGGTGGCGATGAGGAGGGGTTTGCAGGGATGTTGGACGCTGATTCCTTCCCGCTCGATGATGTTGCGACCTTCGGTGAGAACGCTGAGGAGCAGGTTGGCGATTTCGGTGTCGAGCAGGTTGATTTCATCGACGTAGAGGACGCCGCGATGGGCTTTGGCGAGGAGTCCAGGTTGGAAGACGGGTTCGCCTTTTTGCACGGATTGTTCCACGTCGACAGACCCCAGGAGCCGGTCTTCGGTGACGTTGAGGGGGATTTGCACGAAGGGGGCGGCGATGACTTGGGTGTTGAGGTCGCTGATGTCGTCGGGGTTGTCGTGACTGCGGTGGGCGTAATGTTCGAGGGCGATGTCGTCCCACTCTTCGGGGCGGGTGGGGTCGCAGTTACTGATGGACTCGGTGAGGACTTCGATGGGGGGAAGTAGGGCGTGTAAGGCCCGAGCCATGACGGATTTGGCGGTTCCTCGTCGGCCGGCGATCGCCACTCCACCGACGCCGGGGTCAACGGCGGACAACAGGAGTGCGATTTTGATGGCTTCTTGGCCAATGACGGCACTCAGGGGGAAGGTTGTTCGGGTGGCGGTGGTAAGGGCTGGCGCTGACATAGGAGCGGTTTAGGGGGTGTGGATGCCTATAGTGCTTGTTTTAGTGATCGTACACTGTCGCGGGCATCAGGGGAATGGGTTTGGGGGCGGTAGCTATCTCAAATGGGATATAGTCGGGATATGGGTGATACTTTTTCTGCAAAGAGCATTTAGGAAATCTATCTCGTTTTCCTCGCTTATGCTGAAGACTTGGGGCGCTCAAGATTTGAAAACGTCAGACGCACCAGCCGCCCTTGGATTCGTTTGAGTTTGGAGATTGGTCTCATGAAGTTTTCTTTTCAACTTCCGATGGCTATCATGGTGAGCGTCAGTGGTTTGGTCGGACTGGGGTTTGAGGCGATCGCCCAACGGCGTCCCCGCGAACCCATCATCATGAGTTGCGGAACGGGATGCCGCGTTACTTCCATTCGCGTCAGTGAGATTGAGACGATTGAATTCCGAGATGGAAGTGTTGCCAACACAGCCTTGTTTGCCAGCGAACAAGTCCGCAATTATGGTCTGCCGAATCAGTATGTTGCTTTTAGTGGAACCTCTCGCTATTTCGCTGTCTGCTCTAGTCTCTGGGTGGGATCCAGTGAGGGAGAGGATTATGTTCCCAATCCTGACTGGTGGAGACAATTACGGGGCGATCGCTCAGACTATGCTCCTGTAGCCGGGGGGATGGTCTATTATTTTGATGAACTCTGTCGGTAGAACCAACCCAGCTTCTGATCCAGTAGAAATGCTCTGAAACTTTGACTTATTTTCGAGATTCTGGACTAAGTAAAGCTTCCTTTGAAAACTAGGATTTCAGGCACTTCCAGCCGTTCTCATCAACATCAATTTCCCGCAGGGCTTTGCTGTTTCTCTTATGACGCTTCAACGGTCACAAGAGGGTTTTTGGATGACATCTATAGGTCGATATAAAATCCATTTATTTTTGTCGGGGTCTAATCTCAATTCAAACGTTCGGGTTTCGCAGGGATTATAAGTTTCATACTTCATATAATATTGAAGCCAAACTTGAACAACTGCACGGCTAGAAGATTGCTCTACAATTTCTGTATCATAGATTTTGACTTGTTCAATTGAGTTCCAAAACTTGATTCCTTCTTCTCTATTTTTTCTCTCATTTTTTCTCCAAGATTCACCAATCAACTCTAATGCTGCTTCACGATTAGAGGTGGCTAATTCGTAATATTTAGCTACTGTTTGCTGTGGTGTTAAATGGGGTTCACTGGGTGGAGTTCTGGAATTCTGATTTGAGCTTAATATCTGTCGAGCATGGTGAACAGATAAAGCTGACAGAGAAAATTGGACAGCCAACAAAAACACAGCAATTATTCCACTAATCCAAAAGCCCAAAGACCGTGCAGGTTGAGGACGTGCTATTTCAGGAGGAAAATCATAAACTAATTCATCATTATTATCTCGTGTTATTTGACCTCCAAGAATCCCGAATATAGCCTGATTTAAACTAAATATTAAAAAAAGAATGCTGGCTATTAAATTAACAGGAAAGGCAATCACCCATTGAGTCCACCCTTCAAACCTAATCCCTAAAATCGTAGCACGAAGGCTGTAAAACCAATATTGCCAAAAGCTGTCAATAGAAACTTGGTCTTCAGCCATCCAACCAACCATCGATTGAATTGAAATAACTTCTTCCATATCCTCAATAATTCTGTCAGAAAAAATGTTAACAGAAACATCTAATCCTGCTTGAATTGCCAAATAATCCAAAAAAGTACTAAAAAAACAAATGCCAAAAATTACAGGAAAAATAATAACGTATGCAGAGTTAGCCCCCAAAGATAGATAAATTGAATTAAATCCTTTTCCAGAAGAAAAAAACGCCAAACAAATATACTGAAAGACATATTTGTTTAATGCTGGTGCTATGTTATCTTCCCAAACTTCTTGTATCACTTGCTTGACTAATTCAAAGATTATTCTTAATATCACTAATCCAATTATTCCCAAAATTGTAACTGCTCTAATGTCGGGAAAATTAAGATTGTTAATCAAATTGGCTGTTGGTCTAATCAGAAAAATAACTAAAGCATGAGCTACCAACATAAAGCTAAATCCCACCAAAATTCCTTGTAGCGGTTTTATAAAAAAGTCTTTCATCTTTATTCATCCTTGGCTATTGGAGTATTTTTTGATTTTGACTGATTGATTCATGAATCATGAAATCGCAATTGCGAGTGTGATTTAAATATTTGAATGCGTCAGGCTAAATTAGTTTAGTCTCCAGGATTATCGGTAATTGCAAGTCCCTAGACTTACCTATACTTATATGTCTCTCGTTCCCACTCTCTGTTTCAATCCCTAATAGGGATTATCGGTGATTGCGAGTCAATGTTACTTTAAAATCGATATAACTGCCTTCTGTGTTTCAATCCCTAATA
>LSZA01000067.1 GCA_001637315.1 Phormidium willei BDU 130791 | reverse complement strand
TCCAGGGAGGGGTCAGGGGTGGGTTCCCCTACAATTTTGTACTTCATGCAACTTACTACCCCACATTGTCTAAAAAACCATGTCTAAAAATCCATTCCTAAAACCCCATTTGATGCCAAACAATCTATAATTTTAGCTTCAGCGCAACCCATAACTTACGCCAAATTAGACGGTGGGGCAGATCGATACTGCTGCAATTGTAAGGCGACAGCTTGTTGAAGATCCGAACGTTTCACCTCGACTCCCGTTTCCCGTTGGCCTGGAGTTTCAAACAGAATGAGACTATCCACGCGATCCAACGCCAATAATTGGAACAAAATATGAGTCACCGGAAGCGCAACCGCCAGCAATTGCGGGGCCTGGCTGTCGGGTTCACTCGCTTTCGCATCCTCGAAACTCGGAAAGCCGTAAATCACGGACTTTTCCAAATCCGCATTGAGACGATTACTCAACGTCGTCATCAACCAATTGCTATCAGGAGTTTGTAGAATATAGTATTGCTGATGACGTAGGCGATCGCCGAAGGCTTTGAGAACCGGCGCGATCGCCGCGATCGCCCCCGGCGTCGAACCATCCTGAGGCGCGTGGTCGATCAGAGTTTGAATTTGCAGATCTAAACTCATAGAAAACGATAAAATTTGGTACGGTAATCCCTTGACAAACTATTAAACTTGGTGTAATTTCCCCAAAACCCCTACAAATTCCCCTAACCCCTAGATACAATCTAATCGAAGACCCATCGAAGACATTAACCCAGTTTACCCGCACCCCCTAACCGAATGTCGGACTCACTCACCCAAACCGCCAGCCCTTCCATCACCCTCAACGTTGCCCCTGCCCAAACCTTGCGGGGCGAGAATATCTTGCCCGAAGCCGCCCAACGCATCGCCCAACTCGGACAGCGGCCGTTCTTAGTGGCCGGCGATCGCACCCTCGATCTCGCCAAAGACCAGATCCAACCGCACCTCAGCCAAAACCAGCTTACCCCATCGACCCACTCCTACGGGGACGACTGCGACGAAGCCGACCTCGATCGCCTCAAAAGCGCCCTCGGCCACCATCAAGCCGATGTGGTGATTGGCATTGGCGGCGGTAAAGCCCTCGACACCGCCAAACTTCTCGCCTATCGCGGCCAAGTTCCCGTCGTCACCATTCCCACCTCAGCCGCCACCTGTGCCGCCTGGACAGCCCTCTCCAACGTCTACACCCCCGACGGGGCCTTTCGCTACGATGTCCCCCTTCCCGTCTGCCCCAACCTCCTCGTTCTCGACTACGCCCTGATTCGCACCGCCCCCCGACGCACCCTCGTCGCCGGCATTGGCGACGCCCTCGCCAAATGGTACGAAGCCTCCGTCAGTAGCGGCAGTTCCGACCAAACCCTCATTGTCGCCGCCGTACAACAGGCCCGCGTCTTACGAGACCTACTCCTGCAAAAATCCGCCGCCGCCCTGGCCGAACCCGGTAGCCCCGTCTGGCGGGAAGTCGTCGATGCCAGCGTTCTCCTGGCCGGCGTCATTGGTGGCTTAGGCGGCGCCCAATGTCGCACCGTCGCCGCCCATGCCGTCCACAACGCCCTCACCCATCTAAGCGACTGCCACCATACCATTCACGGCGAAAAAGTCGCCTATGGCATTCTCGTGCAACTGCGACTCGAAGAAATTGTCCAACATAACCAACTCGCCGCCACCGCCCGTCAGCAATTGTTGACCTTTTACCGAGAGATTGGCCTCCCCCAAACTCTGGCAGATTTAGGCTTAGGGGAGATTTCCCTGGGCCAACTCCAGCAAGCCGCCGAATTTGCCTGTGGCCCCAACTCCGACATTCACCATCTGCCCTTCCCCGTCGAACCGGCCCAAGTCATGGCAGCGATGGTGTCTACCACCGTGGGCTATTCCCTAGGCGTTGCCGCTGACGTTTAAATGGTCGACCAAGTCGTCAAGCAAGTGGTCAGCCATAACGCCTAAAACCTGATAGAGTAAAAGGTCTGTGTCTTCCTCCCTCGAACTCAATGGTACTGGATTGGATTAGCCCTGCGGAGCGGGTGCAAGCATTACCCCCCTACGTTTTTGCGCGTCTCGATGAGTTGAAAGCCCGTGCGCGAGAACAGGGTTTGGACTTGATTGATTTGGGGATGGGCAACCCCGACGGTGCCACCCCCCAGCCGGTGATTGATTCAGCCATCGAGGCCCTGCAAAATCCAGCCAATCACGGCTATCCGCCCTTTGAAGGAACCGGCAGTTTCCGGCAAACCATCACGGACTGGTATTACCGCCGCTATAACGTGAAACTCGACCCCGATGGGGAGGCGTTGCCCTTATTGGGATCGAAAGAGGGATTGTCTCATTTGGCCTTAGCCTATCTCAATCCCGGCGATTTAGTCTTAGTTCCGAGTCCCGCCTATCCGGCCCATTTTCGCGGGCCGTTGATTGCCGGGGCTAAGGTGCATCCAATTCCCCTATCGGCGGAGAATGATTGGCTGATTGATTTGAGTCAGATTCCCGACGAGGTGGCGGACTCGGCGAAAATGCTCTATTTCAACTATCCCAATAATCCTACAGGGGCAACAGCACCGAGGGAGTTTTTTGAGGAGATTGTGGCCTTTGCCCGCCGTCACTCGATTTTGTTAGTGCATGACTTGTGTTACGCCGAGTTAGCGTTTGACGGCTATCAGCCAACGAGTTTATTGGAGATTGAGGGGGCCAAGGAGATTGGCGTGGAGTTCCACACCCTCTCGAAGACCTATAATATGGCCGGTTGGCGCGTGGGCTTTGTGGTGGGGAACCGCCATGTGATTCAAGGCTTGCGAACCCTAAAGACGAATTTGGATTATGGGATTTTCTCGGCGTTGCAATGTGCAGCGGAGACGGCGTTACAGTTGCCGGAAGTCTATTTGCAACAGGTGCAGCAACGTTACAGTAGCCGCCGCGACTTTTTAATTGAGGGATTAGGGCGTTTGGGCTGGACGGTCCGCAAACCCTTAGCCACCATGTATTTGTGGGTGGAATGTCCCCCTGGGATGGGGTCAACGGATTTTGCCCTAACGGTGTTGCAACAGACGGGGGTAGTGGTGACGCCGGGGAATGCGTTTGGGAAAGGCGGCGAGGGCTATGTGCGTGTTAGTTTGATTGCAGAGTGCGATCGCCTCCAGACGGCATTAGATCGCCTAGAAGCCGCCGGAATCCGCTATGAGTCTTAATAATATCTCTAATATCTCGTGATGAGGCTCCAGCCTCGTTCTCTAATCTCTAATATCTCGTGATGAGGCTCCAGCCTCGTCACCTGTAGGGGGAGGCTCTGCCTCCCGTCATCTCTCGCGACTCGCATATTTTCTATGAAGACACCGGTACAATCCAAATTGATGGATAATGATGGAAAAAGAATTGGGGTCGGGTGTGTTCCGGCTTGGTTCAATTTTTGATTCTTGGCAACCCAATTAAGCGAGCCGGAACGCACCAAATTCGGCGATGAGATGACTGGAACCTCACATATTTTTATTAAGAAAGATCCCCGTTAAGACGGTTAGACAGGAGAGCGCCCATGAATGTCATCAGCTACACAGCCGCCAGAAGGAACCTAGCAAAAACGATGCAGCAAGTGTGTGAAGATCACTCCCCCGTGATTATCACCAGAAACAACGCAGCTTCGCTGGTGATGATGTCGCTAGAGGATTACAAAGCCTTAGAAGAAACAGCATACCTGTTGCGTCGGCCGAAAAACACCCACCGTCTGTTAGAGTCGATCGCAGAACTCGAACAAGGTGGCAGTTAAAACAAGGAACTTTGAGAATGAAGACCAGATTTTCTGCCATCATGACTGATTGAGGGAGCAAACTCTGCTCTCAAAGACTCATCGTGCATCGCCTACCTCTGCAACGCCTCTTCCTCCGCCCCAACCCCTCCCCCAGCGTCAGCCGCCTCTGGCTGGCCCTGAGTTTGCTGCTGTCGGGCAGTTACGCGCTCCCGGTTCTCCAGCAAACCCTGCAACCGGGCTATCTTGTCGCCAATGATGCTCGTCAACATCTGTTCTGGATGCGACGCTTCCTGGATGGGGGCCTGTTTCCCAATGATCTCATCGCCGATTATTTCCAATCCCTCGCCCCCCCAGGTTATCGCGCCTTCTATTGGAGTTTCGCGCAACTGGGAGTCGATCCTCTGGCCCTGGCCCGCATTCTCCCGCCGCTTCTGGCCCTGTTCACCACGGTCATGGCCTTCCGCCTGACTCTACGCCTGGTCCCTATCCCTTTCGCCGCCTTCCTGGCTAGTAGCCTCTATCTGCAAAATCTCTGGATGCGCGATGATCTTGTCTCGGCCACCCCTCGCGCCTTCCTCAGTCCCCTGCTGCTGACGGTTCTCTATGCGATCGCCGCCCGTCGCCCCCGACTGATGCTCCTCGGACTCCTCGGTTTAGGCGGCTTCTATCCTCCCTATCTCCTGGTGGCGGCGGGAGTCTTGGTCTTACTGTCTCTCCAGGGTGAGTTTCCCCGGTCCTGGACTGGCCTAGGATTGGGGCTAATTGTCCTAATGCTGTTACCCTATCTCCTGCAATCGTCGGAGTTTGGCCCCACGGTCACTTTAGCCCAAGCCCAAACCCTACCAGAGTTTCAGCCTGGGGGACGGACGGCCTATTTTGCCCAAGATTGGGGGCGCTTTTGGCTGTGGGGAGGACGCACGGGCCTACAACCGCCTCTTGACCCCCCCTTACTCTGTAGCGCCCTCCTCTTACCCTTTCTCCCCCATCGTGAGCCAATCCCCCATCTCCCCCTGTTACAGGCTCTACTACTGTCGGGTTTGGGGCTGTTTTTCCTGGCTCATGACCTGGCCTTTCGTCTCCATCTCCCCAGTCGCTATAGCCAACATAGTCTCCGAGTCGTCTTTGCTCTAGCAGCGGCGATCGCCCTGGTCTTAATCATGCAGTTTATCTTTGACAAAAGTGTTATTCTGTGCTATTTATCCCTAGGGCTGCTCCTGAGCTATTTAGTTTTCTACCCCCAGGGATTGGGCAATTACCCACGCACTAACCTCATTGTGGGCAATCATCCAGCCCTCTATGAGTTTCTAGAGGGGCAACCTCCTGAGACTCGCATCGCCTCTCTGGCCCTAGAAGCCAATCAACTGCCCACTTTCAGCCGGCGATCGCTCTATGTGGGCTATGAATATGCCATTCCCTTCCACCGAACTTATCACCAAGAAATACGCCGCCGGGCGATCGCCCTCATGGATGCCCACTACAGCCAGGATGTCAAGCAACTTAAACAATTCTTAACTGAAGAGGCGATCGATGTTCTCGTCATCGAACGGGGGGCCTTTGAACCCGACTATCTCGAACGCTCCTGGTGGACACGTTCCTATCCTGAAATCAGTCAAACCATCCAACAGCAACTTGAGCAGGGCCAAATCCCCGCCTTAGTCGCCGGGGAACGCTCCTGCACTCGCTTCGACGATGGCCTGTTTCGGGTGGTGGCGGCCGATTGTCTGCGATCGCTCTAGGGGTTAAAGGGCCGATTTTGGCTCCGTCTCTCTTGCAGGAAGCAGATAAATCCCCCCAGATATCAAGGTTAGGGCGACGGCGGCCCAAAAACTCAGCAGCCCCACTCGCGGCCAGGGGTCCGGGAGGGGAGCCAATAATAGGCTAATGGCGACAATCTGACTGACGGTTTTGGCTTTTCCCCAGAGATTGGCCCCGGAAATCTGGGGCTGGTTGACGCGCCAACCGGCGATGGTGAGTTCTCGGGTTAGCACCAAAAATACCCCCCAGGCCGGTAAGGTTCCCCATTCAATGAGAACCAGCAGGGGGGCAAAAATCAGCAGTTTGTCCACTAGGGGATCGAGGAATTTGCCTAAATCTGTGACCTGGTTGAAGCGGCGGGCCACATAGCCATCGAGCCAATCGGTGAGCGCGGCGATGAGAAATAAGCCGAGGGCCAACCAGCGATCGCTCGTACTCGGATCATCAACCACATAGAGAAATACAGGAATGACAAAGAGCCGTGAGACGGTAATCCAAGTCGCAGCGGTCATAGGTGGCTCAGTCGTGAGGGACAGGGAGACGAACACCCACCGCTGGGGTTAACGGCGAGGGGTGAGATCGTCGATAATCTGAACTTTACCTCGGCGCACGGAGCGAATGAGGCGGTTGATGGAACGGCGATCTTGTTCCGTCACCGATTCATCAAGGGATGCTGCCATGAGTCCATAACAATCGGAGCGGGTGAGGACTCCGGTTTCCCG
Organism: Phormidium willei BDU 130791; assembly: GCA_001637315.1. Classification (GTDB taxonomy): domain Bacteria; phylum Cyanobacteriota; class Cyanobacteriia; order Cyanobacteriales; family Geitlerinemataceae; genus Sodalinema; species Sodalinema willei. Next base: position 18,553 of record LSZA01000067.1, on the reverse strand, counting down.
TACAGACACCAATATTTCTGAGATTGCTCCCGGTAACAGTCGAACCTTGGGTAGCATGGGTCGTTTAAATGGCTACAATCTGGCATATCTAGTATGACGCAACTGGGGCTAAAAATGAGCGATCGCCGTCGTGATTGACTGCGATCGCGATCGCATCAGTTTTAGACCTAACGGTCAGTATCTCAGCCCAAATGGCGATTCAGCCTTCGAGAAATACTCCCATACGGCGGAACTTCTCATAACGCAGTTGTTGCCGTTCCTGGGGCGATAACTCCAACAGGCTCTTGAGTTCCTCAATCAAGGCCGTTTTCAGGATTTCCGTGGCCTGCACCGGCTGATTATGAACCCCGCCGACAGGTTCGGGAAGTAGGCGATCGAGAATCTCTAAATTCTTGAGATCCCCAGCCGTAATTTTCAGGGCTTCGGCGGCTTGAGGACTCTTGGCCGCATCCTTCCAAAGAATGGCCGCACAAGCTTCAGGAGTTGCCACAGTATATACGGCATGTTCAAACATGAGTAGGCGATCGCCCACGCCAATCCCCAAAGCTCCCCCCGAGCCACCTTCACCAATCACCGTACAGATAATCGGCACCTCATAGCCGAACATCTCTCGCAAGTTGACGGCGATCGCCTCCCCTTGTCCGAGATGTTCGGCCTCAATCCCCGCCCAGGCCCCCGGCGTATCAATAAAGGTCAAAATGGGCATTCCAAAGCGATTGGCATGATCCATCAGCCGTAACGCCTTGCGATAGCCTCCTGGGGAGGCCATGCCAAAATTACGAACCACATTGTCCTTGGTATCCCGTCCCTTTTGATGGCCCAACATGACCACCGGGATACCGCCAAGGCGAGAAACGCCCCCCACCAGGGCCGGATCATCGGAGCCACCGCGATCGCCGTGGAGTTCAATCCACTCATCGCCGATGGCCTGAATATAATCGAGGGTACTCGGGCGACGGGGATGGCGAGCCAGTTGCAGCCGTTGCGCCGGCGAGAGATTACTAAAAATCTCCTGGCGTAACTCCGTGGCGCGATCTTCGAGTTGACGAATCTCATCGGAGACATCCACATCGGTGTCTTCAGCGATATCTCGAATTTGCTGGATGCGCTTTTCTAGCTCAACGAGGGGTTTCTCGAAATCTAAGAGCATAGGTTTAGATCAACGTCTTTGGGGAGATTCAAAGGAACATAGAGGGCCAGGGGACTTGGCGGTGGGAGATGGGACGATCTCAGCTAGGACAACAGGGGTTTAAATCCATGTTTCAGGGAGACTTCACCAATTTTTTCCATTTTCTCAACAGTGATTTGGTTGCGTCCCCAAGAAAAATTGGTGTACCACTTCTCAAACTCTAAGAGCATGGATTCCGCAAAACAGGCAAACATCTGACGGGCCGGCACATCCATGTTGACCAACTTCATAATACGCCAGTTGATATCCAGGGCATGTTCAACGATGCCCCCTTTGAGGACGACCACGCCTGGGTGTTGCACTTTCGTATCCAGATTTTTGGGATAGCCGCCATCGACCAACAAACAGGGTTTTTTCAGAGTTGTCGAATCAATCACCAGTCCTTTGGGCATACTGGCCACCCAGACGATAATATCGGCTTTCGGCAGAGCGTCCTCGAGTCCCATAATTTTACCCCGTCCGAGTTCCCCTTGTAGGTCTTCGAGGCGTTGGCGATCGCGGGCAATCAGCAACAAATCCGCCACATCACTGCGAGCATTCAACCAGCGACAGACAGCACTGCCAATATCGCCCGTTGCCCCACAAACCGCCACTGTTGCTTGAGACAGTTCAATTCCCAATTGTGCGCTAGCCTGCTCAACCTGACGGGCAATAATATACGCCGTATGGGTGTTACCCGTCGTAAAGCGTTGGAAGTCTAGGGTGATATTGCGAATCCGCTCAATTTGGTTGAGGTTGAAATTCTCAAAAACAATGGAGGAGAAGCCGCCGAGGGCCGTAATATCCAGGCCAATTTTTTGAGCATGGGCCATCGCGTTAATAATCTTACGGGTGGCCGCTTTAACACGTCGTGTCGCCAGCATCTCCGGCAGAAAACACGACTCAACATAGCGACCTTCAATCGTTTGCCCCGTGATACTGGTAACCGTGATGTGATCAACAGTTTGCGGCGGCGCAGCACACCAAAAGTCAAGTCCTTGATCTGCGAGTCCGTCATATCCCATGTCCCGGGCAACGGACTGGGCGTGTTCTAAATTTGTCAGGTGACCGATTAAACCAAACATGGGCAGAATCTCAAGCAACCCTTATTTCAGGCTGCGATATGGTATCCGGTAACAACAGGGCATTCATAAACCTTTACAATACTATGTAAAGCGCCCCTTCTCAAATTAAATCCGATTCAAACACCAAAAATCGCTCGCTTTCCTAGGAAAAAACGAGCGATTGCGACAATGCTGTTACGCCTCGTTCGTTAGGCAACAGGGGCAGGCAACTTGCCTAGGATTTGTGACCTAGGCTGGTTGTCTAGGCTGCGCCCCGTAAGCCATAGGAGGACATTTTCATGATATCACGAGTGCTGAAACCAATGTTGCTCAGGGCTTCCCCGTAAGCAATCATGAAGTCTTCAATCAACTCCTCTTTTTCCATGTTGAGAACTTTGGCATCTTTGGCGACAGCGTTGAGCATTTCCCAAACGATGGGTAAATTCTCACGATTGGCTGCATCAATTTGCTCTTTGTATTCTTCAAAATGTCCTTTGAGCCATTCTTCCCCAAAATTGAGGTGAAGATACTCATCCTTGACCACCCCTTCGGTGATTTTACGAGCAAAGGGATCTGCGTAGGGAATGTAGATGTTATAGGCGGAAATGGCGAAACACTCGATAATCAGAGATTGAATCACCAAACAGGTCACAATGTCATTAGCATCGCTGGCCGCCTGAAAATTGCCATGGAGTTTCGCGAAAAACTCTTGGGCAAATTCCATGTCCGCTACGACACTCAAGTTACGCCCACAGGCTTGGAATCCCTTTTTGTGCCGTTTCTCCATCTTCGCCAGAGATTTGAGTTCATCCTGACTTTCGGGCATCATTTCAGCTAGTCGGATGTAGTTATCAAAGGCTTCTTGTTCACCTTCGATGACAATGGCATTGATGCGACTGTAAGCGTCTTTGTAGACTTCGCTTTGGTAATCCAGAGTGGCGGTCGCTTCTAACTGCGGCATACGTTTTCTATCTCCTCATCCTATTTTATGGAGCGGCGAGACTACACCGAACCGTTGACTTTTAACCTGGGTGGTTAAACTTGTTCAATAGGTCGTTACAACTTTCTATTACTTTACAAGGTTTAACCCGAAGTTGACCAGGTTTATTCCTCTCAACTCCTAACTACGATCATTCTACCGCTGCTTTTAGGTTTATGTCTCCCAAATTCCCTAATCGACGTTATCCCGTGCCTGCTAAGGCTTTGACCCCAAAGGCGATCGCCTCGAAGATTGCGACAGCTAATCAATGGCAGGGTATAATCTTGATTTTTTTAATGATTGGCGCGATCATGATGCTCTTTCCTCTGGGAATTGTCCTGCGAGCCGCCTTTGCTCCCCCAGGCTCCCTGGCCAACCTAGATTTGGGGGGGATTTGGACGCTAGAGAGTTATCGAGCGGCCTGGATTCGTGGGCAGTTTTGGCTGGCGTTCGCTAACTCCACTATTGTGGCCTCAGCGGTCACGGCAATCCAGACGGTGACCTCGGCCTTGGCGGGGTATGCCCTAGCTCGATTTCAATTTCGTGGGCGTAATACGGTGCTGGTGCTGATTCTGGCAACTTTAGCCATTCCGTTTCAACTGCTGGTAATTCCCATTTTCTTGGTGTTGAAGTGGGGCCATCTCCTCGATACCTACGGGGCCTTGATTCTGCCGACCGCCGTCAGTGGCTTTGGGATTTTTCTGATGCGGCAGTATTTTTTAACGATTCCGGTGGCGATCGAACAAGCTGCGATCTTAGATGGGGCCTCAGCTTGGCAAGTGCTACGGCATATCATGGTTCCCTTATCTCGCCCGGCTTGGGTGACGTTATTTCTATTTGCCTTTATCGGGGAATGGAATGATTTGTTTAAGCCGTTGGTGTTTACCACGCGTCCACAACTGAAAACGGTTCAGTTAACCTTGGCCGAGTTTCAGGAGCAATTTACCAGTGACTGGGCCGTGCTGATGGCGGCGGTGGTGATTGCCTCGCTGCCGGTCATTCTTCTGTTTTTAATCGGTCAGCGTCAGTTTGTACAGGGGATTGCAGCCACTGGGGTCAAGGAATGAGACTCTGGAGGCGAACCTCGATTACAAGGCTCATTGGAACGGTCGCAGGCGAAAATAGGAGCTTAGGGGGATTTGGTAATACTCCATCAACAGGGTAATCACGCAAGAACCGTGGCAGAGAAAGGTTAATCCTGTCCAAATTAGGGGGAAGGTACTCCAGCCGCTACCAGGCAGAGGCGGGAAGACATAGGCGGCTGTAGCAACGATCGCCGTCGGAATCAGGGTAAAGCAGACAGCGGCGACCCAGGTTTCGAGTCCAATTTCGACATCTTCACGGCCCATCGGTTGCCAGCCCCGGCCGGTCCAACGCCAGGTAGGAGAAGGGGATTGGTCGATCGCCCGTAGGGAAATGCGATCGCGCTGGGGCTGATGTTGTACCTCAAACAGATGACCACAGTTGTTACAACCGACGGCCTCCATCAACGTTAGGGGGGAGAGGTCACCTCGACGACAAATGGGACAGGGACACTCTCCTCGGGAGGGATGTTGGGGAAGGGAAGACATAAAGAATCCAAGGGGGCGATGGCGGGTCCCGCACACTTCGCGATGGCGGACGTAGACCCATGATAGCGAGATCCACGCCACCGTCGTGATGAGTCTCGGTTAGTCTGGGCGATCGCCACCGTCAGCCGCCGTCGGCTTCAGTCGGCTTCAGTCGGCCTCAGTCGGATTGTGGAACTTGGACTCTAGCTTTTAGGCAATGGCGGCACACTTCCCTGTTGGCGGCGATTTTGAATCTCAATCATGAGGGTATCGAGTTGGGCGTGCAGATGCAGATATTTCACCTGATGATCCGCTTGATAGACCGATAGCTTCAGCTCAGAGAGGGGTTTGGGAGTCGAGAGTTTGGATACAGTTGTCATATTAAAAAGAGATTAAGAATTTGTACCTAGAGAGGCTCGGGCAACATTTTACTGCAATGATTACGAAATGTTGCAACATTTGTTGCAATTTTGTGAAAAACCCAGATCACCAACCCAGACCCCTAACCGATGAGATCGCACATTCACCAGGGCAGTAGCATCCGCGACAACTTTGGTACAATTGGGACACAACCATGGCCGCTCTAGGGCAAAATCGCCCCAACGACCCGGTCAACACCCCTTATTTGCCAACAACCATTGTGACGCTGAGTTTTTCGACCGCCAACGCCCCTCAACCCGAAACCGCTCCACAGCAGCGAGGCTGGCGCGGTTTGATCAATGCCTACCGTCCCCACTTACCGGTGAGCGAGGCCACCCCAGTCATTACCCTCCATGAAGGGAACACCCCCCTCATTCCCGTCCCCACCATTGCCGCAGAAATTGGCAAAAAGGTGGAGGTCTTCGTTAAATACGATGGCTTGAACCCCACCGGTAGCTTCAAAGATCGTGGCATGACCCTGGCCATCTCCAAAGCCAAAGAAGAAGGGGCCAAAGCCGTCATCTGTGCCAGTACCGGCAACACCTCCGCCGCCGCTGCCGCCTACGCCAAACGAGGTGGCTTACGAGCCTTTGTCATCATCCCCGATGGCTATGTTGCCCTCGGCAAACTGGCTCAGGCCCTCGTCTATGGTGCTGAAATCCTGGCTATTAAGGGCAACTTCGATCGCGCCCTAGAAATCGTCCGCGAACTAGGAGACACCTACCCCGTCACCGTCGTCAACTCCGTCAACCCCTATCGCCTCGAAGGGCAAAAGACCGCCGCCTTTGAAGTCGTGGATGCTTTAGGGAACGCCCCTGACTGGCTCTGTATTCCCGTGGGCAATGCTGGCAATATCACTGCCTACTGGATGGGATTCTGTCAGTATCAGCAATTGGGCCGTTGCGATCGCCTACCGAAGATGATGGGCTTCCAAGCGGCCGGTTCAGCCCCCCTCATCGAAGGCGCCCCCGTCAAAAACCCCGATACCGTCGCCACGGCCATCCGCATCGGTAATCCCGCTAACTGGCAAAAAGCCCTAACCGTCGAAAACGCCAGCCAAGGAGAATTTAACGCCGTCTCCGACGACGAAATCCTCCACGCCTATCGTCTCCTGGGGCAAGAAGGCATCTTCTGTGAGCCAGCCAGTGCCGCCTCCGTCGCCGGACTCCTGAAATTGCGCGATCGCGTCCCCGCCGGAGCCACCATCGTCTGTGTCTTGACCGGTAACGGCTTAAAAGACCCCGACTCGGCGATCGAACATAGCCATAGCCGGCTCCAGCAAGGCATCGAACCCGACCTAGACCTCGTCGCCCAAGCCATGGGCTTCTAATCCCCCCATCTAATCCCCCCATCTAATCCCCATAGACAGTCACCACAATCTGACGCTGGCGGGGCTTGATATCACATTCAAGGTGAAAGATCTGTTGCCAGGTTCCGAGCTTCAGGCGGCCCTGCTGAACCGGAACCGTCAGATCGGGGCCGAGCCAGGTGGCCTGAAGATGAGAATGACCATTCCCATCATGCCAAGTCTGCTCATGGCCATAATCACGGCTCGGGGGGATGAGGCGATTGAGCAGTTCCGGCAAATCCCGCTTTAAGCCTGGCTCAAACTCAATCGTCCCAATCGAGGCCGTACTCCCCACATTAAAAATATGGGCAATTCCGGTGCGAATCCCGGACTGCTTGACGATCTGCTCCACCGGCTCAGTGATATCCTGTAGATCGCCATGATTATCGGTTTGTAGTTCAAACTCGTCTTGAAACATCATTGGGTCTAATCTTTTGTACAACAGTACCTAATGTCCATTGTGGCGACTTCGGGGAAAAACTCAATCCCATTCTCAATCTCAAATGAGATCTTATTTGAGATCTCATTTGAGATCTGCTGACCCCTCGACTATCATTAATGTAAATATAAGTAAAGACGTTAGCCTCTGTGTTTGTTCTCACTGGTTACGAATATTTCCTCGGCTTCCTGCTGATTTGCAGTTTAGTGCCGATCTTAGCTCTGACGGTTTCGAAGCTGGTACGACCCAAAAATCTGGGTATTGAATCCAATACCACCTACGAATCAGGGATGGAACCCATTGGTGGCGCCTGGATTCAGTTCAACATCCGCTACTACATGTTTGCCCTGGTTTTCGTGGTCTTCGATGTTGAAACCGTCTTTCTTTACCCCTGGGCTGTGGCCTTCCACACCCTAGGACTACTGGCATTCATCGAGGCGTTGGTTTTCATCAGCATCCTCGTGATTGCCCTCGTGTACGCCTGGCGCAAAGGAGCATTGGAATGGTCATGAGTGATAATCTCTCTACCCCCACCCTCATTAATCCCGTTGAGCGTCCTCAAGTGACGCAAGAGTTGTCGGAAAACTTGATTCTGACAACCGTCGACGACCTCTACAACTGGGCTCGTTTATCGAGTCTCTGGCCCATGATGTATGGGACCGCCTGTTGCTTTATTGAATTTGCGGCCCTGATTGGCTCTCGTTTCGACTTCGACCGCTTTGGTCTGGTTCCTCGCAACAGCCCCCGTCAAGCCGACTTGCTGATTACCGCCGGAACCATCACCATGAAAATGGCCCCGGCGGTGGTTCGTCTTTATGAACAGATGCCTGCCCCTAAATATGTCATCGCCATGGGGGCTTGCACCATCACCGGTGGGATGTTTAGTGTAGACTCCCCCACAGCGGTTCGTGGAGTTGATAAGTTGATTCCGGTGGATGTCTATATTCCCGGTTGTCCTCCCCGTCCCGAGGCCATTATCGACGCCATTGTTAAATTGCGTAAAAAGGTCTCTAATGAGTCCCTCTCAGAGCGAGGCAACCACCAACAAACCCACCGCTACCACACCATCTCTCACGAACTTAAACCCGTTGACCCCATCTTGACCGGTCAATATATGCGCAGTGAGGCTCGGCATAATCCGCCCAAGCAACTCACCGAAGCGATGGGAATGCCGGTTCCCCCCGCATTACAATCTGCACAACAACAAGCTGCTGAGAAAGAGGAGGCCGACCGTGGCTGAAGAGTCCCCCAAAAACGGTAATGAGACCGAAGAACAAACTGAAGATAAACCCGTTCCGGCGGGTCCCGTCTCCAACTGGTTAACTGAAAATGGGTTTGCCAATGAAGCCCTCGAAGCCGATAATCTAGGGGTGGAACTGATCCAGGTTAACCCAGAGGTTCTGATTCCCATTGCAACGGCACTATACGCCTACGGATTTAATTACCTGCAATGTCAAGGGGCCTATGATGCGGGTCCGGGTCAGGAATTAGTCAGTTTTTATCACTTGATTAAAGTCAGTGATGATGCTCACAAGCCCGAAGAGGTGCGTTTAAAGGTCTTTCTTCCCCGAGAGGAGCCGAAAGTCGCGTCAGTCTATTGGATTTGGAAAGGAGCTGACTGGCAAGAACGGGAATCCTACGATATGTTCGGGATTCATTACGAAGGTCACCCCAACTTGAAGCGGTTGTTAATGCCTGAAGATTGGGTTGGTTTTCCTCTTCGGAAAGATTATATTTCTCCCGATTTCTATGAGATTCAAGATGCGTATTAATGGCCGTCATGGCTCTCTGAATCATCATCTGAATTGAAGACCTGATAGGTTAAGGAAACCTCAGTCTCTTTAGGAGGCTGAGGTTTTTTGGATGCACCGCACTCAATGGCGATCGCCTTAGTTCGGGAAGTATTGTTGTTGTTGTTGAGGGGGCTGTTGGGGTTGTTGTTGCAACAGTCGCTCGTAAATCGGACGCATAAACCAATAACCCGCCCCGAAGGCGGTGATCACAATGGCAAAAATGGCCACTAACAGCCAGAGTCCTCCTTTCGCGGAGAACTCATCGCTGATAGCGTTCAACTCAACGGCGGAAAATCGAGAACGAGGTGAGGGGTTTTGGGCCGTTGGGTTGGCCGTTGGGTTCGAGGTTTGCTGGGGGTACAACGGTGGTAAGTTGCGGGCTGAATCCTGATATTGAGATGGGTTGACTGGGGTGGGATCGCTTTGGGGGCGATCGAGTTGGGGGAGGGCCTCGCTGCGTCGGGGATTGTTGCTATTGTGAGGCGAGATTTCGGCGGGAGTGTTGGAGGGTTCGAGGGAGTCGGCCACTTGTCGCAGTATGAAGACGGAGTTCACGACATTATGGACTTCACTTAAGAGTTGTTGGTTCTGATAGGATAAACTCTGGTTGTCTTGGCTCAGTTGTTGGTTTTGGGCGTGGAGTGAGTCCAGCATCGCTTGGGTGGCTTGCAACTCAGCCGCGAGTTCGCGATAAACGGTGAGGGGAACTGAGGGGGATTGTCCGTTGGGATTACCAGAACCGTGAGGGTTTGGATGTTGCATGGGTGGCTTGCTATTCTTAGGGAGAAATTCGGTTGAAATGCTGGAACTGTCAACTCCAACAGCGACCACGACGGATAATTTACCATCACAGAGAATGCACGATTCACAACGTCCGCCGAACCCGACGAATTCGCCTGAGGCTTCCTCGATGAAGTATGGTGAACGGGAGATTCAGGAGGGTGAACTGATTACCTTCCCCAATCCTCGTCCTGGACGGCGCTATGAGATTCGGGTCAGTTTACCTGAGTTTACTTGTAAATGTCCGTTTTCGGGCTATCCTGATTTTGCCACCATTCACCTGGTTTATGTTCCCGATGAGACGGTGGTGGAGTTGAAGGCGTTGAAACTTTATATCAATAGTTACCGCGATCGCTACATTTCCCACGAGGAGTCCGCCAATCAAATTTTGGATGATTTTGTGGCGGCCTGTGACCCCTTAGAGGTCAATCTTCGGGCTGATTTTCTCCCCCGTGGGAATGTTCATACGGAAATTGAGATCCACCATGTTAAGGGTGAATCGGGGACTTAGCGCAAGCCCCAAAAGGCGAGAATCCCTTGGTGGGTAATCAGTTCCGTCAGGATGACGGCTAGGAAGCCTAACATGGCTAGGCGACCGTTCCAAACTTCGGCTTTGGGGGTAAAGCCGAAGTTCCCCCCGCTTGAGGCGGGCTGTTTACGGGTCGATGATTTACCGGATGGGCTAGGTTGACCAAAACCTTTATCGGTTGCTGCGGGCGGTTTTGCCACGGTTGTTTTCTCCATTAACGGTCTGGATTCAGGGTATCATTTCTTGTTGATGTGAGGCATCTGTTACCAGGCATCTGTTACCAGGGAAGTGGGCTTCCATCCCAGGAAAAAAATTGACCGCTGTGATCGAGGCTGAGATCTTCGATCACCTGCATGAGTTGACGGACTGTTTTCTCGACGGGGAAGAGTTTTCCGGGGGGGACGTTGCGTTGGAAGGGTTTGGATAAGTCGGTGTCGGTGGTTCCTGGATGCAGACAGACGACGCAGGTTTGAGGACAACGGCGGCTATATTCGATCGCCGTGGTGCGCATCAACATATTAAGGGCCGCTTTGGAGGCCCGATAGCCATACCAACCGCCGAGATAGTTGTCGCCAATACTGCCGACTTTGGCGGAGATACTGGCGAAAACGCTGGGTTGGTTATGGCGAAATAAGGGCATCAGGTGTTTGGCCAGCAGAACGCTGGGAATGCTATTGATGCGGAAGTATTGCAGCAGGCGATCGCCGTCGATTTGCCGTAAACTCTTTTCAGGCTGCATCTGGTCCCCGTCATGGAGAACGCCGACACAGTTAATGAGTAGATGCAGGGATTGTTCTTGCTGGCTGAGGGTTTGACTCCATTGGGCCAGTTGCGATTCGTCGGTCACATCGAGTTGCACGGGAATGAGGCGATCGCCCCCCGATTGGGCCAGTTGTAGTAAGTCTTGGGCGCGATCGCGGTGGCGATAGGTTCCATACAGGGTTCCTACTCGTGAATCAGCCAGAAGATGACGGACAAATCCCAAGCCAATGCCACGATTGGCACCGATAATCACCGCTTGGATCGGTTGAGGGTTACTGAACAGAAATGGCATGGGGAAACAGCAAAAGGCGGCTAATGGGTATTACCTTGATTTGCAGGTTGGGGGAGAGAAATTGTAAAGGCTGTGCCTTGGTTTGGGGTTGATTCACACGGTAGATCGCCATGATGGTCTTGGACAATAATTTGATAGGCGATCGCCATGACATTCATCAAGATGTTGCCGACAATTTCTTCAAAAATGGCTTGAAGTTTTGATTCATTGGGAGTTATCGTGGCGAAAATTCTAGGGTTCCAGTCCCTGATGTGGTTTGATACGCCAGCCATAAATTCCCATTCCGATCCAGGCTATATTTACGCACTCCCGCTAAAGACTGTAAATACTGGGTTTCACGCTCCATTATTGTCGGTTCACAAGCACGGCGGCTACTGGCAATGGCGTTAAACCCGATGTGCTGTCCTTGGTGGTCATCGAGAGGGGAGTTATCGAGGTTGCCGAAATAGGTATTACAGCCGCTTGAACCGCGAACGGTATCTGAGTCGAGTTCAAGGTGAATCGGGGGGAGTTCCGGATTCAAGGGGGTCCTGTTCCAACGGCGAAGTTGCCAAGATACCGATGTGAGAACCGATGCGAGAGAAGACCCATCGCCTAGAGCCTCTCTGGGACTAACTCTGGGACGAATTTCCTGACTGACTAAGGTTACGTCGAAGGATGGAGTTTGGATTGGAGAGGGAGTCATGGCTGGGGCGGGACGTGAGGGGAGTATCACCGCGATCGCCCCGAGATGAAGGCCGGGGACAAGAGCGTTGAATAATCTCAGCATGGGGTTTGGCATGGGTGAACCGGTCGATGTTTCACAATATCTCTATTGTCTGTATTGACTGTAACGCAATCGCTCTATTTCCTAGCCCGAGTTCCCCCACAGGGCGATCGCAATGTAAATTCATGCAACAAAATCGGTCGATATCTCCGTAAATCTGGTAGGAAAGAAAGGCGATGAGGCCTTGATACGGGGAATTGCCCGGTGATCGCCGTCATCCATCGTTCAAACCACTGTTTAATCAAAAATCAGATTCTTCTTATGCTCAACAGCGTTATCTTCGCTCTGACCCCCACCACGTCAGCTTGGAGTCCCAGCATTGCCATTGTCATGATTGTCTGCAACATTCTGGCCATTGCCATTGGTAAATACTCCATTAAATATCCCAGTGTTGGCCCTCAAGCTCCCTCGCCGAATCTCTTTGGTGGTTTTGGCATTCCTGCCATTCTGGCTACCACCAGTTTTGGGCATATTCTGGGTGTTGGGGCGATTTTAGGCTTACAAACCGCAGGGGTCCTTTAAATCAACTCGATGGTCTGACATTGTTCTGTGATCCGTCTGAGAACTGACTCTAGCAGATCACACTGTCATCTTGAATCGGTTGGGGTGCGATCGCGTCTTCGGGGGCGATCGCATCCCTTTTTGATGGGCGATTGACTCGAACATTAAGCCCTCTGCTATGCCAGAGACAACAACTCGACCTTCAATTAAGCCCAAATTGCGGTTAAATTAAGACAGGATTAATTTCGGACTTACCCCAATTTCCTCGTTTTGCCGTCCGACAAAACGATACATTGTAGGTAATCGGCCATGACCGAGTGCTTCAGTTCGTTGCGCCCAGGTCAATAATTTCCCTTAACTAGCCCCATATTTAGGAACGGTTCTCAATCAATGATGTCCAATCCTTCCCACCTCCATGATGACTTGCAATCCGACAAACCCGAAGAAGCCTGTGGCGTCTTTGGGCTTTATGCCCCCGATGAAGATGTTGCCAAACTAACCTACTTCGGACTCTATGCCCTTCAGCATCGTGGACAGGAGTCAGCCGGGATTGCGACCTTTGATCAAGATCGGCAGGTTCACTGTCACAAAGACATGGGCCTCGTCTCACGGGTATTCAATGAGACCATTCTCCAGAAACTCCCTGGCATCATGGCTGTCGGTCATAACCGCTATTCGACCACCGGATCGAGTCATGTGCAGAACGCTCAGCCGGCTCTAGTGCAAACGCGTCTGGGGACTTTAACCCTAGCCCACAACGGCAACCTGGTAAATACTCGTGACCTGCGCGAAGAACTTGAACGTCGCCATTGTAATTGTGTCACCACCAGCGACTCTGAGGCGATCGCCATCTTAATTGGCTCAGAAGTCGATGGGGGTAAAGATTGGCATCAGGCGATCGCCTCGTCGCTACGACAATGTCAAGGGGCCTTTAGCCTCGTGATTGGCACACCCATCGGCATTTTTGCCACCCGTGATCCTCATGGCGTGCGTCCCCTGGTTATCGGCAACCTAGACACCAACCCCAACTACTACGTCTTTGCCTCAGAAACCTGTGGACTCGACATCATTGGAGCCAGCTACCTACGCAATGTCAATCCGGGTGAACTGGTATTCGCCAACGCCGATGGCCTAAGTTCCGAGCGTTGGACAGAAAATCCCACCCCGAAACTCTGCGTCTTTGAGATGATTTACTTCGCTCGTCCAGACAGCATGATGAACGAGGAAAGCCTTTACAGCTATCGGATGCGGATTGGCAATGTCTTAGCCGAAGAATCCCCCGTCGAGGCCGATCTCGTCATTGGCGTTCCCGACTCGGGGATTCCCGCCGCCATTGGCTATTCCCGAACCTCAAAAATCTCCTACGCTGAGGGACTAATCAAAAATCGCTACGTTGGGCGTACCTTCATTCAACCGACTCAACATATGCGTGAGTCAGGCATCCGTATGAAGTTAAATCCCCTCAAAGATGTCCTCGACGGGCAACGCTTAATTATTGTTGATGATTCCATTGTTCGGGGAACCACTAGCCGCAAATTGGTTAAAGCGTTACGGGATGCCGGTGCTAAGGAAGTCCATATGCGTGTGTCCTCCCCTCCCGTCACTCACCCCTGTTTTTATGGCATTGACACCGATGATCAAAAACAACTGATTGCGGCGACCAAGTCCGTGGACGAAATCGCGGCCCAAATTGGCGTTGATTCGTTAGCCTATCTCAGTTGGGAAGGGATGTTGGCCGCCACACAACAAGACCCCAAGCAGTTCTGTTCCGCTTGTTTCACCGGAGACTATCCCATTCCTGTTCCGACCAAACTGCGTCATTCTAAGCTGATGCTCGAAGAGTTAGAGGTTTAACCGTTAACCCGTTATTCGCCCCCCAAACCGTCTCTAAGCCCCCTTCAAACACAGCTTTAACAAAGCTTTGACTTGAGGGGGGCTTTTTTGGGAATGAGAATCAACCGGGGCTTATAGCTACAATTTCTCAATAACACCCAGATTGTTGACATTAACTCCTAGAAGAACTACCATAAAGGGTAAGAAATATACGTTAAAATCTAGGAACAATGTACGCTTATAATAGCGAAGCTTTTAAAGCGGAACTCAACCAACTCGGACTCCGGTTGACCCCCCAGCGCGAAGAAATTCTCAGGATTTTTCAGCAGTTACCCAAGGGAGAACATTTAAGTGCTGAGGAACTTCACCAGAAGCTCCAAAGCACTGAGGATCAGCGTAAAATCAGCCTCTCAACAGTCTATCGCTCCCTGAAGCTGATGACGCATCTAGGATTATTGCGAGAGCTAGAACTGGCGGAGGGACATAAGCATTATGAAATCAACCAGCCCTATCCTCACCACCACCATCATTTAGTTTGTGTCAAATGCAATAAAACCATCGAGTTCAAGAGCGATTCGGTCTTAAAAATTGGCGTCAAAACAACGAACAAAGAGGGATTCCACCTCTTGGATTGTCAACTGACCATTCATGGAGTTTGCTTAGAAGCCATGAAACGCGGTTGGCCGTCCGGAATTCCTGAAAATTGGATCTGTCCTAAAGCCATGAGTTAAGTGATGTCAACAATCTTGCTAGACCCCCCTGTTTACCCGAAAACAGGGGGGATTTGCCTTGATTGGCAGACATCGCGGCTGTGGAGGTTGAAGAGGATGTGATGTATTTCAGAGGGAGTCTCTTGACATTCTCAAAAATTGCGAGCATCTTGGGAGAGACTCGAATCTCTCATATCGTCCATCCACCAGCGTCACAGGCGTTTTGTGCTTTCTATGGCCGATCAAGCATCAGGACAAAGTATTTCAAGACAAAGCATTATTGAACTCGATGTATTAAGAGTTATTGGGATTAGCCTCGTTCTCTATTCTCATTCGACTCAGTATTTAGGCTGGTCACCGCGTATCTCTTGGTTTATTCAACATCCGGGAGCTGTCGGTCTGGGCATCTTTTTCTGTTTGTCTGGGTTTTTGATGCAACGATCGCGGCAAAAACAAAAGACTAACTTTGATCGCCTGAGGTTTCTGCAACGACGTTTTACACGAATCTTACCTCTATACTGGTTCGCGATTCTTGTTTTTGTGGTCGAATTTCACTATCTTAAAATCTTTCATAATGTGAGTTTTAGTCCTATTCTTCCGACGGTATTAACTCATGCTTCGGCGACGCAACTCTTTTTTATTCCTAAAGTTGCCGAAATTATAACCCTTTGGTACATCGGAGCCTTGATTCCCTATTATCTTTTGTTTAGTTGGACTGCCAAATTCCGCTTCAAGACCTATTTGGGGTTGAATTTACTGGTTTTGGCGATCGCATTTGCCCTCAAGCTAATGTTAGACGCGTCACCGTTCACCTTCGTCGATAGCCGCATTATCCTGCACTATCCAACCTTTTTATTGGGAGTCTTAGTGGCTCACCTTGATGGCAATTTAAGCTGGGTGAAAGCTAAATCGGGTTGGATGACTATCATCTTCGGACTGGCTGCGATCGCCTATGTTCCCATGGTTGGCCGCAACAACATCAACCTTGGCAATAGTCTAAGATTAGCTAAAAATAGTATTTTATACTATGGATATTGCTTATTCTGGGCTTTATTTATCATCCTGTTAGTCTTTTGGCTAACCCGGCGCTTTGGGATGAACAATTCTCTCATTGCACCGATTACAGGTTTGTCTCAAAACTCCTATGCAATCTACCTCTTTCATCGACCAATTTATGGATTGCTATATGGGGGATTGTTTAGCCTTAACTTAGGATCCACCGTCATTCGGACTGTTCTATTTCCTGTAGCCACTCTTGTGTTACTACTTGCCTCTCACTATATTACAATTTTTGATATCAAGGTTCTTAAGCCTGGGGCTAATAAACTCATGAGAAAGCTTTTGACGTAACGCAAAACCAGAAATAAATACAGACCCAAAATTAGACAAGAAAAATAAAGCTATTCAAGCCTTAAATAAAACTAATGCTCAGAACCATGACCACCTCAAAATCTTTTAAACCCATCTTATTTCTGATTTTAGTATTCCTTGTTTGCTTCATACCACGGGTATTTTTTGCCCAAGTTCCTATCAATGTGGATGAAAATCACTGGTTCTTCCGAGGAAGTGGATTTTGGGTTCGAGTCTTATTAGGGAATTTTCAGGATACTTATTTTCAACATCATCCTGGAGTTCCCACCATGTGGCTTGATGGTTTCGGGGTTCTGTTCGGCTGTGTCGTTGACCATTGGTTTCCCCCTCATTTAACTCTCGAACCAGAATCAGTGAGAAGCTGTGTTCGAGTTTTGAGAGAGCAGAATTTTGTTCCCATTGACGTCTATGTTCTGACGCGTGTTATTCAAGCTATTGTGACGTCAGCCTTGATGACTCTTTCGTCGTGGTTTGTGCGGCGGTTGTTTAACCTGAAAATTTCAATTATTTGGCTGGGAATTTTAACCCTGGAACCATTTTTTTTAGCCTACCAACGTTTAGTTATTACAGATTCTCTGCAATGTGGATTTATTTTGGTTAGTGTTTTAGCTTTGTTTTTGTATTGGCGATTAGGGTCAGGAAAAGTCTATTTAAGCCTCTCAGGAATCACGATGGGAATGGCGATCGCAACCAAAACGACGACACTCCTGTTATTTCCGGGCTTGATGGCGATCGCCATCTTAACAGAACTCAATTATTTTCAGCCAATATTCCCCCAAAAAGGGATCGCCCAACAAGCCAAAGACATTGGGATTTGGACGTTTTGTCTTGTGGCAACATTTATTTTAATTTGGCCCGCGATGTGGGTGGCTCCTCTGGAGACAATGAGCCGTCTGGTGAGTGATTTACGACAAGAAACTCAGCGAGGATATCTTTTCTTCCTAGGGCGATCGCATCGTCGGATTAACGCCTTGTTTTATCCTATCGTTATCCTCTATCGCCTCTCCCCCGTTCTCCTGGTGAGTAGTTTCACCTCGTTTCTGCTAGCGAGTTTACCGACATGGCGACCTCGGATTCTCTATCAAAAATACCTAGTTGCCAATTTTATCTTAATTCTCTCATTTCTCTGGGTAGTTTCACTGCCGGGAAACAAACTTGATCGCTATATTTTACCCATTGTCCCTTTCCTTGCCCTTAATGGGGCGATCGCCATCCTAATTGTACTTAAACGACTTCAGCAATATCTCCGGCAATATCTAACGCATCGCTATCCCCAAATCCTCTCTACATCACCCCAAACATCTCAATTAAGTTTTAATACCTTCGTTGTCATTCTCCTGGCAATTCAACTAATTACCATTTATCCATTTTTTCCTTACTATATCAGTTACTATAACCCCTTCATTGGCGGAGGAAAAACTGCAAAATTTATGATCATGATGGGAAATGGAGAAGGATTAGACCAAGCCGGTGCTTGGCTCAATCGTCAACCCAACCCCCAAAACTTAGTCGTGGCAGGTCCCTATCGATCAGCATTCGCCCCTTATGTTCAGGGAGAAGTATTAGCCGTTCCTCGCTACTTTGGAGGCTCTTGGACCGAGCGTTGGTTACGGAACGCCAACTTTTTAGTTTTTTATATCAATCAAATTCAGCGAAACATTCCCGACCCTAACGTTATTGACTATTTTACCCGTCAAGGACCCTTACATACAGTGCGACTCAACGGCGTTGACTACGCCTCAATTTACCCCGGACCCATTGCTCGCCCCGAAGAGATGCAAACCCTCACATCCACAAGAGAGTTGATTGGTAATGATCAGCTACAATTGCGAGGCTATACCTTAGCTTCTGACTCATTACGACCTGGGGACTCTCTCGAACTAACGCTCTATTGGGATATCCTGCAATCTATTCCTTCCCATCATCATTTTACCCTGAGTTTGCAACAAGGAGAGCGAGTGTTGATGGCGATTCCGCGCCCCATTCTCCAAGGATTTCTAGGAGACGATCCCATCGAAGCCGGCAAAACCATTCGCGACCACCAATCCTTAGCCTTACCCGCGACGTTACCGCCAGGAGACTATCAGATTGGTGTGAGCCTAGCTCCCTCCTTGTCTTCAGCAGAAGACGGTTTATTAGATATTCGTGAAAACACACCTGAGATCCTGGGACTGTTTCAAATGATACCGTCTGAAGATTAATGGCTGATGGTGTGTCGTGAGGGACAGAACACCGCTGAGGCGATCGC
>LSZA01000066.1 GCA_001637315.1 Phormidium willei BDU 130791 | reverse complement strand
GGGGTGGGTTATGCCTCTTGCCTTCTACTGCACAAACACATTCACCTGGCCCTGTTCACCAAGAACCAGACGTAAACGGAGGGGTTGCTCATGAGGGGATGCTAGGGGTTCTCCCAGCTCAGGAATTTGACTATGCTCCTGAAACTGAACCGCCGAGCGTCCCAAAGGAAGCACCTGTGCCAGACTTCCCGACTCATCCAGAACTAACGTATATTCGAGGCTTTGACTGAGACCTTCTGGGGGTAACCAGCGTTGTTGAAAATAGCGGCGTAACTCCGTCACCTGAGGCACAAAATCAAAAGCCGTTTCTTGATCCTCTCCCACAGGAACCGGGCGCGTCAGAGGCGTAAAGGGTTCTGGTTGAGGGAATTGAGAGCGATCGATCGGCGGAGCCGCCTCCGGTCCCGATAAGGGCTGTTCAAACAACAGAGGGGGAGGGGTCGATGAATTGGGGGTGAAGCGCTCGGCTGCGGTAGACTCACGAGGGGAGACTGGAGGCGGAGAGATTGATATTTGTGGCGTAGGTTGCCGCTGTAGGGGGGTGACACGGGTTGGCGGGGCTTCGATCGCAGAACTCAGAGGCGGTAACGAGGCGATCGCCGCTGGGGGAGGCGGTGGCGAGATCACCTCCGGGGGCGCTACATGATCAGGGCTAACCCGGCCGTGACGGCTCTGAGTCATTATCATCCTTGCCGAAGACAACAACCCAGTTGAGGGGTCTTCTGGAGCCGTGGAGGTATCCTCAACCGAGGGATTCTGAGCCAAAGGAGATAAGGCCGTCACCAAGCCCCCAGTGACCACCACCCCCACCAGGGGACTGAGCCAAACCGGAAGGCGATCGCTTCCTGGAGTGGGCGTTTGCCAAGTTTGCCAATCGGCCAAAAACCCCTCTAACGCCGAGAGAACATCAAACAGTTGCAGAGTTCCCAACTCAATAACGGGGCCACTGTCAGCCGTCGCCAGGGTTCCCAACACCAACCGATGGCCCACCAATCCCTGAGATTCGAGATAGGTCGCAGCACGAGTTTGCGGCCGAGCGGCGATGGTCGTTCCCCCACCCCTAGCAAGACTCACTTCTCTGAGAGGGACGTTTCTCTCAGACCCCCGATAAACCGACATCAGAGGCTGGGATAACGCCATAAGCTCTTGCGAAGATTGACGTAAAACGTCCCGCACATAGCTGCGTACCGACTCACTCAGATGAAACAGTTGAGCCTGATCCCCGCGCACCACTTTCTGGTCTTCATCTCGTAAACGAGGGTCATCTAACACCAACTCAAAGCGTAGCTGGGATAAGCGGGGTCGACGAGGGGAGGAGAAGAGCGATCGCCGAGCGACAATACTCAATTGACAAGTTGGCGGCGTATAGGAGCGTCGTAGCGTTGTTGACCCAATGGTTCTGGACCCGTGACCCCTTGTCATAGCTTACCTCCAAGTATCGAATGATTGAGATGAGCGCCCCGTCCCGTTGGATGAGGCGGACTCCGACGATGGCTTCAAATTAAGTCCCCATGCCAAATGGCGATCGCCATCAGCACTACTGTAGAACAACAGATCCACCAATAACTTAAGTGCCAGGGATTCCACCAAGGCTAATTTAAGAGTGCCGAGCGATCGCAGCAGATAGCCCTGAGTAAACCGTTGCAAATACTCTCCCAGAAACACCGCTTCTCGGGCAGGACGTTCTAACTGAGTATATTGCTCCAACAGGGCCACCGCACGACGAATTGTTTCCTGATGCTCCCGAGCCAAAGCACAAATCAGTTGACACAAGGCTTGCATGGCCGGCTGGCGGTGAGAGGGAGAGACCGGACATTTCCCTCGCCGTAGCTGTTCTAGGCTGAGGCGATCGCCTAAATCCTTCTCCAGTCCCAATTCTACCGCCGCCACCCAAACTGCCTCATCCGATAGGTTGAGTAACGCTTGCAACGCTAGTAACGTCAAATCTAAATGAGTAAGGGGATGGGGGGTTGGCACAAAAGGGAACAGGGAACAGGGAACAGGGAACAGGGAACAGGGAACAGGGAACAGGGAACAGGGAACAGGGAACAGGCAAGCTAGCAAGCTAGCAAGCTGGCAATCGGGTCGGGGTGTAGCTTTACCTTTGTGGTCGCGCCCTTTCGGCATCACCCACGTGGGCTATCAAGAGATCATCAAACACTAATGAGTAATGCCAAGAGTGCTAACCCTAAACTCACCCCATAAAAGCGGGAGACGACTTGTAACTCTGACCATCCTGATAACTCAAAATGATGATGCAGGGGTGTCATCTTAAACAGACGTTTCCCGACTCCCTCCGGATTCTTAGTCGCCTTGTAATAGCTCACCTGGAGAATCACCGAGAGAGTTTCAGCAAAGAATAGCCCACTAAGAATAAATAAGCCAAATAGCACATTGGCAAGAATCCCCACACTTGCCAACGCGCCGCCTAACGCCAGGGAGCCAGTATCTCCCATGAAGACGCGGGCGGGATTGCGATTATGGGCCAAAAAGCCGATACAGGCGCCACTAAAGCAGGCTGAGAATAGCCCTAAACTGGGGTAGGTGGGAGTCACCATTGCCGCCAGAGCCAGGAAGGCGATCGCCCCGGTTCCGGCCATTAAGCCATCGAGGCCATCGGTGAGGTTCGTCGCATTGCTTTCGGCCGTCAGTACGAAGCCGGCCACAATCCAAAAGAAAGTTCCCAACGGGAGAAGCCAGCCGCCGGGAAACTCAATCGTTGTTTGAGTCGCAAAATCGGGGTTGAGTTTGGCCCAGGCGCAAAAGAGAAAGGCGATACCCATTTGTAACGATAGCTTGCTACGGGGGGAAATGCCGTCATTAGAGCGACGGCGAATCACCTGCCAATCATCGAGCCAGCCAATGAACCCATAGGCAAACGTTAACCCAGACACCGCCCAGAGCGCCGTGAGCGCCTCTCCACTGAGGTTGGGGTTCAAATGACCCCAAATGAGGGCGATCGCCAAGGCTAAAGGCACAAAGAGAATGCCTCCCATCGTGGGCGTTCCTGCCTTTTTCAGATGAGCCTGGGGTCCTTCTTGGCGGATACTCTGTTTGAGCTTGAGTTGTCGTAACTGAGGAACTCCCCAACGGCCGAGTTGAGCCGAGGCCACCGCCGTCAGCAGCCAGGGGAGTGTGAGGGAGTCTCCGAGGGCGGCCCAATGGCCCTGAAAGGTATCAATGGCGATCGCCCCCAGGGCCAGTAGTAAGGTTAACCCCCAAGACAGTTGAGTTCCACTGAGGCTGTCTCGGTCTAATCTTGAACGATCTGATCTCGATACTTTGGTATCCACAACTAATCCTCATCACACCGAAGCTAACCAACCCTAAGGTAAACCCGTGACGGGTTACACCTCCGCGTCATCGCTATCATCACTATCGTTGTCCGTATAGCCATCATCGTCTTCAGCGATGAGGCCCAATTCTTCGAGTTCTTCTTTGCGGGCCGAACGTTCCTCTTCATCCCGAGGAATCAACCGTCCGGTGGCTTGTAGCCATTCTAAGAGAGAGGTTTCATTGTTAGCTGGAATCAACTCGGCCTGTTCATGACGGGGGAGTTGACGTAGGGAGGGATTCATCGGGTCGATCATGGGCTGTTTGAGGTAGTTTGACGCATAGACCTTTTCGATTCTAGGACATTCTGGGAGTCGTGAGTCCTTTTAAGGGGGGACGATCGCCGGCCAATCCTTTCGACTGCACCAACACACCAAATCCACCGAGGCCTTGAGGATCGAGTAAGCCATGCAGCACCTCACGACGTTGCATCACCCGTAGGATATCAGCACCACGGGCCGGTTGGGACCCTCGGCCTAAGGCCGCGAGGCGATCGCCCAATCCCAACGCCATCAAAAACAAGGCCTGGGGGGTGAATCCTTCCGGGTCTAAGCCGAGGCGATCGCCCTGACGTTGCAAAGCCGTAAAATCCACATGGGCGGTGATATCCTGTTCCCCGACAAAACAATAGGGGTCATCATGATAGCGATGTTGGCGATAACATTGGAGCGTACCGCGCGATCGCTGCGGGTGATAATAGCGATGGGCTTCATAGCCGTAGTCAATGGTGATCACATAGCCTCGCTTCAATTTTTGGGCCAGCGTTTCTAGCCAAGACAAGGCCGCTAAATTGACTTCCGTCGTATAGCCGTCGGGCCAGTCTTGATCCGCCACGCCCACCTGCTCAAAATAGGCCGCCAACGCAGGTGTTGATAGGGGTCCGAGTTCTTCCTTAAACCCAGCCGTCTCCTCTCCACTTCCCTCATCCCAGGTGACATAACATTCTTGCCATTGTCCATTCTGCCATTGCAGACGATGCACCGGAAAAGCATCAACCAACTCATTAGAAAAACAACAGCCACACAGAGATTCATCGGGCAATTCATCCCAAGTTAACCAGCGTATATTTGCTCCTTGAATTTGTTGCTGTTGCTGACGTAATGCCGCCGAAGTTTCAACAATAATATACGTAATTGAATCAAAAAAATCGGGGTATTTTTGTTTAAGAAAACGCAAAATGTCGACTGCTAAAATTCCTTGTCCTGCCCCCATTTCAACCAAATTAAACGTCGAAGGAGACCCCAAGATTTCCCAAATTTGCACAAATTGCTGGGCCAACAATTCCCCAAAATCAGAACTTAAATGAGACGAAGTAACAAAATCTCCCATCGCCCCCAACTTCGCCCCACGAGAATAATAGCCCGCAGCGGGATCATAAAGCGCCGCATCCATGTACTCAGCAAAGGAAATTCGCCCCTGAGGGTGGCCTTGAATTTTTTGCCGAATCGCAGTCACGAGAGCGGGATTAGAAGCAACAGTCATGAGGCGGGTTAGGGGAGAGTTGAAAGAACATGGCCATCGGAACTTGTGGCGATCGCATCCCGACAAGTCCCATTCAGCATTATTATAAGGGGTGTTAGACTCGAAATGAGATTTCGAGGAACATTGCTTAACCTTGAAGGATACTGCTCAATGGACCATCCAAACACTGGAATTGACTACGAAGGCGCTTGGGACGCCTACGCGCAGGATTGGCAAACCCTCCATCCTGACCTGGAGTATATCGGCGATGAGTGGGCCGGTCAAGGGGCGGGGGCAGCCAGTTCCTTGGCCGAGTATGAACAGTTAATTGAAACTCAGTTTATCGCCCCCTATATTCGCCCGGATCACGTCGTCTTAGAAATTGGAATTGGTGGCGGCAAAACCAGTGCCTTACTGCTCAATTATGCCCAGCGTTTAATCTGCGCCGATATCTCACAAAAGATGCTTGATGCCACCCAAGCCCGGTTAGGTCATGAGCGGGTTGACTATTATAAACTCGATGGCGTGAGCCTGGAATCACTGCCGGAAGAAGCCGTAGATGTCTGTTTTTGTTATGACACCATGGTTCATGTTGAACCGAGAGATATTTTTAACTATTTGCGACAAATTCCGCGCTTGCTCAAAGGCGATCGCCTCTGTGTCTTTCACCATACCAATGTCTTGAGCGACTTGGGCTGGCAGAAATTCCTCAAAGAACTCGATATTAACCTCATGGGAAAACGTCATGGTTCAGCCTTTTCGGTCATGACCAACGCAATTATGGAGAAGTTTCTCACAGAACTCAACTATCACGTGTTGCTCAAAGATACCACTAGCGTTCCCCGTGATTGCGTTTGGATCTGTCAAGCTCCTCCCATCGAGAGATAAAAAGCAGTCCGTTATCGAAAGTTGTTCTCACCTCTCGGGGAAGGTCTCCCTATCGATGGAGATACCGCGAGAGGTTGTCTCGTTAAGCTAGTGGTGGATGCTGATTGAGCCGGCCAAATAGATCGCTTTCAGGTCGCGCTGAACCAGAAGTCCAACCTATGATGTCGAGTTTAAAGAGAATTTTTAATGACAACCGCCGTAAGAACAACCAACGCCCTAGAACAGTATCTTGGTGACGAAGCCGAAGATCTCCTAACCCACCGTTGTCGTCTATCCAGAGATCATCTACAGACACCCTCTCCCGGTGTGGTCGATGATATCTTTGCCACCAGCGATCGCAACCCCCAGGTTCTGCGCAGCCTACAACAGTTATTTAGTCACGGGCGCTTAGCCAACACCGGCTATCTCTCCATTTTGCCCGTTGACCAAGGGATCGAACATACCGCCGCCGCCTCATTCGCCCCGAATCCCGCCTACTTTGACCCCGAGAACCTGGTTAAACTGGCCCTAGAAGGGGGCTGTAATGCGATCGCCACCACCCTCGGCGGTCTGGGGATTGTCTCCCGTCGTTACGCCCATCGGATCCCCTTCATCGTCAAACTCAACCACAACGAGTTACTCACCTATCCCAACCGTTACGATCAAATCCCCTTCGCCCAAGTCGAACAAGCCTGGAACCTAGGCGCAACAGCCGTCGGGGCTACCATTTATTTCGGATCTCCTGAATCAGCCCGCCAAATTCGTGAAATTGGTCAGGCCTTCGCCCGCGCCCATGAACTGGGGATGGCCACGATTCTCTGGTGTTACCTGCGTCATGGGGTCTTTAAGCAAGACCAAGACTATCACACCGCCGCCGACGTCACCGGTCAAGCCAACCATCTCGGCGTCACCCTAGAAGCGGACATTATTAAACAGAAACAGCCCCAGTTAAACGGTGGTTTCCCCGCCGTCGCCAAGGCCACCGGCGAGAAATATGGACGCACCGATGAGCGAGTGTACAGCGAACTCAGCAGCGACCATCCCATCGACTTAACTCGCTATCAAGTCCTCAATTGCTACGCCGGGCGCATTCCCCTGATTAACTCCGGCGGCGCATCAGGCGATAACGATTTCGCCCAAGCCGTTCGTACAGCGGTCATCAACAAACGCGCCGGCGGTGCAGGGTTGATTTCCGGGCGCAAAGCCTTTCAACGGCCCTTAGCCGAAGGCGTCCAACTCCTACAGGCCATCCAAGATGTCTATCTGTCGCCCCAAGTGACCCTGGCCTAGTGTGAACGGGAGTCCAAACCGGGACGACGGCGGTAAAAGCGATAGTTGAGATAGTCGTTGAGGATGCGATCGTGATCGAAACAGAGGTTTTCGGGAATCTCCCAGGGACTGAAAATCTGACAGTGTTTCGCGTCATCTCCCGCCTGGGGGGTTCCCGTGGCCGTGGCCAGGAAGACCACACTGAGGGTATGTTGGCGGGGGTCGCGATCGGGTTGGGAGTAAACATGGAACTGTTCGATTAGCTGTACCCTTAACCCTGTTTCTTCCTCAGCCTCGCGCCGGGCGGCGGTTTCGACGGATTCCCCATAATCGACAAACCCCCCAGGAAGCGCCCAGCCGTGGGGGGGGTTGACTCGTTCGACGAAGACGAGAGGACGTTGGGGGCGATCGATCAGTTCAATCAATAAATCGACCGTTGGGGCGGGGTTACGATATTCCGGCATTAAATTAAGGCTAAATGAAGACAGTTTCCTCGGAAACGTCGTGTTAAAGTCAAGTGAACTTTTCGTTGAACGCCAAGACAGTTAAAGATTATGCCATTTCCGAGAGCTAGTGGAATTTTATTACATCCGACCTCGCTACCCGGTCGTTTTGGGATTGGCGATCTCGGCCCGGAAGCCTATCGTTTCGTAGACTTCTTGCAGGGAAGTGGCCAACAGTTATGGCAAATTCTCCCTCTCGGGCCGACGGGATATGGGAATTCTCCCTATATGTCCTATTCAGCGATGGCCGGTAATCCCCTCCTGATTAGTTTAGAGAGGCTGCGGGATGATGGCCTGCTGACGGATGCTGATTTAGACGAGGCCCCTGAGTCGCGAGGCGATCGCGTCGATTTTGATGTGGTTGATCGCGTCAAAACTGCCCTACTGCGTAAATCCTACAAAAACTTACGTAGTCGCGCCTCCTCGGAACAACAGCAGGACTTTGTCGCCTTCTGTAAGGATAAGGCCCATTGGCTCGATGATTATGCCCTGTTCATCTCCCTGAAAACGGAGGTGTTCAATAACGCCAGTTGGCATGAATGGGATGAACCCATCGCCAAGCGAGATCCCGCTGCGTTGGATCAATGGCGGGACGAACTGGCTGAGGAAATCGACTTCCGTAAATATCTCCAATATGAGTTTTTTCAGCAATGGTCAGCCTTAAAGCAGTACGCGAACGATCGCCAAGTCCAGATGTTTGGCGATATCCCCTTCTATGTCGCCCATGACAGTGCGGATGTCTGGGCGCATCGGGAGATCTTCTGTCTCGATGAAGAGACCGGCAAACCCTCGTTAATGGCTGGAGTTCCGCCAGATTATTTCAGCGAAACCGGGCAACTCTGGGGCAATCCCATCTATAACTGGGAGAAACTCCTCAAAACCGATCTACGCTGGTGGATGCAGCGGTTTCATGCGGTTCTCGATCGCCTCGATCTGATTCGCATTGACCATTTCCGAGGCTTTGAAGCCTATTGGGCGGTTCCCGGAGAAGACACCACCGCCATGAATGGGGAATGGATTGAAGCCCCCGGTTATGAGTTTTTTGAGAAACTCAAGGCGGAATTGGGAGAATTGCCCATTGTGGCTGAAGATTTAGGGATTATTACCCCGGAAGTCGAAGCCCTGCGTGACAAGTTTGGCTTTCCGGGTATGAAAATCCTCCATTTCGCGTTTGATTCCGGTTGGGATAATCCCTATTTACCCTTCAATTATGGGTCGAATAACTTTGTGGTCTACACCGGAACCCACGACAACAACACCACGATGGGCTGGTACAACAGCCGCCGTGATGAAGACAATCAGCGTGTCTGGGATTATATCGGCTGTACGCGCGGAGAAGGCTTCCATTGGGATCTCATTCGTCTAGCCTTGAGTACCAATGCCAATCAAGCAATTTTCCCGTTACAGGATTTGTTCGGCCTCGGGGAAGAGGCCCGCATGAATGCCCCGAGTTCTCCTCAAGGAAACTGGGAATGGCGTTATCAGGCTGAAGACTTGACCGATGAACTCCGCGATCGGCTTCGCTTCTATACGATGGTGTATGGTCGCGGACCTAGGAATTAGGTAAGAGGCAAAAGAAGGGAACAGGGAACAGGGGAAGAAGAGGCAAAAGGCAAGAGGTAGGGGCGTACCGTTGGTGGTGCGCTGACCTACCTGTTCCGGTGTTCTGCGACAGTTAACGGTTCACGGTTGACGGCTGTAACTGGGTTAGGGTGTCGCGGATGAGATCTCCGGGAACGCGATCGCTGACGGTTGCATTGCCGATGCAGGTTGGGAGAACAAAGCGAACTCGTCCATCTTTGACTTTCTTATCGGTTTGCAGTTTGGCGATGATGGCCTCAATCTCAACCCCTTCGGGAATGCGAGTGGGAAGGCCGGCTTTCTCAATAATCTGGGTTTGGCGGGCATCCTCTTCGGCGGACCAAAGGTTGAGGGCGACGGCCAGACGACTGGCGGCGATCATACCGATGGCGACCCCTTCGCCGTGGAGAAGTTCGGTATAGCCGGTTAGACTCTCCACGGCATGACCGATGGTATGGCCGTAGTTGAGGATGGCCCGTAATCCTGCTTCTTTCTCATCTTGACCAACGACCTCGGCTTTAGCTTGACACGATCGCATCAGGATTTCGTGCAACAGTTGATTGGAGAGATTGCCGAGATTCGCCAGATCTTTGGCGGCCTCTAATTGACTGAATAACTCAGCATCCCAAATGACCCCATATTTAATCACTTCGGCCATTCCGGCGCGAAACTCCCGTTCGGGCAGCGTTGTTAACACAGCGGGGTCAATGAGGACCAGGCGGGGCTGGTAAAAGGCGCCAATGAGGTTTTTGCCCTGGGGATGGTTGACGCCGGTTTTACCGCCGATTGAGGCATCCACCATCGCCAAGAGGGTTGTGGGAATTTGGATAAAGCCAATGCCCCGTAACCAGGTGGCCGCCGCAAAGCCCGTCATATCGCCCACTACACCGCCGCCAAGGGCAACAAAGGTCGAATGGCGTTCTAAGCCGGCTGCCAGGGCTTTATCGTATAGCTGTGCCACGGAATCGAGGGTTTTATAGGCTTCCCCATCATCGAAGAGATACTGGTGAACCTCGAAGCCGGCACTGTCCAAGCTGGCGATCGCCCGTTTACCGTAATAGCCAAACACCGTGGGATTGGAGACCAGCATCACCTTACGCCCCAAATTCAGGGATTTGAGCCAGGCCCCGAGGCGATCGAGGCTATCGGAAGCCAGGGCGATCTCGTAAGCGTTTTGAGGCAAGTTCACAGGGATAACGGACTGCGTCATGGTTTAATAAAGTCAAATAGATATTGATAAAACAGGAGATAAGCCTATGTCTGGTGTTGTGGCATATTTGCTCATGGTGGGTGGAGCGTTTGCGTTAGCGGTGGTCTTGTTGCTCGGACTTCGGGCCGTCAAGCTGATTTAGGGGCGGCTGAGGGGGCAACGCCCCTAGCGTTGGGGCCAACCTTGGACAAACGAAAGACGCGATCACTGAGCGATCGCGTCTTTCCGTTTTAGCATTCTATGAGATTTTGGCGAGATTTTAACAGACTGGCCCGGTTCCATCACCCTCTGACGGAATGACTAACAGTAGAGGGCTGTGTTACCGCCGCTCGTTGGCCCGTCGCCGGAACGGACAAAGACCCCGGTTGACCATTGAGCGTATTTAGGCTGTGACGATTCACGGCGTAGGCGTCCTGAAACTCCTGGCCCGGAGGAGATTCGACCAGGGATTCGGCCCCTGTGAGGTTGAAGCGATATCCCACATTGCGAACAGTTTGAATTAAGTTCGGTTGGCGAGGATCTCGTTCGATTTTTTTCCGCAGCGAGAGAACATGGGTGTCAATGGTGCGGGGGTTATCAATCGCATCCGGCCAAGCTCGTTGTAGTAACTCTGAACGACTCAGGGGCGTTCCTCCCGCCTGAGCTAACACGTACAGTAAGCTGAACTCTTGCGGGGTTAATTCGATGGGTTGATCCTGATAGCGAACACGCCGCTGTACGATATCGACTTTGATATCACCATATTCGAGATAGGCAGGAGGTGCCATGGTCCGGTGACGACGCAGGAGCGCCTCAACCCGAGCTAAAAACTCTTGCATTCCAAAGGGTTTGCAGATATAGTCATCAGCCCCGGCTTTGAGAGCGGTGACGATGTCAGCTTCGCCGTTGCGCGCCGACAACATGAGAACCAGACATTGATGTTGTTGATAGAGCCAACGGGCAAATTCAACCCCATCTCCGTCGGGAAGATCTGAGTCAACAATGGCGAGCGTTGGCTGGCGATGATAGAAGACATCTTGTGCGTGTCGGAGGTCTGCGGACTGACACACGCTATATCCGGCTTGTTGAAGATGCCAACCTAGGAGCGATCGCAGTTGAGGGTTTCCCTCAACGATTTGGATGCAAACAGAACTCACAACAAACTATACCCCTGTAGTGTTCGATCAGTCTAAAACGAGAAGCAACCCTACGCTAGCAAAGGCTTTGTCATGGTTCTGTAACTCCTGTTACCTGACGTTGGCCAGTGATCTCGGTCAAGGACAGGCTTGAGGGGTTTCTGTTACCCTTAAATAAGAGGGTCACCCCTCGGGCTGACTCTCCTGTTCCCCGTCAATTTGTCCTTCTGTTAACCGGCATAACCATGTTACAAAATACTCTGACAATCCGCCATTACCAAGCCTTAACTGACCGTTTTACGGGTCTCTGGAGTCGAGGCTATCGCACGGATGAGCTTAGACTCTACTTAGATGGATATTTAAGTGCGCTCCGTCAGGATAAAAGCTTAGAACCCATCCTGATCCATCGTCTTGAGGAAGAGGCATTACGCTTTATTCAAGACCCCTCTAATTTTGAGGTTCCCTATTATTAAGTCTCCCGGGCCAGGGGACAGCCTCAGCCATCTAGTTTAGGCTAGATGGCAGGCTAGAGCTGGGATAGTGACCCGTGATTACTCGGAAACGTTAGGATGAGTTTGAGCTAAACAATAACAGTTTTTACCCTGTTTTTTAGCCTCAAACATGGCTTCATCAGCAAGATGAATAAGCTGATCAAGCTGATGTTCATGGATAGGATAAATGCCAATTCCTAGACTCGTCGTCACTGAGACGGTTCCCTCCTCTAATTCAAAGGGTTTTGAAAGGGTCTTCACTAATTTTTGAGCCACACGTTCGGCGTCGGCAATACTCGGAATCCCCGGCAAAATTACCGTAAATTCATCTCCACCGAGGCGAGCAACCGTGTCACTTCCTCGTAAACTGCTGCTCAAGCGATTGGCAACATGTTGCAGTAAAATATCACCCGAGGCATGACCCAAGGTATCATTGACCTCCTTGAAGCCATCGAGATCTAAAAACATCACACCCACAAGTTTTTGATTGCTTTGCGCCCAATCAATAGACTGTCTAAGACGTTCTTGAAAAAGTTTACGGTTGGGCAATCCTGTCAGTTCATCGTGATTTGCATCTTGTTTAAGGGCAGCATTGGACTCGGCCAACTCAGCGGCCATTTGTTTGAGTTGGTCTTCGAGGAGTTTACGTTCGGTAATATCGCGAATGACACCGATGAGAAAGTGGTTCCCTGAGCCATCAGCGTGAAGCGATCGCTTGGTGGCCAAAATATGCAGGTTTCCGTCCGCGTCGGTGAGGGTTTCTTCAGTTTCGCGATCGCGGCCGGTTTTCAAAACCTGTTCATCTTCACGTCGGAAGGCGTCGGCTTGAGCTTGAGGAAAGATATCCGATTCAGAGCGATTGAGTAACGTCGTCAGAGGATAACCGACTAAGTCACTATAGGCTTGGTTCAAAACCACAGAACGTAAGGCGGTATCCTTGACAAAAATGGGGTCAGGAATCGTATTGATGATACTTTGCAAAAATTCCTTAGATTTGCGTAATTCCTCACCTAAATAGGCGAGATAACCCACAATCACCGCCGTCGAGCCAGACAGAGACAACAGGGCCGGAATCACCGGAATCCAAAGGTGAAAACAATAGGCCCCATAGCTGAGTCCCGTTAACAGTAGCATGGCGATGATGAGAGCCACCAGCGATCGCCGCACCGAGGGTAAGATCCAACTCAGGAACGCCCCTAACCAGGCCCAACCTAGAATCCAGATGACTTCAGCCAGTTCCGGCCAAACCGTCAGCATGGGCCGTCCTTGCAACGACGCATCGAGAAGCTGTCCCACAAACTCCGCCTGAAGTAACACCCCGGCCACTTCCTTCTGAGTATTAAAGAGACTGCGACTATAGGGCGTAATAAACACATCTCGGATACTCGAAGCCGTCGAACCAATCAAGACGACGCGATCGCGAATCAACTCGTCGGACACTTCCCCATTTAAAACTTGCTGCAAGGTGACGGTTTTAATATCGCTAGCGGGACCGCGATAGTTGAGTAGAAACTGATAGCCGCGATCGTCGGCCTGAACATAGGGGCCATCATGGGCTTCGAAGCGGGTAAAGATCGCGGCCCCAAGCTGCATCTCCCCCGTCGGCGCCTCTCGGGGGGTAATATTCTCCTGTTGCAAATACAGCAAGGCTAACTTGAGAGCAAAGCTACGATGGAGTGTCCTCTCCTCATCGCGCAGAAAGAGGTAACTACGGCGGACGACCCCATCAGCATCGACCAATGTATTATTAAACCCTATGGCATTTCGATCTTTTAAAACTTGAGGAGCATCGACTTTGGAACCGTCTTCATATTCGAGTTTCTCAATCCCGATTAAGTTTTCTTGCTGTTCAAACAACTCAATCAGTCGGTCATGACCCGGGTCAACCGGTAAATCTCGATAGATATCTAAGCCAATGGCGCGAGGGTTTGACTGATTTAAGCGTTCAATCAAGTCAGCCAAAACCTGGTCAGGAATCGGCCAAGTTCCCACGTCCCGTAAGTCATCTTCATCAATTCCGACCACCAACAGACGGTTATTCAGGGGAGAGGAGGGTCGTAGGCGCAACAAGAGATCCGATGCGGCCCATTCGGCCCCTTGCAAGAGTCCCAACCCCCGCAACAGCAACACCAGTCCCGCCACACCGGTGGCTGCAATCATCTTGTACCCTTCGGATGAAGAGAGATTAAAGCTGCGTTGAGCCAAACGTCGTTTCAAGGCTGACCACATGATGGTTCGGGGGGTAAGGCAAGGGGTTAACAAAACAGTCGATGGCTAAGGGCGAATCCTAAGCCGATGAACAGGCCCGTCACGCTGGTAATGATGACTCCAAGATGCTCTGCAAACGTTCCCTGATAGGCAATAGTGGCTTGATGAACGCCCGGAGGAATCCAGACTTGAATCCGCCCATCTCGGGTATGGTCAACCCGTTGCCAAGGGCGGTCATCGAGACGAACGAACCAAGCGGGATAGTCGAAGGTTCGTAGTTCGACGGCTTGGGAGACGAGGGTCGGATTATTCGCCAAAAAGGCTCGTTGACCGGGTTGCCAGCGATCGCGTGACAACGCTCCTTCTCCCCCATCTTGCCAGGCCAGTAATGGATACTCCTGGGTCGGTGGCATTTCTAAGTTTACCCATTTGGCTCGATATTCGTAGACATCAACCAGGGCCAGTTGTTCTCCCCGTCGCCAATGCCAGTTGAGAAAAGGCTCCCCTGGGGGCAGGCGGTAGGTGTCGCTGACGGTTTTTTGGCTGGCCAGTCGGGCAAAGTGATGGATGCTTGAGGGGTCGTAGTTGGCTCGTTCGGCGATGATAATGCCTTGGGCCATCTGGCTGGCGATCGCGACCCCTAACAGCCCGCAGAAGACCGCTACAGTGCCTCTGCGGGCGGGGGATGAGGGATGGCGGCGATCGCTGTCGGCCAGCCCATGGCCGAGCAGTAATGGCACATAAACACTGGGAATGGCCAGCCAACGCCAGGAAAACTGAATCCCTTGTAAGACGTAGGTGGCTTCATAGAGCCATCCTAGAAGATCGGTGGTCATGAGTAAGGCAAGACTACTGCACGCGAACCAATAGCCACTGAGGCGCAACTGGGGGGCTTTGGCAAGCCACCCAGTTGCCATCAGGAGGATTACCAGGCCACTCCCCAGGCTGACGAATACGGACAGCCACCAGAGATCGAGTAACCCGCGATCGAACCAATGGTCGGTGAGTTGGGGCTGGAATTGCCCAAGTCCTGATAGGATGAGGCGATTTTGCGGTAAGTAGTCGGGGGAACTGTAGAGGGCCGACAGTTGAACGGAACCGCTATCGAGGAGAATTGGCATGAGAAAAAATGCGCTCAGTCCCAGGGCCAGGACAACGGCAAGGTAACAGCGAGATAAAGCTGATTTGCGTTGGCCTGGGGCAGCAATCCAGGCGGGAAAAGGGAGCCAAATTAGGGTAAAAATCAGCAGGGTGGGCAGATGGGAGAGGATAAGGAGGGTATAGGCCCCCGTCAAGGGTAGAAGTTTGCCTTTCAGGAGGGTTCTCCAGGTTGTGAGGAGGCCTCTCCAAGAGAGGTCGGAATTGTGATCTGAATTGAGTGGGTTGGGCGGGTGATAGTCTTCTGCAATGAGGTCTTCTGCAATGGGGTCTTCTGCAATGGGGTCTTCTGCAATGGGGTCTTCTGCAATGGGGTCTTCTGCAACGAGGTCTAGAGTCGTGAGGTTAATCCAGGGAATGAGGGCGATGGCCCAGACTTCTCCGAGAGACCCTCGTTGATAGATATCGACGAGGAAATAGGGGGAGAGGATGCCCAAGGCGGCCACAAGGATGGCAATCCAGCGGGGAAAGAGGCGATCGCCTAAGCCGTATAAACCAGCAGCTAAGACGGCTAGGGCCAGGGCCATGCTACCAATGAGAGAGCCTTCGAGTCCCCATCCCAGGGCGCGAAAGGGCAGGGTCGCCAGCATACAGAGGGGAGGATAGAAGGCAAAGGTGGCATTACCAAAGCCGAAGTTGGAGAATTCTAGCCAGCGGGGATAGACTTGTCCGCTGAAAAACTGATGTTGATATTGAATGGCCCAACTGAGGTTGAAGTGGGTCGAATGGGTGATGGGATAGCTGCGTTCAAGCATTGGCGCGATCGCCACCAGAATCACCGCCCCCAGGATAAGCCAACTTTGCCAATGCCGAATCATCTTAGTTGTTCGTTGTGATTCTTGAGTCGCTAATTGCTAGACATCATATAGCGTTTCCCGGTCTGATGCGGCCCACCTCTTCCCTCTTCCCTCTTCCCTATTCCCTAATACCAAGATTGAAACCACATACGGCGGTTAAATTCCTCGGGAGAGAGGGGAAGTCCGAGATAAATGGGTAGCCAAAAGATAAACCCAGCGATGATGACGGCGATCGCGCCCCAACTCAGACTACGCCAAAGCCAATGTCGTTTCCCTAAACCTGAGTCAACCCACCCCGCTAAGGTCATAAAAGCTAGCATTGAGGCGGGCATATAGTGATAAATATAGGTACAGCGAGAGACACTTGCCCAAGGAAGAAAGTTGGCACAATACTGAGTAATAATAATACTTTGCAGATAGAATTTACTATCATAAATCTGCCTATTTGTCAACCAATCTCCTAAATTTAAACACCATTTAAATATCAATCCAGCTATGGCTAAAGTCGAGAGCCACCAAAGGATTGGATTACCAAACGCATGAATATCAAAAATGGTTGTGTTCCCCTGAATTTCGAGTCGTTCAAAGTAATAGGCGACGGGACGACGCATCCAAATCCAACTATACCAAGGCGAACAATAGGGATGATCATCAACGCTACTGCCGATACTTTCGTGATAACCTAATATCTGGCGCTGCATTCCCAAAAAAGTAAAGTTAGTTTGAAGTTGTAAATGGGGAATCCATTGCAGGCGATAGATAATAAAGGGGACAACGCCAAAGCTAAGCAAAAATTGGAGTATCGGAATTTGGAGGATGGATTTTAGGGGAGTTTGAATTGGTTTTTTTGGGGTGGATTTATTAAGATTTGAAGTTTGCCAATATTGGAGTTCATCGAGTCCCCAGGCAAGTCCGTATAAGAGATATACACCCAGCAAAAAGCCGAGTCCATTCCATTTAACGGATGCACAAGCGCCCCAAAAGCCTCCCGTTAAAATCAGCCATTTTAGGGACATATTTTGAGCGATCGCCTTGCCAAAACACCACAGTCCGAGTAAGCCGAAAAAGATGAGATAGACGTTGATTAAACTTAGGCGAGATTCAACCAGAAGTAAGCCATCGAGGGCAACAAAACTACTGGCGAGAAGTGTGAGGCGATCGCGACGGGTGAATTGGTAGGCGATCGCCCCCACTAACAGAGGAATCAGGGACCCGGTAACGGCGTTTAGCCAACGGTAGGCGATGGCATCGAGTTGACTCACAGCGGCGGCTTCAGCGAAGGTTTTCGCCCCGCCAAAAAGATGAGCGTGAAGCCAAATTCCTAGGGCTAAACAGTATTTTCCGAGAGGTGGGTGAACATCAAATAAATCCAGTTGTTTGAGATAACTAAACCCGTGATCGGCGAAATAGATTTCGTCAAAAATAAGGGTATTGAAGCGGTTAAGTTGCCAAAATCTTAGAAACAACGAGACTAGAAAAATGAGCAACATCCCGAACGCAAGAGGTTTGTGACTCAGTGCAGACGGAAAAAAACGCCGCTTTAGGGAAATGTGAGATAGGGGGTTAGGGCTAGACTGGGACAAAATGGAACGCTGTATGGAATGCTGTTATGGAATGCTGTGAACGATGAACAGGTGACAGGGCAACAGCTATCAATGATTCAGGATTATTGATTCAGGATTATTGATTCAGAATCATTGATGAACTGTTTTAATTCAGTTTTTCTCGAATTAATTCAGCTAAACGTTCAGCACTGTTGGGAATCGCTAAGTGCGCCATGGCGGTTGTCATTTGGTGTAGTTGTTCGGGGTCTTTTATGAGGGTTTCAACTTCCGTTTGTAGAAGTTTTGGCGAGAGATGTTCTTGGCGAAAAACTCGGGCGGCGCCGGCTTCCATAAAGCCGACAGCGTTATAGAATTGATGGTCTTCGGCGGCGTAGGGGAAGGGAATGAGAATGGCGGGAGTTTGGGCGATCGCCAACTCGGTTAAAGACCCTGAACCGGCACGAGAAATCGCCAAATTAGCCCGTTGTAATAGAGCCGCTACTTGATCATAAAAGGGCAACGCAAGATACTGAGGATGTTGTAAACTGCCCGCATCGGGGTCATTCTCCCCGGTGAGGTGAACCACCCAAGCCCCTAACTCAAACCAAGCGGGGGCGCATTGACGTACCAAGTGATTCACCGCTACAGCACCTTGACTCCCCCCCATAACGGCAATCAGAGGCACATCTGGGGGAATGGGTAAGTCGAGGTGATGCGATTCCCGAAACGACGATCGCACCGGGGTTCCGAGGCAAATCGTGGGATATTGGGCGAGTCGTCGTTCCGCTTCAGGGAAGCCAACGGCTACCACGTTACACCAACGGGCAAACCATTTGGTCACTTTGCCAGGAATGGCGTTAGATTCATGGAGAATGACGGGGAGTTGTAGCGATCGCGCCGCTAAAATGGCCGGGGCGGCAATATAACCCCCCGTGGTAAACACGCCGTCGAATTGTCCCCGTTTGAGAAGCCGACGACAACAGATCGTGGCTTTAATTAAGCGATAGATGACGCGTAGCGTTCCCAAGCCAGGGCGAGACTGGAATCCCTCGACTTGAACCAGATGCAGGGGATAGCGATCGCCGAGTAATTGCCGTTCGAGGCGATCGGGGACACCTAACCACTCGATGTCGAGATCATTTAGGCATTCAGCGGTGGCGAGGGCGGGGAAGACATGGCCGCCGGTGCCACTTGCGGCGATGAGTAGACGTTTTGAGGCAGAATGGGGACGTTCCACAATAGAAGAATGAACAATGAGCCGTTACGAATGAGCGGTTACGAATCAACGATGACCTGTAACTGATGAACTCGTCACCGTTAAAAGAGGGGAAACCTTGTTATGGTATTGTTTCCATTGGTTTTATGTCAGTTTGGTCTATCCTAGGCGATCGCGCGGGCCGGGTGAGAATCCCTGGTTAAGTTCCCTGTTCCCTGTTCCCTGTTCCCTATTCCCTCTCCTAACTCTTAACTGTCAACCGTCACCTGTCAACTGCCCCCATGACACTCGTAAACCAACGCTATCGAATTTTACAATCTTTAGGGCGAGGGGGCTTCGGTGAGACGTTTCTAGTCGAAGATACGCAAATGCCCTCTCACCGGCGTTGTGTTCTCAAGCAGCTTAAACCCACCAGTCAGGATGAGGCGACGCGGCGGTTGATTGAACAACGCTTTGCCCGTGAGGCAGCGATTTTGGAATCCCTCGGGGATAATCATCCTCAAATTCCCCGGCTTTATGCTTATTTTGTCGAAGCTGAGCAGTTTTATCTGGTTCAGGAGTGGGTTGAGGGCTTAACTCTGACGGAACGGCTGAATCGTCGTGGAACCTTCTCGGAGTCGGAGATTCGCGATCTGTTGCGGGAGGTGTTGCCGGTGTTGGCGTTTGTGCATCGTCAGGGGATTGTACATCGGGATATTAAGCCGGATAACATTATTTTGCGCGATCGCGATGGAAAGCCGGTCTTGATTGATTTTGGGGCGGTACGGGAAACGATGACCACAGTCATGAGTGGTTCGGGGTCTCTGACGAGCAGTATTGTGATTGGGACTCCTGGCTTTATGTCGAGTGAACAGGCGGCGGGCCGGCCGTTGTTTTCCAGTGATTTATATAGTTTGGGGTTAACGGCGATTTTTCTGTTGACGGGTAAGCTTCCTCAGGATTTACCGAGCGATCCTCGGACTGGGGAGATTTCTTGGCAATCTCTGGTGACGCTACAGGATCGCCCGTTGGTGGCGGTGTTGGATCGGGCGATCGCGGCCTATCCTCGCGATCGCTTTGCCAGTGCCGACGAGATGTTAGCGGCCTTAGATGGCAACAGATCGACCCCAATTCCGCCGACGGTTCCAGTGGCCCCTGGGCCAGAGACGAGTGGGCCAACGGTGGCAGTTGCCCCAGGTTGGAATGCAGGCACACCTCCAGCGACGCAGGGGGCCACTGAAGCGGTTTCCCCTAGAGTGTCGTCACCGAGGACGAGTCCCTCGCCCCAGCCGGCCTCGAAGCATAAGAAGGGGGTTCTTTTAGGTGCGTTGCTGCTGGGGGTGATTGGCGGTGGGGTGATGGCCACGGTGGCCTTGCAGGATCGCGATCGCCCCCCTCAAGATGATGACCCCGTCGTCGTCTCGCCGACCCCAACCCCAACACCGACCCCGACGCCCACTCCGACACCGACCCCAACCCCGACGCCGACGCCGACCCCAACCCCGACGCCGACGCCCACTCCGACACCGGAACCGACACCGGAACCCACTCCGGAACCCACACCAGAACCCACTCCGACACCGGAACCCACTCCGGAACCCACTCCGGAACCGCGTCCTTCTGTGAGTCAGAGTACTCGCGATTATTATGCGGCGTTAGGGGGAGATGATGTCTATGACCTCAGTCTGGGCTGGAATCGTTTATCTCGGCGGATGCAGCAAAATCGCAATCTACACCCTGATGGCTTTGAGAGTTATCGAGATTGGTGGAGTCGGGTTGATCGGGTACGGGTGAATGATGTCCGAGTGATACGCGAGGATCGCAATGAGGCGGTGGTTGAGGTGGATGTCATCTATGAGATGAACAATGGCGATCTCTCGCGGGACCAACAACGGTTGATTTGGACCTGGCAAGAGGCGGGTAATCTCTGGGTCATCGATCGCACGGAACGCCCGTAGGACTTAAAAAGCCGATGACGAGATTTGAACTCGTGACCGCTCGATTACGAATCGAGTGCTCTACCACTGAGCTACATCGGCAAACGATTTATCATTATAACACATTTACCGTTTCTGTCAACGCCTAAACTCCAGTTTGCAGATTCGTTGTGGTCGGTCTATGCTGGCGGACTCATTCGGGCAAACCGATTCTGGCGGACTCATTCGGGCAAAGAGTTTGTTACACTGGGGGATGTTCTTTTGTCTGAGCCGGTTCACTTGAATCCTATGCAGAAACGCACTCCCCTCGAAACTACGAACTTAATGCGTCGTGCCGAAGAACTCGTCGATGCAGCCTCAAATCGCTATCGTATCACCGTCCAG
Organism: Phormidium willei BDU 130791; assembly: GCA_001637315.1. Lineage (GTDB taxonomy): Bacteria > Cyanobacteriota > Cyanobacteriia > Cyanobacteriales > Geitlerinemataceae > Sodalinema > Sodalinema willei. The sequence goes on along the minus strand of LSZA01000066.1, from coordinate 3,772 downwards.
GTGGCCAATCGCGCTAAACGTCGGCGCTATGAAGATTTTGATAATTTAGACGAGCCGGGGATGAAGCCGGTGGTGCGGGCGATCGTTGAGATGTCTGATGAGTTGACGCAACCTGAGATTATTGGTGATTAAAGGCCAGTGGTGAATCAATGTTAAATGGATTGAGAGTCCTGTTGGGTTTGTTTGAACGGGTTTAAGCCATGATCTCCTCCCGATTGCAAAAGCGAGTTACGCATTTTTTGGTCATTGCCTTAAGTCTAATGGCGTTGACGGTTATTGGAGCGAATGCGGCACAGTTGCAGGAGGCGGCTGGGGAGGGGTCTTGGGTGTCCCCCCAGACGATCGCCCAACGACCCCGCAATACTCGTGATCTGTGGCGGGAGGTTTATGAGATGATGCCAGAGTTACCTCTGGAAAATCAGTATGTGAATGCGGAAACGGGGGAGAGGGATGAGGAGAGTACGCTGATCTCTCGTCTGATTCGCTATCACATTTTTATTAAGGCTCGGCCGAATCGCTTTCGTTTGGATTGGAAGTTAACCCTGGCGGATTATCTGGGGGCCTATGAGCGGATGGTGCGGGATACCTATCCAGGGGCGAATGTATTGACGGAGAACCCGTTGCAAGGGGATCAGGCGGCGATCGCCAGTTTAAGCCGTCAGCAGCGCGATCGCCTGGTTCATGTGTTGACGAGTTTGTTTAATCCCAATTATCTGTCTTTGGTGGAGGAGCAAGCCAATCGAGAGTTGGCTGAGGGAAGGCCAGAGACGGTGGATGAGATGTCTCTGGAGGGAGAGGAACAACGCCGTCAACGTCAGGTTCCTCGGCTCCCTCAATCGGGGGATGTGGAGTTGTTATTGCCATAATGTGGGGTTGAGTGATGTCCGATCGCGATCGCTATTTACAGGTTATTGATAAACTCCTCGACAGTACTCTGGCGGGACGGGTGCGATCGGTTGAACAGGTCTATCAACGGCTGTTACGGGAGATTCGTCCGGGAACTTCGGAGATTTTTGAGCGCTGTTTGTTAGAACGTCGCGAGAGTTTGGAGAGTTCGGCGGGTTCGTCGTCGAAGGTGAGCCGCAAGTTACGGGCGTTACAGACCATTGAAGGGCAGTTGCGGCGCTGGGAACAGGAGCATCAAACCACGGCGGCGGTGACAACGACGGTGAAACGCCTCTCGGCGGCGGCGTCGGAGGAGCGGTTGGCGGTGCTGGTGGGGGTGCTGGACCCGAATCAGGAACGACCTTGGACGAGCGATCGCCTACACCAGTTGGCTCAGGCCCTCAAAACCCAGCCGGAGTCTCAGCTTCAGGAGTTGGGAGCTGGGTTGAGTGAGGGGTTAGGGCGCTTGGCGGAGTTGGAAGGGGATTTAGTCAGTTGGATGTATGAGGGGGGAAATCGCTCTATTGGCTTTGGGGAGGCTCAGCAGCAGCCGGGTCCTTGGTCGTTGTGGGCGCGGAAGACGGCGGCCTATTTCCCTCGGGAGGTGTTTGCGACGTTGCAGCAAGGGGGGTCATTGGAGGCGTTGGCGCAACGTCATCTGGATTTGGGCGATCGCCCTTGGTTGGAGTTGGCGGTGCTGTTGCAGGGCTTGCAGCGGGGGCTGGTGGCGTGGTTTGATCGCCAGCCCTATAGTGCCAAGATGGGGAAACAATTGTCGGTGAGTACGTTTTTGGTGTTTGCGTCGATTTGGGGTCAGTTGTCGCAAGGGTTTGCGGCTCGTGAGCGGTTGACGGAGTGTTGTTTTCAGATGACGTTGCAGATTTTGCGTAGTTTTGCGCGGCGGGAGACGTTTCCGCTGTATGGGGGGGTGTTTGCGTCGCTGTCTGGGGGGTATTTGCAGCAGACGCTGGCGTATTTGGAGGTTCCTCTGAAGCGGGTGGAGGGAACTCAGGAGAAGGCCCGGATTTTGACGTTGTTGGGCTATTCGCAGCGGGCGTTGGGGGATTATGAGCGGGCGCAGGAGTTTCATGAGGAGGCGTTGGCGATCGCGCAGCAGGCGGGCGATCGTGCGTGTGAGTTAGCGAATTATAATCATTTGAGTCGGTTGTGTTTGTCTCGCAAGCAGTACAGTGAGGCGATTGATCGCAGTCAGCGGGCCTTGATTTTGGCGCGACAGGTGGGCGATCGCTTGGGGGTGGCGAATGCGTTGGTGAATTTGGGCTATTCTCAGGTGTTGGCGGCGCAACAGGTGGAACGGCTGGATGCGGATCTCTCGCAACAGGCGATGGGCTATCTTGAGCAGGGGTTGGAGTTGTCGCAACAGTTGGGCGATCGCCAGAGTTTGGCGTTGTGTTATTACAGTTTGGGGTTGGCCTATGTGTTGTTGGAGCAGCCTTCGGCCGCGGTGGGGTATTTGCGGAAGGGGGTGGAGGCGGCTCAGTCGTCGGGGGATTTGTATTTGCGGGGGTTGAGTTTGGCGGCGCTGGCGGAGGGCTATTATGGGCTTCAGGATTGGCCGCGGGCGGTGACGATGGGGGCGATCGCGGCCTATGTGTTACAGCAAATTGAGGCCAGCGAGTGGCGACAGGCGGCGGGGGTATTGGCGATTTTGCGCGGCCAGTTGGGGGAGGAGGCGTTTGAGGGCCTGTTGAGTGGCGGGCGATCGCAGATTATTGCGGTGATTGGGGTCGATGGCTATGATTATCTACCGCAGTTGTTGCAAGAGTTTTAGTTGCAGGAGTTTTAGGAATTTCCAAAGATAGCTTGTTCGACGCCGTCTCCGAAGACGGCGTTTTCGATGTCTTCTCGGCTGAGGGAGTATTGGAAGGAGCGGGAACGGCCGTCATCGCTGCTGGGGCTGGCGTTTTTGTCGAGGTAGCGCACCACGAGGCGATCGACGTCGAGCCAGATGTCGGCGTTCCATTGGGGGCGTTCGACGTTCCAGTGGTGGAGTTCCTGGGGGTCTTGTTGGCAGCCGAGCGATCGGAGCCAATCTTCGATATCGGGGAGGGGGTGGTTATAGAGGGGGGTGTCAGCAGAGGGGGTCATATCGCGCAACAAAACTTAAGATTCTCTCTTTCTATTGTAAGGGAGAAGACCCCGAGAGGCTAGGCGTTAGAGGGGATCACCCCGCCAGATGGCGATACCGATGGCCAGGAGGAGACAGCCGAGGAGGGAGGCGCCCATGAGGAGGAGGGCGAAGAGTTCGCCGGGGGAGAGGGGGCGATCGATGGGATCGAGATAGGCGTGGTTCGGGGAATGGCCTGAGGCGCCTGGGGAGCGGTTGAGGGGGGGACCCGGCTGCATGACGGAGATGCGGGAATAGCGAATGTTTAGGTCATAGGTGGCCCGGCGATCGGGGTTGCTGAGGGTGGCGTAGGCTTCGTTGAGTTGCTGAAATTTCCCTTTGGCGATGTGGGGGGGAAGGGTGGTGGTGTCGGGGTGATAGCGTTTGCTGAGTTGACGGTAGGCTTGGCGAATTTCGATGACGGAGGCGGAGGGATGGAGGCCGAGGAGGCCATAGTAGTCTTTGGCGACGGCGGCGAGGTGATGCTGGAGGGTTTGTGAGTTGGGTTGGGCGCGATGTTGTGTCACGGCGCTGAGGGAGTGGTTTAGGGTCTCCTCATTTTACCTGACCTGTCCGGGGTTATTGTGGAGGGGGGTGGGTTGTTTGGGGGAAATGGCGCAGATGCCAGGGTGAAACACCCGATTTTTTTAAAAAAATCGAGTGTTTGGTATTTGACCCTAGACGTCATCAGGAATCTACTTTCTCAGTTGCAGGTTCTCAAGTTTAAGTACTCGGTTTCAATCCCTCAAAGGGATTTTA
>LSZA01000065.1 GCA_001637315.1 Phormidium willei BDU 130791 | reverse complement strand
AGCTACTGGCTCCGGTTCTGGCTCGGGTTCCGTTTCAGCAACCGGCTCAGGCTCGGCTTCCGTCTCAGGGGAATCTGTTGTGATGGTCGTCCCCTGTTGCTGTTGAATATTCTGATACGCCGCTTTGGCCCAAGCTAGATAGTCTTCTTGGGGAGATGACTCCGATGTCGGTTCAGATGTCGGTTCAGACTCAGCCGTCTCCTCCTCACGAGATTCAGAGGCCTCCTCAGATTCATCAGCTACTGTCGCCTCTGAACTGGGGGGAGTTTGCTCGGGTTCGTCTTCTTGACTGCCGCTGCGATCGAATTTACGACGAAACCAGTTAAAAACCATAATGCGCGTATTGAAACTAGACGGGTTAAAGATGGATCAAACGTATTTAGATCGTTAGTTAGATCTTGTCGATCATAGACTGGAGGGGTTTTCTGAAGCGATCGCATCGTCAGATCCCCCGCCAATTGGCTCGTCTTCCGGGCGATCGCGCTGTTCCACCAGACGGCGTAATACGCCATTGACAAAGCGATAGGACTTCTCACTACTGTAGCGCTTGGTGAGTTCGACGGCTTCATTAATGGCAATCTGATCCGCCGTACCGACATAATAAAGCTCTGCGGCAGCTAAACGTAAGATATTCTGCTCAACATGGGGCAGTCGTTCAAGTTGCCAATCAACAATGGTGCGATCGAGCCGTTCATCGATTTCTTGGCGATGTTGCACCGCCGCCAGCAACAGTTCCAAGGCGTAGTCTTGAACCTCGGCTTGATTCGCCAATTGGACAAATTCGGGCAGTTCAATGGCCATTCCCAGGCGATCGATGGCGTGGCGAGTCAACTCCATCGCCTCGCTCAGACTGGCTTTTGAGCTAGTGATATCACGGTCGCGGATCTCTTCATCCATGAGGCGATCGTAACCCCGCTTCAATTCAGCCGCCGCTGTCTCCAGGGATTCATGAACCTCAAGCGTCATGGCCCGGACGGCCGCCACGATCAAATCATTCAGTTGATGTTGACTGAGTTTACTAGAACGTTTAGGAAGTTGACTTAGACTCAACAAAGCCAATTCACGGGAGATGCTACGAGCTTGCATTTTAAGTTAAAACTGTCAGTTAAAAATGAATACGGCCAAAAGGGAAACGTCAGACTCAATTCGCTGCTGAATCCTGAGAATAATCCTAGAATAACCCTCAGGACAACGCTGAGAATACAGTCTCAACGGCGGCGGTTCAAGGATTAAGCCGCAACCCTAAACCGGGGAACTGATTGCCTTTACCCTTCCACGGTTTCAGCATCCTCTTCAATCACAGGAACACTCGTCTCGATCTCCGACTTATTTTTGCGACGCGAGAGCAGTTGTTCCAGAGTCGGCCGCTGTGACTCAGCCAATTCTTCCGGCGGTGCGGGACAGACAATTCCACCAGAAATTAGGATTTTAAACGCATCTTCAATCGAGAGGTTAACGTTGATGGCCTCATGTTCGGGAATAATAGCGTACCATCCTGAGGTCGGGTTGGGGGTCGTCGGCACAAATACACTCAGCATCGACTCTGACATATGCGTTTGAATGCTGCTGCTGATGTTTCCCGTCACGAAACCAATGGCCCAGATCCCTTTGCGAGGATACTCGACTAGAATGACGCGACGAAACTTACTATTGGAGTCTTGTAGAAGTGTCTGTAAGAGTTGCTTTAAGGTTTTGTAGACGGATCCCGCCAGGGGAATGGCTTGGACTAACGTTTCTCCAAAATCGAGTAGCCAGCGGCCAACGATATTTCGGGCCATCAAGCCAATCAAAAGAATCCCCAATAAGGGAACGGCTAACCCCACGAGGAGATTTAACAGATTCACCAAGATTGGGTTGAGTCCATCAAAGGGATTAATCTGCTTGGGGATACTGGTTAAAAAGTCAATCGTCCAGTTGGCAATGACCAAGGAAATCCAGATGGTGGTAGCCAACGGAATAATCACCAGCAATCCTGCGATTAAATCGTTTTTTAAATCTTGCCGTAAACGTTGCAGCACGGATACCTTACTCTCATCCAAAAGAGCGATAACTGAGTCGACTGACCTTGTCCCCTAAACCAGCGTCAACTAGCGCTAGGGCTTACGGTTCGCCATTAAACGTGATGTCTTTATCTTAGAAGATGTGAAGAATTGTTGCAAAGGGGTCAAAACGGTCAACGGAGGTCACAATTCGAGTGACCCAGTGAGGGGATCGCTAATCTCCCCAGTTCAAGGGTAACATCCATCGGATCGCTGCTAGCGACCTCAGCCGTTAAAAGGGGGTTTTGACCACTGAACTTTTCCCTGACGGCGGTGGCTCAACGCCATTGCTGGCGGGTTCGGGTCGAGGGGGGACATAACCTTGTTGTTTCAACTCACGGACTTTTAACAAAATTAGATATTCATAAAATGATTGCAAGGTACACCAAGCCACGCCGGCTCGTCCGTCGAGAAAACCACCGAGAAAGATATACATATAGAGAAAACGCACCAGGGGACGCAGAGGAAGCCTCAGGGACAAGTCTTTTAAGGCTCGTCGCCGCTCGACTTCCGTCGCTCCCCACAAGAGGTTGCGCCATTGAATTTTACCGTAGTGAAGTTGGCGCAGCGTTTCTTTGGCCTCATCGCTCGAATAGCGGTTATGCTTTTCAATCCAGCGGTTTAACCCTTTGCCACAGGTATAGTGAGGATAGGTTTCGTGTAAAAAGGCGGTCGGGCCATCACAGACTTCTCGTTCAGTATGGCCGTAATCATCAAACCAAACGTTATCCTTGCGGAATAACCGCAGTTGGTAGCGAGGGTATTGGGTACTGTGGCGAATCCAACGCCCCATAAACATGACTCGTTCTGCCACATAATAGCCGATAAACTGGTTTTGCTCAGTGGCGGCTAGGCATTCGGCGAACAGTTCAGGAGTCATCCGCTCATCGGCTTCGAGGATGTATACCCACTCATGGCGAGTGGGAATTGATCGCAGCATCCAAGTCCGCTGTTTCCCATGGCTTTCAAAGGCGTGTTGCTCAACACGAACCCCATAACTCTGGGCAATCTCCACGGTGCGATCGCCACTCAAAGAATCCACCACAATAATATCGTCTGATCCTTGAGCTGACTCAATACATTCAGCAATATCAATTTCTTCGTTGTAAGTCAGGATGTAGATCGAAAACATAGACTCGGGGACAACAGCATAACGTTAAAAAAGAAGACCGAAACGGTGTCTCTTGGCCCCTCGGCGGATGGGCCGAGAGACTGGACACCGTATGGGTTTGAGTAGACCTACCCTAATCCAGACATCGTTGAACCTAGTTGGCTGATGGTGCTTGGCGTGTGGCCCGGCGGGGACGCATCATTCCTTTCAGTCCAGTCCAGCCGATGAGAATGTAGCCAATTGCCAACAGCAGCGAGCTAGTCCCAATGCGGAAGGCCGATTTCCACGCCGCAAGACGGGTCTGTCTTTCTAGTTCTAACTCTCGCTCGCGGATTTGTCCGCTTAACTGTTCCGGAAGTTGTGCGGCTTGTTCATCCAAAAAGCGATCGATTTCCTCGGGATTTTCCTGTGAGGCTTCCAACAAAGCCCGCAATTGCTCAGGAGTTTGCTGACTCTCAAGCAGTTGATTCACTTGGGCCGGGTTCTCCAAAAGACCTCTCAATTGGTTTTCGAGTTGCGTGCGTTGTTGGGTAACTTGTTGTTGAAACTCCTCACTCCCTAACTGAATGTTTAACTCGGTTTCCGCTTGACGGGCTTGCTGCTGGATATCCTGTAGACGAGTGCTGCTTTGCATCCGTACATCGTTAAAGTGAATGGCGGTCACTAAAAGGAAGACAACACCGAGAAGACTTGAGAGAATTAGCCCCCAGAAGCGCAAATCCTGCCATTTCTTACGAGGTAGAGCCGTCGCCGCACCGGAGGTATCCATCCAATAGCCGGCAAAGGTTAAGGCAATCCCAATCATGGGGATGATACCGCGATCGACAATCGTTGAGGCAAACTGAAGTCGCCAAGGTAGGTCTAAGGGTTGATAGGGAGCCGGGATAATCAAAACGTCAACGAAGGACGAGATAATCAACAATAGACCGACAACTTTCAGGCTTCGTGCGGCTAGAGATGAGGGTTTACGGGAATTTGAAGTTTTCATGCTATAGGTGGTCTTAAAGCGCTTCTTTTCTAAATTAGCCGATTAGACTGATTTTGCGTAAAATTCATGACTCGGACTCATTTCAGTCCAGGACTGAGTTACGTTTTATGAACTTCTCTTGATTTTGGAGCCGACCGACTATGGTTATAGATCATCGCCCTCAAGTCCGCCAGGTGTTGCTGGTCACCTTGGCCCTGAATCTGTTAGTGGTCATCATTAAGGGATGTTTGGGATGGTGGACTGGCTCCCTGAGTTTAGTTGCTGATGCGCTCCATAGCACGACTGATAGTGCTAGTAATATTCTAGGATTGGTGACGAGTCAGTTGTCTTCTCCCAAACCCGATCGCGAACATCCCTATGGACATCAGAAGTTTGAAGCCATTGGTGCGTTAGGAATCGCGGCCTTTCTCGGGGCGGCGTTTTTCGAGATTCTCAAGGGGGTGCTAGAGCGTCTGCTGGCTGACGAGAACCCCGTGACGATGTCTCCGCTGGTTCTCTGGCTCATGCTCTTTGTGTTGGGGGTCAATATCCTGGTCACCTACTATGAGCGACGAGTGGGTATCAAACTCGGCAGCAAGATTCTCATCGCTGATGCTCACCATACCATGAGTGATGTCTGGATTACGATTACCGTGATGCTTGGCTTAATCGGGGTTTGGTTGGGGTATCCTCAATTGGATATTTGGCTGGCGGTTCCTGTGGCTGGGTTGGTGTTCCGTAGTGGTTGGGAGGTGTTGCGGGAGAATCTCCCTTGGTTGATTGATGAGATGGCGATCGCCCCCGAAGCCATCCATAATCTAGTTATGGAGGTTCCTGGCGTTATCAATTGCCATGATATTGCCTCACGGGGACTGATTGGTCGCCAACTTTTTGTGGAAATGCACGTTGTGGTTGATGCTCAAGATTTGGCAACGGCTCATGGTATCACGGAAGATATTGAAGCCAAACTTGAAGATCGTTTTTCCCCCATTCGCCTCACGATTCATATGGAACCACCGAACTATCAATCGGAGAAGATCAGTTACGGCGATGACTCTGAAACTCGACCCAGTCATAGTTAAGATGGTTGATGGTTTGTTTTAGATGATGCCTTAATTCCTACATCAAATAATATGCTGAAAAAATCTGCCCTAAACCACCTCTGGGAGTCTGCAAGGTCTAATTCTCAGGTTTTCGATCCCGATCGCCTGACTCATCTTCCCGACCCCGTACAATGCTACCTGAACCATAGCATCGCCCCAGGAACGCCCCTGGCCACCGCCGTTCGCCTGGGGATGCACGGCCAGATCAAACTCAACACCTGGACTCCCTTCCAAGCTGAACAAGTCATCGCTTGGGATCAGGGCATGATTTGGAGTGCAACGGCCTGGATGAAGGGCATCTTGCCCATTTTTGGGGCTGATTCACTCGTCAATGGCGGCGGACGCTTAGCGTGGAAACTTCTGGGACTGATTCCGGTGATGACGGCGGACGGAGAGGATATTACCCGGTCAATTATTGGACGAATGCAAGGCGAAAGTATTTGGCTTCCGTCGGTTTTGGCTGATGGCGATCGCCCCTGGACGGTTCTCAACGACAGGGAGATTGAAACCCCGATTCATCTGTTGGGAGAAACCACGCGGTTACGATTAAAGCTAGGTGGTCAAGGACAAGTGGAACGCATCGGTTTTCAGCGTTGGGGAAATCCTGATGATACGACCTATGGCGATCGCCTCTTTTCTGGGGTCATGACTGCTGAAACTGAGGTCAGTGGCTATCGAGTTCCGAGCCAGTTTTCCGTCGGTTGGGGACAAGTTGAGTCAGACAACCTCGACGAGACGGCCTTTTTTCAGGCGACCCTCGATCGCCTCACCTACCGCTGATAATTAAACGGCAAGTTTCCGCAAATAGGGAAATGACGCAGCCAAGAAAAATAGGCTTAATTGAGTCATCACAATACTCGGACCCGAGGGTAAATCAAAAAAGGCGGATAACACCATCCCTCCCACAGCACTGATCGCACCAATTATGGCAGAAATAACGATGTAATGGGAAAATTTACCGGTCATCAATTGTGCGGTACAAGCGGGAGTAACCACAAAGGCACTAATCAGCAAAACACCGATCGCCTTAATCGAAATTGCCACCACCAGGGCTAAGAGCGTTGTAAAGATCATGCGATGGGTTGAGACGGAAATCCCGCGAGCCATCGCTAATTCTTCATGGAGTGTCACTAACATTTGTGTTCGCAAAGTTAAGCCGATAAACACAATACAGACTCCGAGAAGAACAGAGCTAAACACTAAATCTCCAGGACGGATTGCCAGGATATCTCCAAATAAAAGGTTGTTTAATCCTCCTTTATATTGACCCACAAAACTCAGAAGGATAATTGCCGATGCTAGAGACGAGGAATAGACGATATTTAACAAAGCATCAGTCCAGATTTTGGTTTTTTCTAATAAATACGATACTACTAAAGCAAAGACAACTGCAAACGGTAATAGGACTAACGTAGGATTAACCCCAAACACAACTCCTAAACTAATCCCAAGTAGAGCAGAATGGCCTAAAGTATCACTAAAAAATGAGAGTTGTCGCAACACAGCAAAACTTCCCAAAAGCCCTCCAGTAGCTCCTGTGAGAACGCCTCCGATGAGGGCGCGGTGCATAAAGGGGAGTTGGAATAAATCTGTGACACGAGCGATTTCAGCCGAAAAAGACATGGGAAATAATGGGAAATAATCAGAGGTTACGAATGGGAATGATGGTACGGCGATCGCTCGTTTCCGTAGGCGGCGACGAGGTTTTCCGGTGAAAGGGCGATGTCAGGAACTCCCTGACAGCGTAAGGTTCGGTTCAGACAGAGGACGCGATCGCAATGTCGCCGGACCATATCTAAATCATGAGAAACTTGCAAAATTGCCCAGCCTTGTTCTTGTTTCAACTGATAGAGAAGTTGATAAAACTCCGACTCACTTTGAATATCTAAACCCGCCGGTGCTTCATCTAAAATTAAGAGACTGCGGGGACGTACTAAACAATAGGCCAACAAAACTCGCTTCATCTCCCCACCCGAGAGACGGCTGATGGGTTGCGATCGCAAATGGGCCGCATCCACCCGTGCTAAGGCCTGACGGACTTGGTGAAACCGCTGTCGTCCCCCCAGCCAAGGAAATCGGAGTCCAGGGGGGTCCCAACCCAGACCCACCAATTCCTCGACTGTAATCGGAATACGACGATCAAAGAGAAACTGTTGAGGAAGATAGGCCAGTTTCTCACGCACCGCAGGAGGGAGAGACCCCTGACGGCTCAACGCTTGTCCCAAGACAAAAATATCTCCCGATTGTCGGGGTAAAATCCCTAATAAGGCTTGGACTAGGGTACTTTTTCCCGCACCGTTAGGACCGACAATCGCGGTGTCTGTTCCCGCGTCAAGGGAAAATGAGACATTCTGCACCGCTGCATAGGATTCACGATAAACCGTTACGTTTTCAACGGTCAGTACAGTATCACTCAAGCGTTCCCTCCGTTCTCTTAGCTAGCATTAAACCCATAGTTTACGGCTGGATTGATGTTGTCTTTTTGCAGTCTTTTGCGGCTTTTTAATGACTGACGTGGGCCAGCTCAGGTGTCTCAAGCTCCCACCAAGACTGAGCCGAACCCGCAAAGGCTGACTGGAGATTCGCTAAGTTCTCACGCATGATCGTCAGATAGGCCTCAGGTTCCATGTCCTCAGGACTGAAGGCTACTGCGACCGGACTAAAAATACTAACATTGATGTCTAAATCTTGGGCCAAAGCACTAAAGGCCTCTTGTCCAGCTTGAGGTTCGGCCAAAAGAGTTTTCAAGTTGGTGTTGGCCACCTGTTCCGAGATTCGCTGTACATCTCCGGGAGATGGGTTGGATTCAGGGATATCTACCAAGAAATCGCTTTCTAAATTGTAGCTCTCGGCAAAGTAGGGGGCAAAGTCATGAAACACAATAAAGGTTTCTCCCGCATAAGGCTCTAAGGCGTTGCTAATGTCAGCATCGAGATCCCGCAACTGTTCAATATACGCCGCTGCATTGGCGGTGTATTCGGCTTCTCCCTCAGGATCATGGGTGATTAGACCATCGCGGATGTTTTCTACTTGTTGGATCGCTCGCTTGGGATCGATCCAGATGTGAGGATTGTATTCTCCATGGTGATGTCCATGATCATGTTCATGAGCGTGGTTATCATCGTGGTCATGCTCATCATGATCATGCTCATCATGGTCATGCTCATCATGGTCATGCTCATCATGGTCATGCTCATCATGGTCATGCTCGTGACCTTTGCTGTGCTGACTCGAGAGAACCGCGATTCCCTCACTGGTATCGATGATCAACAAATCGGGATTCTCAGCATTGGCGATGAGGCCATCGAGATAGAACTCCATCCCCAAACCATTTTTCACCAAGATATCCGCCTCGGCCAAGGTTTGAACTTCGGCGGGCCGAGCTTGATAGTCATGAGGATCAACGCCAAGGGGTAACAGTTGGGTAACCTCGGCCCGATCGCCGACGACGGCTTTGGTGAACTGAGTCATCGGTAGAAAGCTGGTGACAACTTGCAGTTCCTCGCTGTCGCTTTCCCCTTGAGGCGTTGCAGAGGTACGATCAGGGTCCGCCGCACAACTACTTAACCCGACTACGGTAACAGAGGTGGCGATCGCCCACAGAGGACGACCCCAACGACGGGGTAAGTTCAGAAGCGTTGGTCGATCAAGAATAGACATGGCTGACGTTCTCGGTAATGGGGTCGCAGATTGAGCTATTTTCGTGAATACCTCGTGAATGATAATCATTATCACACATCTGGCGAGACTTTAAATCCTCAAATTCTTAAATCCTCTTCTCCGAGGACAGCTCCTAGAAAAATCCGGTTTTGGGGCGGCGTTGCTGCCAAAGCAGCCAGTCGCCCGTATCTCCCAGAGCCGCCAAAGCGGTGCCATCGGGGTTCCAGGCCAGAGCCGAAAAACCGCCCTCCGTTCCATCGAGGAGTTGCACCACCTCAACCGCATCTTGCCAAAGACAAATCGAGCCATCTTCCGAGGCCGAGGCCAGGAGTTGAGTGCGAGGTTGAAAGGCGATCGCACTGACACGACCATTATGCAGTTCCAACACTTGAGGATTCCAACCGTCCTCATCCTGCGGATGTTTATCCCAGATAACAATCCCCTCACGACTGCTGGCCGCCAACAGGGGGGCGTTTCCCAACCAAAACTCAGACCAAGCCAAATCTCGCACCTTACCCGGAAAGCCTTGCATTTGCCAAGGATAGGGATTACCCATCGCCCAAACCACCAGAGTGCGATCCATATTACCCGAGGCTAGATATTCCCCATTGCTAGACCAGGCGAGACAGAGACTAGCGGCGGGAATCTCATAGACTTGGGGATCATCATCCCAAGCCTGGCAACTCCAAACTTTAATCCCCTGATGGCCTCCTGCGGCTAACTGAGTGCCTTCAGGATGCCAAGCGAGATCTAACACCGAAGAGGCTTCAAACATCAGGGTGGTGACCACCTCCGCCGCCTCAGCATCCCAAACTTGGACATAAGGACCGACCCCAAACGCTAACTCATTACGCTGAGGATGCCAGGCCAGGTGTTCGACCCAGGTGCGGGCATTTTCCAAGCAAGTGATCCGTTGAGGAGAGTCTCCCAGGCGCCAAATCATCACATCCCCGGCTTGTCCCCCAGCGGCCAGGAACTGTCCATCATGGGAGATCGATAGAGCATCAATAGACTGGCCCTCGGGGTCTCGCAGCACCTGTTGCGGTCTGCCGTCGAGGGCAATGAGGACAATCTCTCCGGCCGCCGAGGCCATGGCCACTTGATGGCCATCGGGAGTCCAGGCCAGAGCCGTTCCATAGTCGCGCAACTGACCCCGACGTTCTTGTTTGAGGGGAGATTTCCTTAGACCAGACACGCGCGAAAATCCTCTCGTAACTGCGTTTCATCGAGATCGCGGCCAATGAAGACTAATTCATTTTTGCGGGTTTCCTGGGGCTTCCAGGGGCGATCGGGGGAACCATCGAAGAGCATATGCACCCCTTGAAAGACGAAGCGATCGTCTTCCCCATCCAGATTCAAAATACCTTTCATGCGAAAGATGTTCGGCCCCTGGGTTTGCAATAACTCACTCAGCCAAGCATTGAGTTTCTCAGCATCGACGGCCCCGGATTCCACTAGGGCGATCGATCCCACCGTCTCATCATGCTCGTGAGCATCTTCGTCGAGGAATTGGGGATCAACCTCCAGGGCTCGATTGAGATCAAAGGCCTTAACGCCGAGAATATCATTCATCTCAATGGCAGCATCTTGCGTGCGATAGACCTTGGCCATGATATTCATAGAACGGATGCGCGTTTCGAGGTCTTGTAACTCGGCTTCGCTGACTAAATCCGTTTTGTTGAGCAGAATCACATCGGCAAAGGCGATTTGTTCTTGAGCTTCATCGGCATCCCAGTGATCATGGATATGTTTAGCATCGACAACCGTCACCACCGCATCCAGGTTGAGCTGTTCTTGCATATCTTCATCAACGAAGAAGGTTTGAATCACTGGGGCGGGGTCCGCTAAGCCTGTGGTTTCAATCACTAAGTGGTCAAATTTATCGCGCCGCCGCATTAAATTGCTAATGATGCGAATTAGGTCGCCTCTGACGGTGCAACAGATACAGCCGTTATTCATCTCGAAGATTTCTTCATCGGCATCAATCACCAGTTGGTTGTCGATACCCACCTCACCAAACTCATTGACAATCACGGCAACTTTTTTGCCATGTTCATAGGTGAGGATGCGGTTGAGAAGGGTGGTTTTTCCGGCTCCCAAATAGCCAGTCAGGACGGTCACGGGAACGGTGTTGAGCATGGGGGTATTGACCATAAATCTTGAGGCTGTGGCGAGTTGTGACTATGGTAAATGATAATTGTTTTCATTGTCGAGCCGTTCGAGATCTAGAGTCATCATCCAGAGTTAACCCAAGCCGCTTGGGCCTGTTGCTGAACCTGTTGCCAGGGGCGTTGTTGTGTCCGGGCGATCGCCGCTACATCCTCATATTCCGGCTGAACATTGACCACCGCCCCGCTGGCATCCGTGGCAATTTTGACGCGAACCGGTTGGCCGTCAACGGTGACCGTCTCAAGGCGACGATGGAGAATCGATCGCTGTTGTAGCCGTTGGCGAATGCCGAGAGTGGTGGTTTCTTGGAAAATCACCTGTTCACAGATCCCTTGTTTCTCCGGGGGACAAATCACCGTTAACAAGATTCCGGGGCGAAATTTCTTCATCTGAACCGGTTGAGTCAAGACATCCAAAGCCCCCATCTCGAACAGGCGATCGCAGGTATAGCCAATCACCTGAGGCGTAGTGTCATCTAACTGAGTTTCCAAAACACAGACGCGATCGCCCCCCGCCAACCTCTCCTCGATTTCTCCAAACCACAGACGCAATAGATTCGGAATCGGCAACTCCTGAGTTCCGGCCCCCAACCCCGTGTGCTGAAGCCTCATCGCCGGAACCGGGCCAAACGACTCGGCCAACGTCACCATCAAAGCCGCTCCCGTGGGGGTGACTAACTCTCGCTGAATGCCATTGTCATACATCATCACCCCGCCCATTTCCAGCAGTTTCAGCACCGCCGGAACCGGAACCGGCAGCCGTCCATGAGCCGCTTTCACCGTACCGCCACCGCTAGGGAGAGCCGAACAAAAAATCTGGTCAACCTCAAACCAATCCAGGCCGATACAGGTTCCCACAATATCAACGATCGCATCGGTTGCCCCCACCTCATGAAAATGGACGCGATCGGGGCTAATGCCGTGAACAGCCCCCTCCGCCGCCGCCAAACATCGAAACACCCTCAAACTCCAGTCCGTGGCACGCTGGCTCAAATTCGCGCCCTGAATCATCGTTTCAATCTCAGGCAAATGACGAGTGCCATGATGGTGGTGATGATGCCCCTCAAACGTTTTCCCCTCAAGGGTGGGGGGGTCTTGAGTGACTGTGGGTAACTCCACATGCAGCTTTAACCCAGCTTGACCGTTGCGATGGACTCGTTCAGCCCGCAACCCGAAAGCATCGGCCAAGCCTAAGCCGGCTAGTTGTTGTTCGAGATAGTCCAAAGGCAGGCCAGCATCGAGCAACGCCCCGAGACACATATCCCCAGCGATACCCGTTGGACAATCAAAATAGGCAATGCGACGGCTCATCCTTAGCTCTGTTGCCCCCTTAACCCGGTGTGATAGCAAATCCAATGCGATTATAGGGTGGCAGGGCGCTCCAATGCACCCGATTGATCATCTCTCATTATTGCAACCCTATGGCAACCATTTACGAAGTTCATCCGGACACCCCGCAACCTCGACGAATAGAGGAAATTAAGGATGCCCTAGCTCAAGGGGCCGTGATGTTATATCCCACCGATACGGTTTACGCCATCGGTTGTGACATCAGCGTCAAGTCTGCGGTGCAACGAGTTCGTCAAATTAAACAACTGTCCAATGAAAAACCGTTAACCTTTCTTTGCCCGTCTCTGTCGAACATTGCCAGTTATGCCCAAGTCTCGGATCCGGCTTATCGAATTATGAAACGTCTTATCCCTGGGCCGTTTACCTTTCTGTTGCCGGCGACGAAGCAAGTGCCAAAACTGGTCATGTCCCCCAAACGCAAAACCACGGGGATTCGGGTTCCCGATCGCCCCGTTTGTCTTGCTCTTCTCGATGCCTTGCAAGCTCCCATTGCCTCAACCTCAGCCTATCTGCTCGATAAAGACAGTAGTACACCGATTCCCACCCTGGAGGTGGGTCAAACCCTGGATAAAGCTGAATTGTTCGACGCTCTTGAGAAACTCGTCGATTTGATTATCGACGATGGCAGCGAACCGGGGTATGAAATGTCCACCATTTTAGATTTAACAGATGCCAATCATCCTGAACTGGTCCGTCGGGGGCTGAATTGGGAAACAGCGGCGGCTTGGATTTAATCACGGCTGGATATGTGGGCTTAATCTAGTGGGCTTAATCTAGCCGATCGCCGTCGTCGAGGTCAGGCTCTCGAATCAGGCTCTAGGGCGGCGTTATTTGTGCCAATTGGCACAGTGATCGCAACCGGGGCGATCGCTCTGGGAACTGGACTAGGGATGTCAGACGCCGTTACCGGGGCGATCGCTCCTCGCTAACCGAGGGCTGGCCTGGGATTGCGGTAATCGAACCCCATCCCGCCCCCATGAGGAAACCGGGGCAGTTGAGCAACTGGTTAAACGGCGATCGCAAGGTTTAAAGAGTGGCATGAATAGGGGCTACGTTGGCTCAAAGGCTCTCTACAGTTGAAGTATGGACAGCACAGAACCGTCAACGGATTCAGCCGATGGATTCAGCGACAGACCTCCTGTGACGTTCACCGACCAACTTGTGTTCTACCCAGTGCGCTACCTGCCACCTACCATCATGACTATTAAACTTGAAACCTCCTTCCACCGTGACCTCGACCAACGCAACCCTCGTCACCATGACATTGAGTCCACTCAATCCCAGCCAATGTCATCATCTGCCGCCGCTCGCCCTGCCGCCGACCCCCTAGCCGACACCCTCAACCAGCGGCTGGCCGAAGCCATCGAAACCCGCTCTCGCAGCGCCCAAGCCGTTGCCGAACGGATTGCCCGAGAAGTCGAGCGAATTTGTGAAAAGAGCGATCGCATCCAACGCTCAGGAGAAGTTAAAAAATGGCAACTGAATCTGGCTCAACATCGGATTCAAAAAATAGCCGGTTACTACGAACTCGGCTCAAAACGAGGTCGGAGTGAACTACACAGTAACCTGAGTGTCATCGTCTATCGCCATATTGCCCCCAGCCGCGCTCGCCTAGGCTTCCAAGGCCGCTATACCCTCATCGAAGACTTCCTGCAAGGCTTTTATATCGAAGTTCTACGCGCCTTTCGCCGGGAACATGATGTCCCCGAAAACTATACCCCCAAAACTCGGGTTGAACTGGCCGAATACATGGCGTTTACCGAGCAATATGCCAAACGGCGCATTTCCCTCCCAGGACGGAACTCCCAACAGTTAATTATCCTGAGAGCCCAGGGTTTTGCCAAGGGACAACCCCCCGAAACATCCATTGACATGGAGTTAGCCGTCGAATCCGGCAAAAGCGAAGAAGACGAAAGCGTCAGCCGCTCGGCCGCCGCCCGTCAAGTGCGCGAACAGATGGTGTCTGATACCATCGACCCGGCGGAATCCGTCATGCGCGATCGCGTCATCAAAGCCCTCATCAACTATCTCAAAGACCAAGGACAACCTGAGTGCATTGATTATCTCACCCTGAAACTGCAAGATATCCCCGCCCATGAAATCGATGAAATTCTTGGCTTAACGGCTCGTCAACGGGACTATCTCCAACAACGGTTTAAATACCATGTCGAGAAATTCTCTCGGGCTGGCAATTGGAAACTGGTTCACCAATGGCTTGGCGCTGATCTCGATCGCAATCTAGGCATGTCTCCGGGGCAATGGCAACGTTTCCTCAAAGATCTCACTCCTCCCCAAGTGAAACTCATTGCCCTCAAACAACAAGGATGCAACAACACGGAAATTTCCAACATCCTCAACTGTACCCCTAAACAAGCTCAAAAACGTTGGAGCAAATTGTTGGATTTAGCTTGGCAACATCGGAATCAGGAATGAGAAGGGAACAGGGAACAGGGAACAGGGAACAGGGAACAGAAAGATGTCGGGGCGTACCGTTATGGTTGCCCTCTGCTGGGGGCAACTTGCCCCCAGTTTGTTTGTGGGGTTATCGCGTCATGTGTTCAGCTAACATGGCTTGGGCGCGGGGTTTATAGATGAGGTAAAACAGGGATTCGAGATAGCGCAACATATCTTCCCGGTTTTCCTGAGACGAGTAGTTCCAGAAACCGTAAGTTTTCGCCATTGACAACAGGCGCGATGTGTGAATATTCCAGGTGTACGTGCTATAGACTCGCTCCATTCCTTGATTGGAAATCTCCAACCAATAGTCAGGATTCTGCTCGCACTTCGTGGCAAAGTCCACTAACTTTTGGGCCATTTCCTCTAAATTAGTGGGGTTAATATAAAACCCATTAATTTTGTCTTGGATGATTTCCAGAGGACCACCAAACTGAGTTCCAAAGGTGGGTAATCCGGAAATCATCGCTTCGAGGATGGTTAAGCCAAAGGCTTCAAAGAGAGCCGGTTGCACAAAAACGCCACGGCGATCGGCAATGACGCGGTAAACTTCTCCTGAATCGACTTTAGGCAAACGAACCCCCAACCAACGGAATTTACCCTGAAGATTATAGCGTTCAATCAATTCATAGAGTTTGCGCATTTCGGCAATCTCTTCAGCATCATCGGACTCCTCTTCCCGCAATTTGCCGGCAATGAAAATCAAATTGTAATGTTCTTGTAGCTCCGGATTTTGCCCAAAACATTCGACTAATCCCGAGAGATTTTTGATGCGATCGAGGCGAGCCATCGAAAACAAAGGTCGCTTGTTCGGGTCATCGAGTTTACCGAAGACTTGGGCCGGATCATCATCGGTAAAGAGCAATTGATCTAAACGCTCCACATCACTCGGAACCCGCTCCTCTTGGCGCTGATAGGGGAAAAACACCGTCTCATTAACCCCTGGTGCGACCACATTAAACTTGGGACTAAACAAGTTAATCCCAGAGACAACATGATAAAGATCCGGCATCGAGAAACAATGATAGGACTCATATTGTCCCACACTATCTGGCTTGCCCACAATTTCTTGGTAGGTGCTGCTAATAATACAATTGGCAGCATTCATGGCAATCAAATCCGCCGTGAACTGAATTGAGAAGTGATATTGTTTCTCTAAATCTTGCCAGTAGAGGTTACTAAACAGATATTTAGACTTCTCCAAGGCGTGAGCCACATTGAACTGAGTCACCTTGAGGCGACGGGAGAGAAGAAATGCGACAATATTGCCGTCAGAGTAGTTGCCAACAATCAAATCTGGGCTACCTTTGAACTCTGCCAAAATTTCTTTCTCAGCGTCGAGCGTGAAGGTTTCCAGATAGGGCCAAATTTCAAAGCGAGAAATCCAGTTCTGGGTCATTTTAGGATTAAACTCCCGGAAGGGAACCCGGAGAATCCAAGCATCATCAGTTCCCCAGATTTTTTCGAGGCGTTCATTACAACGAGTTCCCTCGGCGTTGGGAATTAGGCGCGTCAGGACGATCACTTTAGGGTGAACCCCTAACACATCGAGTCCCGCTTCATGGAGTTCGGCTTGCAATTGTTTCTCTAAACTACGAGCCTGATCGAGAACATAGACCACCTGGCCGCCGGTATCAGGACGACCGAGAACCCCCTCTTGTCCGAACCAGCCATGAACCGACACCAAGACGATGCGGAAAATCATAGGGATGCGGGAGACAAAGGTTTCGAGAACCTGGTCGTTGGGGGAGTCGATGAGTTCATCGAGGATATTGAGGGTATCGCGGACTCGGCCGGCGGTATTGCCCCAGCCTGGCTCAAATCCCAGGTCTTGCAGGTCAAAGCGGAAGCTGTCGTAGAGGTCACTTTCGGGACGTTGGCTAGTGAACTCGATCGCTTGTTTAACGCGGTCTGAGAGTTGTTGCCAGGTGCGGATGCGGGGGTTGATGAGGAGTTTTAAGCCGTTATAGGAATGGAGGCTGAGGAATTGAAATAGGGTTTCTTGCCATTCGCGAGGATCTTGGAAGAGTTTGCTGGAGAGATAGCGGTTGAGAAATTCGACCCCTTTGCCGATGTTTTTGGGGTCACGGATGTTGGGGGAGTAGTCGTAGAAGGGTTCAAAGTCAATCTCGAAGACATCGCCATCTTGGGGGCGATAATGGCCCACGAAGCGATCGCGGGTATCGAGAAGGTCTTGAACGGTAATGGGGTCGTAGCTGAGGTCTTCGTGGATGCGGAAGGCTTCTTGGTCGGCAATTTTGGGGCGAATGATGGCACAAATGCTCTCCCCATCGACGATGAACTCTTGGGTGTAGAAAATCAGTTGAGCCAGGGGAGAGTCGGTTTGAAAGGCCGGGGACTTCTGATGGTCTTTACAGTAGTCGCTGAAGGCCCGTTCGATGTCGTTGCGTAGGAGGTAGCGTTGCTCTTTGAGGCGGAGTTCACCGAGAAACTGACGCAGATCCAGTTTGTTGTTGCTGTTGAGAACCGATTGAAGCAGTTGGGACATGATAGGTCTTGCCAGAGTTAAGAATTTGAGGAGAGGTGTGAGGTGGTTTGAGATCCCCGCCGTTGGGGGTCTTCAACCTTTCCTGATGGCTGTTGCCAAATCCGGTCAATTCGCCGTTGGGCCGTTTCGAGGGCCTCGACGGGATCGGCCCCGAGAAGGGTTTGTTCGATCGCCCGACCGAGACTATCGGACAGACGAGCATAATTGGCAATGATGGGACGAGAATGCGCTCCTGACATTTGCTCAAGAAATACCGTCAGAATTGGGCGATCGCTGACGTAGCCTTGATAGGCCGGACTTTCCTGGGCCGTTTGGGTCACGGGGAGATATCCCGTACCTAAGGCCCAGCGAGTCTGAAAGCGATCGCTCAATACAAACTCCAGAAATTCTAGCGCTGCCTGTTGCCGTTCGGGGCGAGTTTTCATGACAAATAAATGTTCTCCTCCCAAGACTGTGGCCGGCTGCTGGCCGGCGGGGATCGGCATGGCATTATAGTCAATGTCCAAAGCCTTCAGTTGGCCGAGAGTCCACGGACCGGTTAACTGCATGGCCACGCGACCGGCCAGATAGTCGTTGAGTTCATACCCCCGTTCCGGTTGCGAGAATTTAACGGACCCGTCGGCCACTAAGTCGGCCCAAAATTGCAAGGCGGCGATGGCTTCTGGGGTGACCAGGTTAGGAACCCCATCCTCGATTAAACTTCCCCCCATTCCGTAGAGAAATCCCAGCCAGGTAAAGACGGTCCATTCTCCTTTCCCCAGGGAGAGTAACAGGCCATGGCGATCGGGCCGGCCGTCGCCGTCGTTGTCTACAGTTAGGGTTCGGGCCACCTGTCGCAACTCTGGCCAGGTGCGGGGTAAGCTGTCAATTCCCGCCGCCTCGAAGAGACTGGGACGGTAAAAGAGGCCTAAGTTGTTGGTGGCCATAGGAATGGACCAAATCTGGTCTTCGAGGGTCATGGCCTCTAACAACGCCGGATTTAACTGACTGGCGTTAACTGAGTCATCAAACCACCCATTGAGGGGATGAATGGCTCCCAACTCTACCAATTGCCCGGTAATCATGGGGGTAAACCAGAGTAAGTCGGGGGGAAGTCCACCGACCACGGCGGTGAGAATTTTCGGGAGTTGTTGATCGGGTTGTCCGACGTAGAGGGGATTAATTTGTAAATTAGGGTGGTCAGCATTAAAGTCGGCCACGAGTTCGTTAAAGACATCCCGGTTCGGCGGTGGGTTGATACCATGCCACAGAGTGAGGGTTAAGGGGGTCTGGCTTCCTTGGGATGAGAAGGGTTGACAGGCGGCCAGAAGGAGGCTGACACTCAGGGCGATCGCCAGCCGCCATCCCTGTTGCCAGGTTAATCTCAATCGGGATTTCAATACTCTCATCGTTGCTTGGATCTCGAAGGTCAGGGATGCTGATTCTATTATCCAGGTTTTACCCTTGAGACGGCTGAAAAAACCCCCCACGCTAAATTGTGGAGGGCAAAAAACAACGAAGAGAGAATCGAGAGTTTTGAATTGGGAGTTTTGAGAGGTTGTCCAACGTTTCGCTAACGCTTAGCTGTTGCGACGGCGTTTGAGTTGACTGGCGCAGCCAGCAATGACTCCTAATCCGAGAATGGAGGCGGGTTCAGGTACCGGCTGAGAGTCATCGCCTTCAACCAGTTTGATTTGATACGCGAGTTTCGAGCGAGTGGGGCGATCGCCTTCCCAGGACAACACCGAGGTTCCAGTTAGGGTAAACGGACCTGAGAGTTCGGAAATCTGGAGATATTGGGAGGAGTTCCAGAAGTTGCAGCCGCTGGCATCTTCACATCCGAAAAATGAAGTTGCGTTAATGGCACTGCTCCCATTGGCATCGCTGAGAAAGAGGTTTTTCACTTCAGCACTGTCGCCGGTTTGACGCGCTGTGGTACGAATTAAGAGGTCAGAGAAATTCCCCTGAGTGACCGTTTTGCTGACGGTGACACCGGCAACGTCATAAATGAGTTGGCTACCGTCGAAGGCTAGAGAGAAGTCATATTCTTCTCCATTAACCCAACTGAACTCCTGATGGGTGACATCACTAAAATCTGAATTATGAATGTCAATTTCGTAGTCACCATATCCTTCGATGCCAATCCGGCTTTCGGCGGCCCAGGCTGGGGTTACACCCAAGTCATTAAATTCCTGTTCACCATTTAGGTGGCCGCTAACGGTAAAGGCTTGGGCTTGAGGTGTGTAACCCGCCAATCCGAGTAGCGGCAGCGATAAACTGAGGGCGAGGAAATGACGATTCATGGGATTACTCGGTGAATGGGACTCGGGACTAATCTAGCTATGGGTTAAGCCTAACCAAGCCCACCGCAACCTGTCATCCCTTTGGGGCAGACTTTACAGAAGCTTTTTATTTTGAAGGGATTTCATGGGGAACTTTAAAGCTAGGATGAAGTCCTGGACTATTATTTTGGGTGTGATTCACCATGAGCCTTGGCCTTTGTAATGGCTTTGTTACCCTTGCCAGTCAGCAAGTTGAGACGTTGGTGCAGTTCTACACGCGCCTCCTGGGGCAATCTCCCCACAATGCCATTCCTGGTACGTATGCCGAGTATCAAGTTCCGGGATTGCGGCTGGCTATTTTTCAGCCGGGAACTTCCCAGACAGCCGAATTTAAACCGCTCCCGCCGGGGGCGATGAGTCTCTGTTTGGAGGTTGAGGATATTTATGGGGCGATCGCCCATTTAACGGCCATCGGCTATCCCCCACCGGGTTCTCTGATGACAACGTCCCATGGTCGAGAAATCTATGGTTATGATCCTGATGGCAACCGCTTGATTCTCCACGAAGGAGCGAGTGAGGGCGCTACTGGCTGAGTTCCTGGAGGCTTAAGAGCATTAACATGGCTGTTAAGCCTAACAGGGCGGTGGCTCGGCTGAGTCGGCGGCGGCGATCGCCGCTATGGGGTGTCATCCACTCACGAACCCACAGGGACATCCCTGATCCGAGGACGTAACTGGCGCTCAGCAACAGATAGGGCCATTGATCGTGCCAAAGCCACAACAGCAGCATCAGCACGGCTAAACTGAGCATCAGCAGTTCTACGAAGCGGGGAGGGTTAGCCCGGCTGGCGGCAACTAGGGTTTGCCGGAAGGATTCCCAGAAGTGCATAGGGTAATAGGGGAGGAGAGGGCAAGAGGCATAACCCACCCCTAACCCCTCCCAGGAGGGGAGGGCAAGAGGCAAGAGGTGGGGGAGATTCTGAGTTGAGGACGGGCGATCGCTCGAAATTGGACAACCGCCCAAAACCTCTACACCTGTTTCATTACCATAATTATCCAAAATTGTCAATATAAAATCAACAATTATTAAGGTTTGAGGCCTCCTAGACAGGTCTGCAAAACCTGCTGTAACGTCTCTAACTCATCACCGAGTGCCAGACGTTGGAGATAGCCGGAGGCGATGAGGGGGTGCGATCGCGGATCACGGTCTTCTCCCTTGAGGGCCGCTGCGATCGCATCGGCGGTGCGACCACTCCCGTCTAAGACAAAGGTGGTGCGCCGTTCCTCGACACTACAGCCGACATCTTGCCAAGTAATCTCCCCGCCATTGCTGACCACCGTACAACTCGGGAAGCCAGCCGCGATGACCGTAGCGAGTTTGGCCAGCCAGGGACTTTCGGCCCCCCAGGTGTCGCCTGGAACCAGAACAAAATGACTGTGGTGCGGTTCAAGTTCAGCAGCGTCTGGGGAGATAGGAGGGGTTCCGTCGGGTAGAATCACGGTCCCGATCGCACAAACTCCAATCAGAGGGAAGGTGGCGCCAATCTGCTCACGGGCCTGACCCATCAGCTGCATGACACCACAATCGGTTCCCCCATCGATGACGACCCCGTTGAGATGTTGCATTAGCGGGGCCAACACTTCGGTAAAGAACTGTTGTAACCGATCTAAGGCCTCGGGTTCCATTTTGCTGGCCCCGCCGACTAAGACCAAAACCGGCTGGCCCGTGGCAATTCCAAGCTGATAGGGAAGTTCTTGCAGATCTGACCATTGATCAATTTGACTTCCGGTGGCGGTGTGTTGATTCTTAAAGCAAAAGTGACTCAGTTTCACGAAATCAAGGGTCAAAGATAAAGGATAACCGCTGAAGATTCCCGGTTAGCCCCAAGAATCGACGCTGCTCCAGTGTATCTATTGGATTTATCTTTTGTCTGCCCGGTTGGCAACTCAGAATCATTCTCAACCTATCGGTCTCTCAGAAGTTTGTTAACATAAATTCATATTTTGAACGGTTATGGCGATCGCCCCGGACTCCCGAGACTTAGCTTCGGGACGTTCATCTGTGAAACATGGCTTGGGCGATGGCCTCTTTTAACATTTTCCTAAACTTTTCGTACCATTCCAGAGCAAGGACGGTTGTTTTGCAAGTTTTTCAATCCCTCGATCGCGCCCAAAAACGTAATCTCAGCCTGTTATTTGTCGGAGGTCTCTTCTTCTGGTCCAGCATGGCCTCACTGCTGCCGACCCTGCCGCTTTACGTCCAAGATCTCGGGGGCAGCCAACAGCAAATTGGCTGGGTGATGGGGTCTTTTGCCATTGGCTTACTGCTATCACGTCCCACCCTGGGTCATTGGGCCGACCACCACAGCCGAGTTTTAGTCTTGCGAGTGGGAACGATTGTCGTGGCGATCGCTCCCCTCGGCTACCTCCTGGCCGACTCCATCCCGGAACTGATGGCCTTGCGAATCTTCCACGGCATCAGCATTGCCGCCTTCACCACCGCCTACAGTGCCTTAATTACCGATCTCTCTCCCCCCAACCAACGAGGAGAACTCATCGGCTATATGAGCTTGGTGACACCTCTAGGATTAGCCATTGGACCGGCTCTAGGAGGTTTCGTGCAACAGGGACTCGGGTATGTATCCCTATTTCTGATGACCGCTGGTTTAGGACTGGTGAGTCTTCTGTGTTCTGGATGTCTCAATAACACTCCCGCACCCAACCGCCAGGACGCTCGCAATCGGGCGGCCTCTGCCACCCCCTCGGAAAGATTCTGGACCATGTTAGCCAGTCCCCGCATTCAAGTTCCGGCCACGCTGATGTTGATTGTGGGCTTAATTTTCGGGACGATTACCACCTTTGTCCCTCTGTATATCCAAGAAACAGGGGTTAACTTTAACCCCGGCTTTTTCTATACCATGACGGCTATCTCCAGTTTTTCGATGCGGTTACTCACGGGACGAGCCTCTGATCGCCTGGGACGGGGTCTATTTATCAGTGGCGCTCTGATTTGCTATTTCCTCGCAATGGTACTGTTATGGCAAGCCCAGACCCCGGTCATGTTTGCCCTGGCGGGACTCATCGAAGGGATGGCGGCCGGAACCATGCTGCCGACGACCATCGCCCTGATGAGCGATCGCTCTCAAAGCCAAGAACGAGGACGGGTTTTTTCCCTCTGTATCGGTGGTTTTGACCTCGGGATTGCCATCGCTGGCCCCCTTCTGGGAACCTTGGCTGAGTCCCTCGGTTACGCTCAGCTCTTTGCCATTGCCGCGATCTTGTCGGCGATCGCCCTGCTATTATTTGTAACCCGCAACAGCAAGGATATCTCCCACTCTTTCCGCTTCGCCCTGGGACGAGAACGGGATATCTATGCCTTAAATCGGGGCATTTGAGAGCCTGAAGTGTCTCAGCCTGCCCAGTCAGGAGGGAAACTGGGGGTTGACATTATCTAAGTTCTATGCTAGAAAACAGCGCCCGTCAACAAGTCCGTCTCCTGATTCTAGGACGGTTTCTTTCACAAATTGGTACAGGCTTCACCCTCTTCTACGCGCCAATTTTCTTCGTTAACCAGGTGGGAATCTCAGCGACACTGGTGGGAACGGCCCTCGGTGCCGCCTCAATCACCGGTATTGTGGGGCGAGTTCTCAGTGGCTCTCTGTGTGATTCTCCTGGCTTTGGCCGCAAACGAACCTTGCTGTTATCAGCCGTCTCCTCTGGGTTAGGGTCGTTGATGCTGGCCAATACCCAAGACTTTTCGACGCTACTGCTGGGCAGTTTACTCAATGGATTGGGGCTAGGTCTATATTGGCCCGCCGCCGAAACCATTGTGGCCGATCTCACTGAGCCGGAACAGCGGCGAGAAACCTATGCGATTAACCGTCTCGCCGATAGCCTCGGGCTAGAATTTGGCATTGTGTTAGGGGGCGCTTGGGTGGAATGGACTGATGACTATCGTCTCTTGTTTATCATTGACGCTATTTCCTATGTGGTCTTTTTCCTGCTGCTGGCGATCGCCCTCAAAGAAACCGTCTCGGGGACGTTGCATCGGGATAACCCCATTAAAACTTGGTTGCGGGCTTTGGGCGATCGCACCCTCTTGGTGTACGCCGCCGCCAACATCCTCTTTACCACTTACATTTCCCAAAACCACACCGCCCTACCGGTCTATCTCAGTAACTTCGTTCCCGGAACCGAGGGCGGTGGCTTTCCGGCTAGAATTGTCAGTGGCTTATTTGCTTGGCATATTGCGGTGTCCGTAGTGCTGCAATTGCCCGTCGCTCGTGGGTTAAATCGCTTTAATCATGCCGATGCGTTGATGATCTCGGGCGGGATCTGGGCGCTGAGTTTTGTGAGTGTTTGGGTGATTGGTGTCAGCCATAATCCGCTGATTTGGGCAATTGTCGCCTTGGGGGTGATGGCGATCGCTACCATCTCCTATACTCCCTCCGCCTCGGCCCTGGTGGTCGAGTTGGCCCCCGAAGAAATGCGAGGGGTGTATCTGTCGATTAACTCGCTGTGTTGGGCGATTGGCTATGCGATCGGACCCCCCCTCGGAGGCGCCGCCCTCGATCGCTCCCAAACCGTCGCTAACAGCTTCTGGCTGGTTCTCGCGGCGAGTGTGGTCCTGATGATACCGATTCTGAAACAACTCGAACGTCGTCTTGAAGCGCAAGGGCGATCGCAGACGAAGCCAATTGCGGAGGATTCCCAGTCGTGAACGATCGCTAATCTCCATCTAATTTCTAGGAGGGTCAATCAGGATAGTCAATATCCGTTGTTGTCAGGCGTTCTCGGGCGACGAGACCCCCAGATGGAACTTGAAACCCATAGTCTAGTCAAGTACCGGTAGGACGAGGACCGCCCAAATCGGTCAATCGACGCTTAGAGTCGACGCGTTCCCCGTTCCCTGCATCCCCGACACAGAAACGCCGACCGCCAGCTTTTGATTCCGAAGGACAGCCGATTGTCCCGGACTGGGTGTGATCTAAGTTGAACCCCTTGAGGGAGCATCTACCATGACCAACCCAATCGCCCAACCTTCGTGATGGTTGGGAGATTTGGGCTTGATGTTGTTTCAATAATCTTGGTGATGGTTAGCCCAGTAGCACCCGAAAGTTCCATGACAGATTCCCTCGTGCAATGGTTAGTCGAACAACTGCAAACCGGTACTCGCGCCAGCCCCAAACATTGCCAAACCGTCGCTGAACGGATTGCGGAGGAAGTGACGCGAACTTGTCAACAAAGTCAACGTATTCAAGGCTCAGGTGATGTTCTCGGCTGGGGCTATCATTTAGCACAACATCGCCTGCAACAAGTTCTACAGTATTATCGGCGCGGCTCGGAAGGGGGACGATTGGATTTGCATAGTACCCTCAGCGCCATTGTTTATCGTTATATTACCCCGCCAACTGTGCCGTCGAGTTATGGGGCGCGGTTGCAACTGATTGAGGATTTTTTGCAGGGGTTTTACGTCGAAACCCTGAACGCGTTGCGTCGTGAGGCGCAACTTCGGGCCACGTACTCACCGCGATCGCTCCTGGAATTAGCCGAATATCTGGCGTTTACCGAACGCTATGGGAAACGGCGCATTCATCTCAATCGAGGACGCAGTCAGCAGTTAGTGATTTTACGCGCCCAGACTTTTGCACAGCAACAACCCCTGGAATACTCTGTTGACTTGCAACAGGCCAGTGATGGAAAGCCGAATGAGGGGGGGAGTAACTGGGGGGAA
>LSZA01000064.1 GCA_001637315.1 Phormidium willei BDU 130791 | reverse complement strand
TTCGTTGCTGTTCTTGTAGGTAGCGTTCCCCATAATCTTGTTGGTTAATCAGAATTTCTCGCTGTTCTAGGGTTCCTTGTACTTGTAGGGACTCCCCGGCTTCGGGAAGGCCATCGTTGGAAATAACCCAGATTTCCCCAGTCTCATCTTGCAAGAGATAGGCCCCTGCGTCTAATAGGGGAGCGCGATCGCCGACGACCCCCTCCACCGTCACCTCACTTCCCAAAGTCTCCTCGGAGAGCCTCTCTAGGGGAGTGACACTCACGCTTAAGTCTAAGGGGGTTCCACAGCCACTGAAGAGGAATAACCCCGAAAGCAGGGGAATCAGAGGGCGATTAAAACGAGGCAGAAATGATACGGTAGTGACGGTCAATCGCACAATACTCCCTGGTTCAATGGATACGACTCGTATTTTAGACGGTAAAGCTCTCGCCAAGACGGTACAATCTCGACTGCGATCGCAAATCGAGGCGGTTCTCCCCCAACGTAACCGTCCCCCTGGATTAGCCGTCATCCGCGTCGGAGATGACCCCGCCAGTGCTGTCTATGTCCGCAACAAGGAACGAGCTTGTGAACGAGTGGGAATCGCCTCGTTTGGCCAACATTTCCCCGCCACGGCGACAGCGGCGGAGATTTCCGCCAAAATCCAGGAACTCAACCAAGATGAACGAGTCGATGGGATTCTCCTACAACTCCCCCTCCCAGCTCATTTAGATGCAGTGGCCCTACTGCTACAACTCGACCCCGACAAAGACGCAGACGGACTCCATCCCATCAATCTCGGTCGTCTGACGCGGGGGGAAGCGGGCCTGAGAAGTTGCACCCCCGCTGGCGTGATGGAAGTCCTCAAGGAGTATAACATCGACCCCAGTGGCAAAAATGCCGTGGTGGTGGGTCGTAGTATTTTGGTGGGAAAACCCATGGCGATGATGCTCCTCGAAGCCAACGCTACGGTGACGGTGGCTCACTCGCGTACCCAAAACTTGGCGGAGGTGGTCGCCGCCGCCGATATCGTGGTGGCGGCGGTGGGCCGTCCGGAGATGATTACTGCTGAGATGGTGAAACCGGGAGCGGTGGTGATTGATGTGGGGATTAACCGGGTTAGTGATGGCGAGGGTGGCTATAAGCTGGCGGGAGATGTGGCGTTTGAGGAAGTATCTGAGAAAGCGGCTTGGATTACTCCGGTTCCCGGCGGAATTGGCCCGATGACGGTGGCGATGCTACTCAAGAACACCGTTGAGGCTTATTTGCGGCGTTAGAGAATCGCCGCACTCTGCGTAACTGTTCAGATCAGAGTGCGGTCTCAGTTAGACTGACGAATCTGATCGGCTCAGCAATTCCTCAACGGCGGGTTTCACCCGATCTGGCTCTTTGACGAAGCGACAAAAGGGAATCTCGTGAGTCCAGGTTTCATAGAATAACTCGTTTTTATAGTAGGAGTTGGGCAAAAAGACATGGGGAATCCCTAAACAGATGCAGAGGAGGTGTCCATGAAGACGATTGGTGATGACCAGACGATGACGTTGCAGTTGATAGAGGCCGGCGTGCATCATGCTCCAGGAGCGATAGTGTAGTTTTGGCTGGTCAATCTGTTTGAATTGAGAGGTATACTGCGATCGCTGGTTCCATTGTTGCCGGGATAGCCATTCACGAGGGGTCGCCAGTCCTCGTTGCCAACCTTCACGAATTAGGCGAACAGTACCGGGAATATAGAAGGGCCAATCTTCAGGTGCTTTGGCCATCCAGCGATAGGATACCCAATCTTCCACGACTAAATTGGGGATGTCCAGAGACTCCGGGGAAAACTGGCGATTGGATTCTTTGTCTTGGCGACAAAAGTAGAGAATTGATGATTTGGAGCGGTTATTTTGTCCAACGCCGTTTAAATCCATCATGTGACAAAACATATCTGGGGATTTCAGGATTTGGCATTGGCTGAAGTGTTCTTGGGCAATTTGATAGCTATAATTATCGCGAGCAAAAATCGTCAGTTGTGGATGCGCGTTAAAGATGGCGGCTGTTTTTTTGAGATTTTCTGGGTTGGAAAAAAAGATGCTTTGCGGTAGGATAACGATGGGGCGATCGGGATAGTTTGAAATAATCTGTTCCCGAAAGTTCTGATGTAATGTCCACAAATCCCCCAAGTTGCCACCACCTTGTAGGAGAATGGGTGTTGGGTCAGGTTCTTGAGCTAAGCGGCTTTCAGAGAACTCAGAGTAACTGGCAACGTAGCTAATTTTAGACTTGGCGACGTCCCGAAGATAGAACAAGGTTCCCAACCAAATTAAATGGTCTCCAATGTTTGGATAGGATGGGTAATCCAAGAGAATACAGCGTTCAAGGGTTTCTAACGGTTTCAGCGATTCCTGTAAGGTTTGTTTGAGCTGGCTAGGCTGTAATGACATTTTCATTCGTTTCAATTGCTCAGGGTTAGACTGGGAAAAGTTTTTTGGCTTTTTTAACGGCTTTAGCGAGTTTCCGTTGCGCTTTCACCCAGGGACTGGCTGAGGTTAAGGTAGCAGGTTTTAGGTGGGGTTCTTTCAGGAAACGGTAGTGCAAGAAGGTGTCCTGATAACGAATGTTGACATCTTCTCCTTCGGTTAGGCGAGCAAAGTCGGCTGAGGAATAGTTCATATAGTGAATGCGATGAATGGGTTTTAACCCTTCTTCGTTGTATAAGACCCCATCACGACTCACAAAAGGGTCAGCATCGGCACAGTTTCCCGTTCTCTCGTTGGGGTTATCACTCCGGGTAAAGTTAAACATTTTCAACTCTTCCAAAACAGTCATATAGGTAAATAACCCTGAACTTGACCA
Organism: Phormidium willei BDU 130791; assembly: GCA_001637315.1. Taxonomy (GTDB): domain Bacteria; phylum Cyanobacteriota; class Cyanobacteriia; order Cyanobacteriales; family Geitlerinemataceae; genus Sodalinema; species Sodalinema willei. The sequence goes on along the minus strand of LSZA01000064.1, from coordinate 22,866 downwards.
CCAGGAACGGGGACGCACCCATTCAATTTCCGAGTCTTCTATAGCACGTTTTTTAAATTCGTCGAGCTGACTAATGCTGAGCAATCCTTGTTTTGAACCAAAGAAACTATCACAATGAAGTTTGGGACGAATTTCAGCTTCACTGAGTCCTGTCGCCGCTTCGATTTTAGATAAATCAACTTCTGTCACATCTCGCGGTTTAGCGTGTTCCCAGTCATTAAAGACCAAGTCATACTCATCGAGTTTTTGAAAAATATCATCAAACGGCTTCATGGCTAAACTATCAGCATCCATGAAGATAAACTTCTCATGATCTCCATCGAAAGCCGCAAACTTGCGATGGACAAAGCCTTGATACCAGGCTGGATAGGTTGATTCAGGATCCTGAGCGCGGGAGTGACTCTGCCAAAGGTCATTCACCAGTGTATCCCACTGTTCGAGAATTTCGGGCTTGTTAAATAAGCTCACATTGTCTCGTTGTTTTAGCTCGGCGTTGACCTGATCAAGACGGTGGTCATAGGGGATGACGCAGACGGGAATATCAGCTCCAACATTTGCCTCAATGCTGTTTAATAAGGCGACAAGTTGGTCATAAACAACATCATTGGCTAAGGTGTAAATTGCGCGAGAGTCCATCGATTTAAGCCCTCCTGATTTGACGTATTTTAATGATTAAAACAATTGTATTGTAACTCTTGTTGTTGCATTAAAGGCTGTAGTCCAAAAAAGATATCACTCAGTCAAAAAAAACAAAGACTCCGGTTTTGTCGTGTTCGAGAACGTAGGGTAAATAAATCTCTCTATAGGTTAGCTTATTTATGTTGGTTAGTCCTGAGACAACACCCAACTCACTCACTCATCACATCTCTGACAAGGTGGCCCAGGCGTTAGAGGACAAACTCCAGGCGTCGATCGCCCTGGCGGGAACGCTACAACTCCCCTGTTTTCCCGCTCTAGCCGCCCGCTATGAGGCTCTGATTGTCGAGTTCCTCACGCTCCTCGGACAAGCCCCCAGTAGCGAGGAACGCGGCCAACTACGACAGCAGTTAACGGAGACCTTAACTCAGGGGTTTAAGCCGTCTCCTCGACGCTATCTTAACCTCTCTTATCAATTGGTCAATCCTGCTCAGGGACTGGCCGGGGGAATTGGACTCAAAATGAGCCTCGCCTCTCCCCCAGAGGCGCAACAGTCCTTTGGGTTTGCTAACCAATCCCGCTTTGGCTGTTATCCTGATGCGAAAGCTATGACTCTGGCCGCTGGCTTGGGAGAGGCGGCTGAAGTGTCGGTGTTGGATATTGGGGCCGGAATTGGCCGTAATAGTTTACCGCTGGCTAAACGGGGCCATCCGGTGGCGGCGGTGGTGACGAACCCCGAGGCTGGGCGACAGTTGCAAGAGATGGCCAACTCCCGTCACCTGTCGGTGAAGTTGTTCGGGGGGGATTTCCTCGATAATCCTGAGGTGACGGGAGATTATCGCTTGGCGATCGCCCCGGAAGTCCTTCCCCATCTGCGATCGCCCCACGCCATGACCGAGTTTTTCCGCCAAAGTCACCGAGTGGTTCACCCCGCCGGCCACCTCCTGGTGGGGGCCTTTCTGGCTCAGCCGGGATATTCCCCCACCCCAGAGGTTCGAGAACTCGCTCAAGCCTGTGGCTGTAGCTTCCTCACTCCGTCAGAACTCCAAGATATCCTAGGACGGGTTGGCTGGTGCTTACTGTCTCAGGAGTCGGTGGTAGCTTATGAGTCTTATCATCTTCCCGCAGCAGCCTGGCCGCCCTCAGAGAGCTTTCTGGCCTGGGCCACGGGAGAAGAGTTATTTCCGGGTCTCGTGACGCCTCCTGTGGCCTTCTATTGGCTGTGCTGCGTCCGAGAGGATAACTCCCCAAAGGCTGATGGCGCTTAACGTTGAGGGCTGCAAGGCTCAGGAAACAGACCCCGAAGCGAGACTCAGCTAACAGGTCAAGATTATGGGAACATTAGGGTTCGGGAAAAAAACTGGCCCTTGCCAAGAAACCCAGACAATCGCAAACTTAAAGCTGAGAGTTCGGCAGCCCTGGAGGTCTTTCGGTGAAACGAGTTTTAGGCATTATTCTAGGTGGCGGCGCTGGAACGCGCCTCTACCCCCTAACTAAACTCAGAGCAAAACCCGCCGTTCCGTTGGCGGGCAAATATCGGTTGATTGACATTCCGGTCAGCAACTGTATAAATTCTGGGATTGATCAGATCTATATCCTCACCCAGTACAATTCCGCATCCCTGAACCGCCATATCGGGCGGACGTATAATTTTTCGAGCTTTACCGATGGATTCGTGGAAATCCTCGCCGCTCAACAAACGTCCGACAGTCCGGGATGGTTCCAAGGAACGGCGGATGCGGTGCGTCAATATATCTGGCTCATGGATGAGTTGGATGTGGACGAGTATCTGATTCTCTCGGGTGACCACCTCTATCGAATGGACTACAGTCAATTCATAGAGCGTCACCGGGAAACCAATGCGGATATTACTTTATCGGTCCTTCCCATTGACGAAGCCCGTGCTTCGGATTTTGGTTTGATGAAAATTGATGACTCGGGACGAGTGATTGATTTTTCGGAAAAACCCAAAGGCGACGCCCTGAAAGCGATGCAGGTTGATACGAGTACCCTGGGCCTCGATCCGGCTCAGGCGAAGCAGAAGCCTTATATTGCGTCAATGGGCATTTATGTCTTCAAACGGGAAGTTCTCAAGAAGCTTCTGACGGAAGCTCCTGATCAAACTGATTTTGGGAAAGAGATCATTCCTGGGGCCGCGATGGACCATAACATCCAGGCCTATCTGTTTGATGGCTATTGGGAAGATATTGGAACGATTCAGGCCTTCTATGAGGCTAATTTGGCGCTGACGCAACAGCCGAAGCCGCCCTTTAGCTTCTATAACGAAGATGCGCCCATTTATACTCGCCCCCGCTATCTCCCGCCGAGTAAGCTCCTCGATTGCCAAATTACGGAGTCTTTGGTGGGTGATGGCTGTATCCTCAAAGAATGCCGCGTCGATCGCTCGGTTTTGGGCGTTCGCAGCCGCATTAGCGCCGGAGCCGTGGTGGAAGATTCCCTGTTGATGGGGTCTGACTATTATCAGTCCTTTGGTGAACGGACAGCCGAAGCCTCGGCTCCCTCGATGGCTCTGGGGATTGGTGAAAATAGCACGGTTCGTCGGGCGATCGTGGACAAGAATGCACGAATCGGCAAAAATGTCAAGATTCTCAATCGCGAAAATATTGAGGAAGCCGATCGCGAGGATTTAGGGTTCTATATCCGCAGTGGAATCGTGGTGGTGCTGAAAAATGCAACTATTCCTGATAACTTTGTGATTTAGTGGTCTAAGTCTAACCGTTGACCCCGATCGCCACCGCTGCTGTCGGGGATATCACGCGATCGCTCACCGGGGCGATCGCGTGGTGATCTCGACGTCAGGGGCAAATTGACCGGCAAAATTCGGCAACTGTCACAGAAACCGAACTCGACGGTTGAGGAAAATACATTAAACTTGATGATCAAAGGCAGACTCGACCCTGTGATCGACTGATTTGATCCACTGATTTTTTGACAATTCTCATGGCTGCAACGGACTTCAAAGACTACTATTCCATCTTGGGCGTGAGTAAAACGGCCAGCGCGGACGAGATCAAGAAAGCGTTTCGCCGTCTAGCTCGTCAATATCACCCAGATATGAATCCGGGCGATCGCAACGCGGAGGCCCGGTTCAAGGAAGTTAGCGAAGCCTACGAGATTCTCTCAGATCCCGACAAGCGCAAACAATACGATCGCTTCGGACAATATTGGAAACAGGCCGGAAACAGTCCCGGAGGCTGGAATGGCGGCGCAGCACCTCAAGGGGGAGCCACCCCAGGCGGGTTTGACTTTGATTTCAGTCAATACGCCGATTTTGATGAATTTATCGAATCCCTCCTCGGAGGAATGGGGGGACGCACGCGATCGCAATGGTCCTCCTACGGTGGCGCATCCCCGAGAAGTTCTAGCCGCAGCACGGGCTTCAGCGGTGGCTTTGAAGACTTCGCCGGCTACAATCGCCGCAGTACCGGAGTCTCTCTCGATCAAGAAGCCACCCTCAGCCTCTCCCTGGCCGAAGCCTTCCACGGTGTCGAAAAACGCCTCAGTGTCAGTGGCCAAAAAGTCTCTGTGCGGATTCCCCCCGGCGCCAAAAAAGGAAGTCGAGTGCGCGTCAAAGGAAAAGGGAAAAAAGATGGCTATGGCCGCCAAGGCGATCTCTACCTCAATATCGACCTCAAACCCCATCAGTTTTTTGAGTTTGACGGCGATAATCTCGTCTGTGAAGTCCCCATTTCCCCTGATGAAGCGGTCTTAGGGGCCAAAATTGAAGTTCCCACCCCCGATGGAACCGTCACCGTCAGTATCCCCGCCGGGATTCGCTCAGGCCAGATGTTGCGCCTGCGTGGAAAAGGCTGGCGGCGACCCAAAAGTAGCGCTCGCACCGATCAATTAGTCAAAGTCGAAATTACCCCACCAACACGGCTGAGTGACGAAGAACGACAACTGTATCAAAAACTGCGGAACTGTCGCCAGGAGAACCCCCGCCAAGCTCTAGAACATCTGGGATTATAGAAACCAGGGGGCTAACTTGCTTTCTAGCTCGAAGGCCGCCTAGCTCGAATCCTCCTGATGATATAACTGGCCCAGTGCGTCGGTAAATTGGTCTAAAATGCGGGTTTCGATCGCGTTGGCGGTGTCGGGATCGGTGTGAGCCAGCAGAGCGCGCACTTTGCTGATGAGGGCTTCGGTTTGCTGATCGACGGCGGCGATGGCCGCTTGCAAATGTTGGTTCGCCGCTTCACAGACGGCGGCTTCGACATCTTGATCTAAGCCAACGAGGGCTTGATGCTCTTTGGCGTCAGAACGCAGCGCAGCAGACGCCAGTTGAGGAGAGTCGGTGGTCTGAGCTTCCGTGGGATTGAGCATGGTGTTGCGAGGAAGCATGGACCCATCGACGGTCATGTCATCGAGATTCTCGTCCCCCACCTCTGCGGGTTCAAAGGGTTGGATCAGGCTGGCATAATAGGCCTGTTCCATGGTGCGACAGAGCCGCTCGGCGATGCTTTGGTAGACCTCGACTGGGTTGAGACAATGGGCGGAGCCATAGAGACGCAAACGCAGTTCACTGGCGGTTTTACACAGATCTAGTAAGGATTGAGCCAGATGGTCAAACTCTTCGTGGTTGAGGTGATTCCAATCGGGGAGGGTATAGGCGAATTTACCGTTAATGGCTGAGTAGAGAAGGGTCTTGGCTTGGCTGAGATTGCCCGATTGGGACAGTTGCAGCCGTAAATCAAACCAGCGATCGAGGGAGGGATCACTGGGATTCCCTCGGGTAAAGGGGAGAAAGGCCTCATCGAAGGCCATGGGAGGCTCGATTTCTGGGTAGAGGGGATCGAGGATGGCGATCGCCCGCAGGGAGAGGTTGAAATATAGGGATTTTTTGTTAATCCGAGCCACCACCCGCACAAGGGCTTCTTCGAGTTGCTCCCGTGTGACGAAGGTGGTTCGTAGCTCGTTAAGCAGTAGCCGCCAATCCAATGATTCTAACCGCCGTGAGTCATTCTCCCAGCGTTGCTGACAGACGCACAGCAGTAATTTTTTCAGGCGATTTGTATCCGAGTCCCCCGCCAGTTGTGCGATCGCTCGGTTCAAGCGTTCCTTCTCTACCATAAACCTTGAGGCAGCACTGTTAGATCACGTGACAGCGTTCCCGGCATACCCCCCACTGATAACGGCATTGTTTGATATCTCTGTGTTGGCTGTTTCTGTGTTGGCTTGTAAACATGCTGGTCGACACCACCCTCGCTGGAGTCTGGGTTATCCCAGCGATCTAGGTCTGGCTGAAATTGGGGCCGGGCTGGGGTGGCGATCGAACAGGGTCAGGGGAGTCTCTAAAATAAGACCTATCACATTGTTCAATCTGCCGTCCGGGCAAGTCCAAGATGCCAAAAGTTGACCAACAGACGCTAGCGGTTCTGTCTCAGGAGATTTCTGGGGATTCCAAACTCAATCTTAACTTTATCTTTCTTTCGGTTGCTTCTTGTATTATTGCCACCTGCGGACTATTACTCAACAGTCCCGCCGTAATTATTGGCGCTATGATTGTTGCCCCTTTGATGTTACCCCTACGAGGCTTAGCTTTGGGCGCAATGAAGGGAGATCTGTTTTTATTTCGTCGCGGGGCAACGACTCTGGTGATGGGAACGTTCATCTCGGTGGTGCTGTCGGCGGTGATTGGCGCGATCGCGGATATCCCTTTGACGGAGTTCAGCCCAGAAATTCTTGCGCGGACTCAACCGAACCTCTTGGATCTGGTGATTGCGCTGGCGGCGGGGGCGGTGGGGGGCTTTGCTAAGGTTCGACCTAAAATTAGTGATGCGATCGCCGGAACCGCTATTTCTGTGGCGCTGATGCCACCATTATGTGTGGTGGGCCTATCGCTGTCTCAGGGGGCAGTCTTCTCGGCTCGCGGTGCTTTCCTTCTCTACACCACCAATCTACTCGGCATCACGTTGGCCTGTATCCTCGTCTTTATCTGGGAAGGCTACTATGTTGAGAAAATCCGCATGGCCCGCGCTGTGACTTATACGGTCTTCCTGACGCTACCAATTGTGATTCCCTTATCGATTAGCCTCGGACAACTGCTGCGCCAAACTCGTCTTCAGTCTACGTTGCGATCGATTCTGTTGACTCAGACGATTACCGTCGGTCAACAGGTGGAATTGATGGATACAACAATTAACTGGAACACAAGCCCACCTCAGGTTCATCTCCGGGTTCGCGCTCGTCCGGAGGCGCCGCTGACTCCCAAACAAGTCTTTGAAGTCGAACGGCTGGTGACCCGAGAAATGCAGCAAGATTTTCTGTTAGTCTTCCAGGTTGAGGATTTTCGGGAAATTCGCTCGGCTGATTTATTTGGCTACCGGATTCCCTATGATCCGACTCAGGTTGAACCCCAACAGAGTCCTGAGCCGTTAAGCCCCGAAACTTTGGAGAGTATGACTCAGACTCTGTGGCAGTTTAATCGGTTTTGGCGCGATCCGATGCAACGACGGACGCAGCAAGGTCGCGATCCGGTGAGTGATACTTCCGATGAGTGATATTTCCGACTCGGGGCGATCGCCCCCTCCTCCTGGGCCAGATCCTCAACGACAAGGGATATTCCTATCAGGCCATCCGTTGTCGGAGTAACCAGACACCGAAGGTTAAAACCAGTAAAATGGTGCTTGAGGGCGCTGTTTCTGGGACCTGAACCGCCTGTTCATAGGACGGGTTTAAATCCGCTTGGGACACCTTCAGGGAAGGGGTCTCGAATTGTAGGGTTTGGCTTTGAGTTGGCACTTGAGTTGGCATGATCAGTTCCTCGGGTGGGCAAGTCTGCATGATAGAATTGAAGGCTTAACGAACCTATATTTTGATTGGGCTAGATGATTCAGTTTGAGGGCTGAATCTCAAGAGAACCATGATTAAGCTCAACTGGGTCCTTAGGACAGTCCGATGTCTAATAAAAAATCCATCGGTTTTTCGGCGCTCTCGGTTAGAGGTGGCTTGTGCTTGTTCGTGCGGTGGTTCATCGGTAAGAATCCTTGAATGGGGCAGGTTGATGCAAAATGACCTCTAGTGATGGATATAAAGTTAGCCAAAAGTGAGCCGCAAGTTCCCATAAGGTTTAGGCTGACCTTGACCGAGATGATCTTGAACGTCGCACCGGACGGCTCAACGGTTGCGACAGTGCCTAAGCCCCTGATGTAATGGGAGTTTCAGGCAAAATATCCATCTAAAACAATGCGATGTACTCATTATAAGCTCATTTTTGGCTCTGTCAAGATTCGACCATCTGCCGGGCTAAAGTGAGCCAAAAATGAGCCATTAGAGGTTGATTGATTCGCAAGGAGAGCGAGAACTGTGGCAGCAACACTGAAGGCTTCAATGCAGGGGCTTCGACAGGTTGATTACGCGCGACGTTATAAGGGTTGGCTGAAATCATCATCAGAATGGTGTGAGGCGGCCTCAACCTCGGCAGCGACCCTAAAACGGTTTTGGCGGCGATTGCCGGTGCGATCGCAGACCTTTATCGCCATTTGCGAGGCGGTGGAGGTGCCATGGCAAGAGGTGGTGGTGGCCCCGTTGTCAGAGTCAAGTCAGGAGTCCAGTCAGGAGTCCAGTCAGGAGTCGGGGCAAGATTGGGGGCAATCGGGTGCGATCGCCCATCCCCCAACCGTCTCATCCAGTCTTTCCTCGGGAATGTCAGCGGCCAATTCCGTCTCAGGGACTTTGGATTTCTTCGCCTACGATGAGGCCTGGGTTGGACGCGACGCATTATTGGCTCAGTTAAGTGAGCAGTTGCAGCAGTCTTGTCGTCTCCTGGTGTTATTGGGGATTACTGGAATCGGTAAAACCGCCTTGGGGGAGCGTCTGGCCATCTCCCTATACCCACAATGGACGGGTCCCCAATGGCAGAACCTACTGCGGGAAAACCTCGATAACGATCGCCAACCCAACGACTTTATCAGTGTCGCCAGTCGCTGGTGGGAACAGTGGGGATCTCCCATCGAAGGCACTAAAGATGGCCAAGTCTTAGTCGATCGCACCGCCAACTATCTCCTCAACCGGCCCCTGTTGCTCATCATTGACTCGTTGGAGATGATGTTACAGGGGAACGAGGACGATGGTTGGAGTGATTTCCAAGATCCCCTCTGGGCCGACTTTTTTGAAGCTCTGTTGGCGGCCCCCGTCTGTCAGAGTCGGGTGATTCTCACCTCCCAAGACTTCCCCGGCCAACTCCCGGCACGCTACAGCAATTTTTGGAGTTGTCAGTTTCTCGGGGGACTCGATGAGTCGGAACAGTTGTCCTTATTTACCAAGGCCCATCTCAACTTAAGCGGAGAGGCCACCAGCTATCTCAGGCGCATTGGTGCCGCCTATGAAGGGCATCCCCTGGCGTTGCGGGTGATCGCCGGGGAGATGTCCAACGCGCCATTTTCGGGCAATGTACGGGCCTATTGGTCTAAATATGGCCAGGACATTGAGGAAGTCGAAACGGCGATCGCCCAGGCTAAAATGGGACAGACGGCCTCAGCCGAGGATCGCTGGCAACTCCACGAATGCACCCGCCTGTTGCGCATGAAAGTTCGCGATCGCCTCGAACAAACCTTTTTGCGGCTCAAACGGGAGGCCCCGGCCGCTTATCTGTTGTTATGTGAGGCGTCCGTCTATCGTTGCCCCGTGGCTGAGTCATTCTGGCTGTCTCATCTTGAGGATTGGGATTATGCTGAAAGCGATCGACACTTGGCCCTCGATGTACTGCGCGATCGCTATTTAGTCGAGGAGGTGACTGAGGGCGATCGCTTGCTGTTAGGTCAACATAACCTCATCCGTAGTGTTGCCTTGAGTCATTTACAAGCTTTAGATTTACAGGATGGAGAACTTGCCAGCGGATTCAGCTCTGAATGCACCCGTTGAGGCCGCCCGTGATCCGAGTTCAGGGATATCGCCATCGGTGCCGCCATCGGTGTCTCAATCGGTGTTTCGGCAGCAATTATTGAAACGCTTACAACTCAATCCGGCCACATTACGAGGCATTTCTCCCCGCAGTCGCCGCCGTCAATATCGGGCTGCCCTCAACTGGTTAATTCACTATGAACCGCCCTTAGATGCCTCGAACCTCGATCAGGTCCGTGGCTATCTTGAGGCTTTTCGCCATTTAACAGAAGTTGAAGATTGGCAACGGTGTCAGGAATTGCTGATACTGCCCCTAGACAGCTTAACGGCAGAACCCCTGCACAGGCAACTGGAAATTTGGGGCTATTACCGCGAACAGATGGAGATGTATGAATCGCTGTTGGGGAAAGCCGGTGATCCCCTTAATCTGGTTTGTCTTGAAGGCTTGGGAAAAGCCTACTCCTGTTTGGGGAATTATCGTGAGGCGATCGCCTGTCATCAACACCATTTAAGCATTGCTGAGCGGCTGGGCGATCGGCAAAATCAAGCGATCGCCTTAGGAAATACTGGCTTAGAGTATTACTATTTGGGGGAGTACGAACAGGCGATTTCCTATTTTCAAAATGGTCTGAAATTAGCTCAACTGCTCGGCGATCGCTCTGGAATTGGGCAAGCTTTAGGTAATTTAGGTTTGGCGTTACATGGCTTAGGAGATTATCAGGCGGCCATCGCCTATCATCGACAGGATTTGGCGATCGCCCAAGAATTAGGCGATCGCCGAGGAATTGGCCAGGCTTTAGGTAATTTGGGGTTTGCATATTATGCACTTGGGGATTATTCTCAGGCCCTGGGTTGTGAGGAGAAATATCTGGATATTTCCCGTAAGATGGAGTTCCGGGAAGGGGAGGCGATCGCCTTGTCGAATATTGGAGAAACTTATCTCTGTTTAGGCCGTTATCCCGAAGCTAAGGAGAGTTTACAACGTGCTTTAGAGATTACCCGTGAGATTGGCGATCGTCATGGAGAAGCCGAAGGCTTAAAAAACTTAGCTGAACTACATCAACATCTCGAACATCGCGAACGAGCGATCGGCTATTGCCAACAAGCCTTAAGTATTGCTAAAAGTCTAGGTATTCCTCTGGTTGATGACTGTGAAAAACTCCTAGCCAGCCTCACCACTGAATCGACGTGAGCGTGACTTGATCAACATCTTGATCAACATCTTAATCAACATTAGGATGGCGATCGCTTTCCACCAGTCGTTTGGCAATTTCCACCTTCGCCGTCAAAATCTCAGGAGTATCCTCATGTTCAACCGCCGTATTCAAAATATCCATTGCAATTCCCACATCATTAATGCGATTTAGGGAATTAGAATAGCGAGAGGCTTCTCGAACTGTTGAGCGATAGACAATCATAAAGGTTGCCCCAATAAAGTTAGTTAAAATCCCAGCAATCACCCCAATAGTTGCCACATCATTATTATGACTGGTGACGACTGATGTCGCCGTCGACAACTCCTGAGACGGTTCGCCCTCTTGAGGTTCGGCAACTTCTGTGTCTGGCGATCGCGTCGCCAATTCAGTAGGATTTAAGTCATAAAGCGTGATCGCCAACGAGGCTAAAATCAACAAAAACCCCAAAATCATCACCACAACACTGGTCATAAAAATGACCTGAACTTCCATTAAGTTACGTTGATAATACTTTTCCAAACTGGCATTCGCCATATTCCAGCTAAAGTTACGAATTTTTAGCTGAGCCTGCTCAATTTTCTCCTCTGTCTCCTTAAGTTTCTGCGTTTGTTGCTCATTCCAACGGTCTAATAAATAGTAAATTCCCCCAATTAATAAATTAGCAAGACCCAAAATAATAGCAAATGAGAAACTACTTTCTAGAAAACGAATATCATCTTGAAGAGTATTTTTTTGTTCGATTTTACGTTCTAATGTGATTTGTAGATTCTCGAAATCAACTGTATTCCCCAATGAGGCAAGCGTTACAGTATCCAATGAAAAATCGCTATCAACCGATGGTAATTCACGAATTTTTGTTAAACGAGGCTTTAATAACTCAATTTGACGTTCAATTTGTTGTTGGTAATTAATTTGATAGCCTCGTAAACTATTGTTTTCCTGTGCCAGTCGGCGATTATTGGTTTCAAGTTGGGCGACTTCCTCCTGTAACTGACGAATTTGAGCTTCAAGTTGCCGTTGAAGCTGAAGTTCTGACTCAAGACGTTCTTCCAACGCGTCATTCAAGGCTTCATTCTCAGCCGATTCCATAGCTTGAATGTCTGGCAATTGCTGAACAACAGAACTGTCGAATGAACGCTCTAACAATGGAGTGTCAGCAACAGTAAATTCCTCATCTGGATTCTCTGAAGGATTTGCAGCACGACGTTCAGCACGATTTAAGTCATCCAAGCTATTTTTTAAAGATAATAAGTTATTGATGGTTTCTACCTCTTCAGCCAACGACGTTCGCTGTCTAACTAATCCTGGACGAAGCAATAGTGTTCCGCCAATAATGGTTCCAGATACCAAAAAAATGGCAGCCCAAATTTTCCAGAGCCAATTGGCAGCCGAGGGATTAGCCATAACGTGAATTAAGAGATAAATTAAGCAATAACTTCAGCAATCAAGCAATACTACGACGTTTCCGAGCTTCCTTATAGGAGGTTCCCACATTCGTTAAGCCCGCTTCAATCATTTGCCGTTCGAGGAGGGCAAAAAAGCGTTGGCGATCGCCCCCTCGAACCACAGCCTGATTATGGGCTTCGGCCAAACTTACCGGGTAGCCATATCCTTTGTACACCTGTCCTAACATAAGGCTTAACGCCGCTTCAAGTTGGTCAGAGTCCTCTGCAACCCAGGCGGGAACGTCAATACGAGCAATTTCTGTCCCCACATGAACATAACAAAAATACACAGTTTGCTGCGGCGGATATAACCCCAACACCGGTAACGACGACTTCCACAAACAACTGCGTTCTCCCGGTTGCAACAATCCCCCCCAAAAACTGGTATCTCGCAACGGTTCCATCACCTGACAGGGGGCGCGTTTCGCCAAAACATCCCCTTCAGTGGGCGCAATATAGGGGCAATACGTCAAACAATTCGGTTGCTCAAACGGACAGGCCTCTAAACGCAAAAAACTGAGGGCTTCCCGGCTGCGGGAGGCACTCAGATAGCCCATCAGCGGAACTCCCGCCCGCCGCAATCGTTCCCAAGCATCGAGAATGGGGTTGAGGATGCGATCGCGGGCCTCATCAGGTAAACTATCGAGGAACCAGTAAATCAGAGAACCATCCACCATCGCCAACAGCGGCGTGTCCGGGTGCTGACGGCGTAACTCCACCCCCAACGTAGCCAACTCCTGGGCCTCCGACACCGCCCGCCGATAGCCCATCCATTCCTCCGTCCGAATCCCCCATTGGCGTGACGCATATAAATCTTCCGGGCGATAGAACACCTCCGGCACACTATCGAGAACCGGGGCGCGATTTTGCCCATAATGCAAAACCACTCGCCCAATGTTGAGGAGATAGCAATAGGCGATTTCATGCTGATTGGGGGCGATTTGCGAGCCATCGGTGGCGATAACGGTATGTTCCGAGGGAGGCCGTTGCAGAAGAATGTGACTCTGGAGGGGTTCGACTGGGGTAGCGGCCGAAAACCAAATGCGATCGCGCCATCGCTCCTGAGCCGCCACCAACGCCTCCTGATGCTCACAGGCCGTCTCAAACAACCCCTGAGCCAATTCGAGCCGTTTCTGAGCCGCCACCGCCTCTTCGCGCAAATGTTCACCAATGCCGGGTAGGAGTTTTGTGACTTGATTGAGATCGAGCATGAAGAAGGGAACAGGGAACAGGGAACAGGGAACACCGGAACAGGGAACACCGGAACAGGGAGAAAAGACAAGAGATGGGTAGGGTGCGTTCCGGCTCCAATCAAGGTTAGGCTTGCACCACTCGGTTGAAACTTGCCGGAACGCACCGCTTTGATCGCAATCGGGGAATTACGTGAAACTTGCCGGAACGCACCGCTTTGATCGCTTTGATCGCAATCGGGGAATTACGTGAAACGATGTAAGAGTTTTAACAGTTTTTTCGTGGTATCGGTTAACTGGGTTCGTTTGTAGGCATCCGCCGCCTTGCGGATACATTCAGCTTGAGTGGGATAGGGATGAATCACACGAGAGAGAGTTTTTAACCCCAGTCCGCCCACCATCGCCGTGGTAATTTCACTAATCGACTCTCCCGCATGACGCGAAACAATCGTAGCCCCGAGGATTTTGTCCGATCCTTTCTCATGGAGAACCTTGAGAAAGCCGTCCGTTTCCCCATCGGCGATCGCCCGATCCAAATCCTCAAACCCTATCTTAATCGTTTTGGTCTCAATGCCGTTCTCTTGCGCCTGAGCCTCATAGAGACCCACATGAGCCACTTCTGGATCAGTATAAGTCACCCAGGGCATCACCAAACGGCTTAACTTCGGTCGTCCCAAACCAAACGGGGCAAACAGAGTATTCTGAATCACAATCCGGGCCGCTGCATCCGCCGCATGGGTAAACTTCCAATTCATGCAGATGTCCCCGGCTGCATAAATTTTGGGATTCGTGGTTTGTAAATACTCATCTACCTCGACCCCTCGGCGATTGTAGGCCACGCCAGCGGCCTCTAAGTTCAAACTTTCCACATTGGGAGTCCGGCCCGCCCCAATCAGGATCTCATCGACCACCACCTGTTTTGTCGTACCCTGGTGATTAAACATCAGAACCTTTCCTTCTGCGGTCTTCTCAACTCGGTCCGGTTCACAGCCGAGAACTAACTCAATCCCTTCTCGGATAAACGTCTGTTGCACAATTTCCGCCGCATCAGCATCTTCCCGATGCAACAAATGGCCGTGACGATGAATCAGCGTTACCTGAGAACCCAGACGACGAAAAGCCTGAGCCAATTCACAACCAATAGGACCCCCGCCAATCACCGCCAGGCGTTTGGGGCGTTCGGTGAGGTTAAACACCGTCTCATTGGTGAGATAGCCGGCTTCGGCTAATCCGGGCGTTTTGGGGTGAACCGCCCTGGCACCCGTGGCGATGACGGCTTTTTTATAGTTGAGGGTGACATCATCGACCTGAATGGCTTGATGGCCGGTGAAACTGCCATTTCCCAGGAAGATATCCACGCCAGCTTTAGCAAAGCGATGAGCCGAATCATGATGACTAATCCCGGCCCGGATTTTCCGCAATCGTTCCATCACGGCCGCGAAATCCACGTCAATCGTCTCTGGGGTGGCAATGCCATAGTGGGAAGCGTTCCACATCTCCCCGACGACACGGGAGGAGCGAATCAGGCTTTTAGAGGGAACGCAGCCGGTATTGAGACAATCGCCCCCCATCAAGTTTCGTTCCACCAGAGCCACCTTAAGGCCGATATCGAGTCCCGCGGCCCCAACAGCGGCCACTAGGCCAGCAGTTCCACCACCAATCACCACTAAGTCATAGCAATCAGCGGGTTTTGGATTCACCCAATCGGGAGGATGGGTTTGTTGGAGGAGTTCACGGTTGTACTCATCCATGGGGGAGATGGTGAAGGTGTGAAAGACTGAGTTAGGCATGGGGGGAACAGGGAACAGGGAACAGGGAACAGGGGGAAGAAAGGCAAGAGGCATAACCCACCCCTAGAGGGGATGGCAAGAGGCATAACCCACCCCTAGAGGGGATGGCAAGAGGCAAGAGGGGTAGGGTGCGTCCTGGCATCGATTCATTTTGGCCATTGACCACTCGACTTCAACTTGCCAGAACGCACCTTGCCAGAACGCACCTTGCCAGAACGCAGCGATGCGCGGATTATTCACCCTTAATCACTTGTTCGCCGACGCTTTCAGCCAGGGCGTTGCGGGCAATGCGGGTGACGTAAATGGTGACGGCAACGGTGGCGATGAAACCGATAATTTGTAGAATCCGTTGCAACAGTTCCGCTTGGGGATCTGCGGTGGCGGCCCCGGTTCCTAGGGTGGCTAAACTTCCGGCCAGAGAGCCGATATAGACATACATGATGGTTCCGGGAATCATACCCAGAGACCCGAGAACGTAGTCTTTGAGGGAGACGTTGGTGACGCCGTAGGCGTAGTTGAGGAGGTTGAAGGGAAAGATGGGAGACAGACGCGTGAGGAAGACGATTTTAAAACCTTCTCGTCCGACGGCGTCGTCAATGGCGGTAAATTTGGGGTGACTGGCAATTTTCCCGGCGACCCAATCCCGAGCGAGATAGCGGCCAATGAGAAAGGCTAAGGTTGACCCGAGGACGGCTCCGATGAAGACATAGAGGGAGCCGAAAACGACCCCAAACACCACGCCACCGCCGAGGGTGACGATGGAACCCGGTAGGAAGGCAACTGTAGCAATAATATAGAGGCCAATAAAGGCGATGATGCCGATGGTTCCGAGGTCTTGGATGCTTTGTAGGGCTTGTTGTAGCCACTGTTGGGGGTTGAACCCCACTGGGGAGTCTTGGGCGAGGACTGGGGTCACGGCCCCGAGCAAGAACCCGGACAGGAGAGGGAGGCTGATGGAGAACATACGCGCGATCGCAGTCTGGGAATGTTTGAGGACAGGTTTTGAGGAAAACATGGGAACCTCAGCCGATGACGAGTGCTTCTAGTTAGGGTTACGCTCGTTAACGGCGGCTGGATGTGGCCGGGAGGTGGCGAGGGCTGAGTTTTGTCCGGGTTAGTTTTGTCCAGCTTGGGCGATCGCCGCTTGTCCTTCCTCGGAGAAGGCATAGCCGAGGAAGGCTTGAACCATCTCGTTGGCGGGATCTTGATACAGGTAGTAGAGGTTGCGCCGATAGGGATATTGTTCGGCGATGGGGGTTAACCCGTCGATGGCTACGGGACGGACGGTGCTTTGGTTGAAAATTTGGGCGGCGGTGGCGTAGCCAATACCGTCATCCCCTAAAGCTCGCAACATGGGCGTGGTGGCATCCCGTTCTAGGGTGGTGATGTTGGGCGTATTGCCAAAGTCACCGCCGTTGAGAACCAGCTCGCGGAAGGTTTGGTGAGTACCGCTGACGGGAGGACGGTTAAGGACGCGAATGGGTTTGTCGGGACCACCAATTTCTGACCAGTTGGTGATTTGCCCGGTAAAGATGTCGACAACGTCTTGTTGTCTGAGACCTTGGGCAAAGGGGTTGTTGACCCCCACCACGAGGGCGATCGCATCTTGGGCAACCGGAACAGCGACAAGGCCTTGGGCTTGTTCTTCAGCGCTAAGGGGACGGGAGGACGCACCCAGGTCAGCATTCCCCGCTAAAACGGCGTTTATGCCATCTCCAGACCCCGTGGCTGAGGTGGTGACGGTTACTCCTGAAAACCTCTCTTCAAAGCCCTGTTTTAAGGCGCTATTGATAGACACCATGGCGGTCGACCCTTGTAGGTCGAGGCGGCTTCCGCTGGGAAGGCTCTCGGGGACGGTAAATTGATTCGTCGGGGTTGAAGTGGAATTGGCGGCCGTTGAGGGAGAGGCGTTGTTCGCTGGAGCGGTTGCTGATGGAGGGGATGAGTTCTGTGATGGGTTCTGTGATGGGTTGTTGGGGGAGCGGCTGAGGAACCAATAGACCCCGAAGCCCATTAGGGCTAAAACGAGGATATAGACAATGGGCGGTGGTCCGGATTTTGACGGTGACATGGATTAAGGGGGGTAACAGATTAGGGTGAATCATTGAACTGTTGCAAGCGGCGAGCCACTTCGTCGTCGAGTTGATGCTGCTCCCAATCGGCCTCCGTGTCGGGTTCGGCTTGGGAGAGTTCCGCTAGGGCTTCTTCTTCGAGGCGTTGGAGTTCTAGGCGGCTTCGGGCATCATCGAGGTGCGATCGCGCTGTTTCTAATTCCTGTTGACGAGAGACTTGGCTGAGAGGATCGAGAACATCTCCGAGTTCGGCCATATCTTTGAGATGCTCGACATCGAGGCGATAGGCTTCGAGTTGAATCGTTTCTCGTTGCAGTCGCTCTTCGGAGGCCTGTAAAAAGTCTTGGGCTTGTTCGAGGCGATTGGCAATTTGGGGGAGGAGTTTTTCAAGTTGTACCGCTTGTGTCATGGCTAACCGCGCCCCGGCTTCGTCTCCTTGCTGTTGGGCGATCGCCGCCCGCTTTTCATAGGCCCTCACCTGGTTCAGTTTCGCCTGATATTTCAACTCAGCCTGGCGGTAAGCGGCCCGTTGAGCGCGTACGGTTTGTTCGAGATCCTGGACCGACTGCTGCATGGTTTTGAGGGAGAGTTCCGCCGTGGTGATAACATCCGGCGCCCCTGCGGGGGGCGCTTCTGGAGGCTTACCCCAGAGCCAGTTCCAGGTGTTAAGGGTGATGCGTCCGGCCCAATCTCCCATTAACCAGTACACTGCTTTTTTCATCAGGGTTTCTCTTCTTGTCAAGTCGCCTTATCGCCAGTGTGAACTACCGCTATTGAATCAAAGATTACAATAGCGGCTTCCTACCCAACAGATTGCCCAACCGTAGACTTCTTACGTCCTCTACGGTTAGGTCTTACATCTGGACAATAGGCTTTGCCCCGCGTCCCGCAGGTCAAGAGTCGTAGTCCCTCTTTTTTGAGGTTGATGGCTGCATTGAGATCTCGATCATGACTCGTCCCACAGTGAGAACAAGTCCAATTTCTGACATCTAGTGACAGACTATCGATTTGATTCAAGCAAACGTTGCAGGTTTTAGAAGAGGGGAAGAATCTGTCAACTTCAATGTAGATCTTCCCTTCCTGCTCGGCTTTGTACTTTAGCAGGGTCAAAAACATTCCCCAACCGACCTGGCTGATTGCCTTAGCCAGGTTGGGGTTCTTGACCATACCTTTGACATTGAGGTTTTCCACACAGATGACTTGGTTTTCGTAGACTATCCTACGCGATAGCTTGTGTAGGAAATTCTCCCGGCAACGTGCTACTTTATTATGTACCCTAGCTACCTTCTTTCGTGCTTTATTTCGGTTGTTAGACCCTTTTTGTTTTCTCGATAAGTCTTGCTGCTTGCGTTTCAGGTTACACTCATGTTTAGCCATCCATCTTGGGTTGTTAAACTTAGACCCATCGGACGTTACAGCAAAATGATTTAAGCCAAGGTCTACACCGATGGCTTTTCCTTCGGTGGATGAATCTGGATTGGGTTTTCCATCTTCAAAGAGAATGGAAGCAAAATACTGGTCGCAGCGATTTTTGGTAACTGTGACGGTTTTTACCTTGCCCTCTATTGATCGATGAAGAACCGCTTTAACTTCCCCAATCTTTGGTAGCTTCAAGGCGTTCTCCAACACCTTGACATTTTGAGGATACTGGATGGATTGTTTGCCGTGTTTGGACTTAAATCGCGGATACCTGGCCCGCTTCTCAAAGAAGTTGTTAAAAGCGGTTCCCAGGTTAATGCAAACCTGTTGAAGGCATTGTGAATAGGTCAGCTTTAACCACTCATACTCTTGTTTGAGTCTAGGAATCTGCTTCTTGATGTCGTAACTAGATAGTCCCTTCCCAGTTTCCTTGTAGGTTTGGTTCATCCAGTTCAGACCCAAGTTCCACAGCCATCTGCAATTGCCGAAGGATTGCTCGAGCGATTGCTTCTGCTGCTCATTTGGGTAGAGTCTGATTTTGACGACTTTGAGCATTAGGGCAAATTAGATTCACCATAAACACTCTACCATAAGTTACTGCCGCCATTCATCTCACGCTTCAATCAGAGATTTGAAGCGGAGGATTCTTGCGGGTTTTGCTAAAGTATTTTTTGACTTATTTTGGGGATTCGGGCCAGGGGAGTTGGCGATCTTGGGCGAGTCGTTGGGCGACAGCCGAGGCTCCCTCCCGGTTGAGGTGACTCGGATCGGCGAAGAAGTCGGGGCGATCGCGCCATTGTGCGGATAAATCCCGTACCCAAACCCCCGATTGTTGAGTTTGTTGCTGCAAAAACTCCTGAAATTGGCGTTCATAGCGACGGCGCGTTGCATCGAGATACTCATTGGTCAGGGGTAGATTCACCAAAATCAAGGGAATGTTGCGCCCTTGACAGAACTCAATCACCCGGCTCAGAGAAATCCCCTGAACGCCGCCGAGGTTGAAGTTGGTGTAGTCGCGATCGTAGTCCCCTCGAACGCGAGGGAACTGCTGAAAATAGGTTTGGGGATTAAAGCGATCGCGGACAATCTGAAAGCCATTGGAGTCAATATCTCGACGGGAGAGAATGACAGGAGCCTCGCTCTCTCGGGACCCATTATTGCGCAATCGCTGATAGCCAGGGGAATTGCGGATACGGCTAAAGGTGCGATCGTCTCGTCCACTATTAAAGGCCCGAGAACCATCGGCCCAAACCATTACTTTAGGTAACTGTTCTGGCGTCAAGATTTCTCTGAGCAACAGATTGACCACTTGAGCCGTGGCCCCATTGATGCCAAAGTTAAACACCCGCACACCCGTAAACCCACGACGATTGAGGTCAAATTGCAATCGCTTGGCATCGAGTCCCTGTAAACCTCGGGAACTGCCAATAATTAAGATATCCGGGGCGCCTAGGGTGGCCACATAGGCTCGATAGAGAGCCAACTGCTCATCTAACACCAAACTATTAAAGGTTGGGTAGGGCAGACGGTTGCCACTATTCCCCGCTTGTTGGAGCGCAAAATCAGCATTTTGTAGGTATTCCTGTACCTTTTTTTGAGCAAAGGCCCGTTGAGGAGCCGTCACCGGAACCGATTGCATGGCCGCTAGGGCTTCTGTCCAATATTGCACCACCCGATGCCAATCTTCGGGGGTGTTAGCCTGTTGTGAGGCTTGCCAGGCCCGGGAGGCGCGATCGGTCCCCCGATTAAAGGCCTGTAAGCCTGAGGGTGATTCTGTGGTCTCCGCCTGCATCGTCTCTAGGGAGGTTTTCTCTAGGGACGTCGTTAAGGCCTTGGGATTGACGGAGGAACTGTCCAACCCCAAATGACTAAACCCTAACAGTAGGAAGATGGCGGCGATCGCGATCGCCAGAGGGCGCAATTGGCGCCAGTGGTGTTTGAACAGCGTTAACATTCTGCAATTGATTCCCTATAGCCGTGGATTAGTCATAACAAACCCCGCCTTGCCAAAGCAAAGCGGGGTTCTGAGTTAGATCACAAGGCAACTATCCCACCTAAGCTGTGGGATCCTCATCGTCCTCGTCATCACTGTCATCTTCATCAAACGCATCCGGATCGAAGTCCTCGTCGTCGTCATCATCATCATCGAAGCCATCCGGCTCGAACTCATCCTCCTCACTATCATCACTATCATCGAGATCCCCATCATCGAGAATCGCGGTGGAGCCATCATCCCCATCGGGCAAGATGGCCGACTCATCACTGACACTTCCCGTGAGGTTGTAGGCGCGAGCGGTGCGATCGTCCAAGACCACATCTTGGATTTTACTCTCATCGTCCACACCATTGACCACCGAGTTAATCTCATTGATATCCGCATCCGGGGCCGAGAAGTTTAACTCTTCATAGGCATTGAACCCCGTTCCAGCCGGAATCAAACGACCAATAATGACGTTTTCCTTCAAGCCGCGCAACCAATCGGATTTACCCTCAATGGCCGCCTCAGTGAGAACACGAGTCGTTTCTTGGAAACTCGCCGCACTAATAAAGCTATCCGTGTTAAGAGACGCTTTGGTAATCCCCAACAGCATCGGCGTATATTGAGCCGGAGCGCCCCCAGTAATCGACATCGCCTCATTGACCTGCTCAACTTGACGCAGTTCAATCAACTCACCCGGTAACATCGTGGTATCACCGCCATCATCGATTTTCACCTTCGAGGTCATCTGACGCACAATCACCTCAATGTGTTTGTCAGAAATATCCACCCCTTGGGATTGATACACCGACTGCACCTCGTTCACCAAGAAGGTTTGCACATTGCTAAAGCCCGTCAACGCCGCCTCATAGGTCCCCGAAGGTGCCAGGTAGTCAAACCAACATTCGAGGATTTCATGGGGGTTCGAGGGACCATCGGTGAGGGGTTCAGCCACATCCACCCGTTGGCCATCCACCACCAGTACATTATGGCCTGACAAGGTACGGTATTCCGAAACCGTGCCATCGTCTTCGACCACACGAATTTCGACCGAATCATCATCTTCATAGATGACCTGAGCGGTTCCCGGACGACGGTTGAGGACGCAGGCCTCTTTCGGTTTACGGGCTTCGAGGAGTTCTTCAATCCGAGGTAGCCCCTGAATGATATCTCCAGTTTTCGCCCGTTCAAACACCAGTAGCACCAGGTTGTCCCCCCGTTGCACCAAGCTGCCATCATCCACATGGAGAATCGCACCCGGAGACACACGATAAGGACGAGCGTGACGCAAGACAATCTCGTGGTCGTGAATTTCAACCACTTGCCCCGATTCTTCCAAGGTTACCCCTTCGGCGATCGTGGCACCACTGACGAGCAGATCTCCTTCTTTAACTTGAGGTTCAGCATCACCGAGATTGAGGCTAAAGCGATCCTCTTGACTGACAATCAGAACCCGGCGAGTGGCTTCAGTGCCTTCACGAATCCCCCGCACCATCCCCGGATTCCGACAGGCGATTTCTGTACGGGCCACCACCGAGCCAGGCTCGATTTGGTCGCCGTCTTGGACCAACAAACGGGTGCTGGTGGTACTGGTAAAGAGGGGATCAACGTTGGTATTTTCCCGACGCACGGTGAGAGATTCAATGACCACCAATTGTAGACGCATGGCTTCATCGTCCTCCTCATCGGGGACGAGTTCGATGTCGGCTTCAAGGTGACGGGCATCGCTGCCAATATCAAGAATCAGTTGGGTACGGATGAGTTCTTGACCTTCAACGGATTTAATCCGCTCGCCATCTTTAAAGGGCAACATCCGCTGTACGGGCCGCAGAGCGATGGGGAAGGCATTTTCTTGACCTTCTGCCGGTTGCTGACTGGGAACTGAGGGCGTATCGGGAACTTGGAACTCCTCAACCGGACGCAGTAGCACCCCAGTTCCTTCGGGGGTGGTGACGGATTCAACGAAACAGAGAGACTCAGCCACTAAGCCGGGGGCAATTTCTTGGCCCGGATGGACGAGACTCTGTTCAGGAACGCTGAGTTTGTCGTTGCTGCTGAGGTCCAGAAGATGGAAGTCTCCCGCTTTAATGGAGATTTCCCGCAAGATGTCGTTTTTCTGGACGACTTCGACAATGCCGCTATTCTGACAGTAGATGTCTTTGACGACTTCGGTCCCGGCTTCAACAAAGTCCCCGTCTTCGACTTCGAGGAGGGAGATATCTTTGTTGATTTCGTGGGTTTCTTCGGGAATCCAGATCATGGTTCCCCCTTTCGTGAT
>LSZA01000063.1 GCA_001637315.1 Phormidium willei BDU 130791 | reverse complement strand
CGATGGTGTCTCCCGATTGGGGATGTTCTAGGGTTAACTTCCAGGCGTGGAGGGCTTGGCCGGGTAGGTTAACTCCGAGGGAACGACCGGAACCATAGAGGGGGTCTCCCACGATAGGATGCCCGATGGAGGCACTGTGGACGCGAATTTGGTGGGTGCGACCGGTTTCAAGACGAAAATGAACGAGGCTGTAGTTTCCTAGGGCTTCTTGGACCTGCCAATGGGTGACGGCAGTGCGGCCGCCTTGGTCTTCGGGGACGATCGCCATCTTTTTGCGATCAACCTGATGACGAGCGATGGGGCGATTGATGATTCCCGAGGGCTGGCTGGGTGAGCCATAGACGATGCCTAAATACTCGCGACGGGCGGTTTTGGCCTGGATTTGGGCTTGCAGATGCTGGTGGGCGCGATCGCTTTTGGCAATGACGATCGCCCCGGTGGTATCTTTATCGAGACGGTGGACGATTCCGGGACGCTGTACGCCGCCAATCCCGGAGAGGCGATCGCCGCAATGGGCTAACAGGGCGTTGACAAGGGTATCGTTGTAATGGCCGGGGGCGGGATGAACCACTAGCCCAGCGGGTTTATTGACGATGAGGAGATGATCGTCTTCGTAGAGGATATCCAGGGCCATGTCTAGGGGTTGGATCTCTAAGGGGGTGGCCGGCGGAATCTCGATGCTGAGGCGATCGCCGGCCTGAACTTTGAGTTTTTTGGACAGACAGGGTTCTCCGTTGACGCGAACACAGTTCTGTTCGATGAGTTGCTGGATGCGCGATCGCGAGAGATCGACCAGGTTTTGCGAGAGGATGCGATCGAGGCGATCGCCTGATTCGGTTACGTCGAGGGTGATAGTCATAGAACAGGGGAACGGAGACCAGAATTAGGGTTTTATAATTTTAGGGGATAGTCCAAGACCCATTTAATGACGATTGCTTATAGTCAAACAGGTTATGGTCAGATGCCCGTCATATCTTCTATAATTGCCTATCGACGCGCTCAAAATGCGTCAAGTTCGTCCTCCAAGTCTTTTAACCTCGCATTTTCAGGGCTTAACGAGATTATAAACCGACCTTAATCTCACGGATTGATCTACCAAATATGCCGGGGCAAACTTACGCTGAACAACAGGAGCCAGCTATGCAAGATGCAACCATTCTAGGACTGTTGGCGGGAATGATGACGACGATCGCCTATCTCCCCCAACTGATTAAAACTTGGCAGTCGAAATCGGCTGACGATATTTCTTGGAGTATGTTAATTATCCTCTGTTTGGGGATTCTTTTGTGGCTGGTGTATGGAACTTCGGTTCACGATTTACCTGTCATTTGCGCCAATATTCTGACATTAATTCTTTCATCGACCATTTTGGGCTTAAAAGTTCACTATCGCTTGCGGCGGGCTTCTATCGATTAGATCCTGGGGTCGTGAGTTGTTCTAGATCACCTGTTTTAAATCACTGGTTTTAAATCACCCCTTTTAAATCCATGGCAACCCATGGATTTTTTGTTAAGCCTGCCCATGTTCTTTTTTCTCTCAAAGCTGCTTCCGTCCCTAGTCTATCCTTTGGGGTTGGCTTGTTTTTTGATGTTACTGGCGTTGGTTCTCATCTGGAAACGTCCCGCTTGGGCGAGTCTTGCGATTCTGGTGGGGTTTGTGGCCTTGATGGCGGGAGGAAATGGGTGGGTGGCGTCGAGTTTGGTGCGATCGCTCGAACGACAACAACTTCCGGTGGGGGAACTCCCCCAGGCTGAGGCGATTGTGGTGTTAGGGGGGGCAACGCGATCGCCGACACCGCCCCGGCCTTGGGTTGAGGTGAATGAAGCCGGCGATCGGCCCATTTACGCGGCTCGCTTGTTTTTAGAGGGGAAAGCTCCCTGGGTGATTCTCTCGGGAGGGCGCATCAGTTGGACTGGGGAGATTGGTTCTGAAGCCGAGGATATGGCCCAACTGCTACAGGCCTGGGGAGTTCCTGAATCGGCGCTGTTGCTGGATCATCGCTCTCTCAATACTCGTCAGAATGCAGAAAACGTTAAAGTCATTTTGGATGAACAGGGAATTGAGGAGATTTTGCTGGTGACTTCGGCCATTCATATGCCGCGATCGCTGCGAGTGTTTGAGAAACTCGGTATCACGGCCATTCCCGCCCCAACGGATTTCCTCATTGCTGACGATCCGAGATCAGACGGCGACTCGAATTGGCAGACGATTCTCCTCAATTTCATCCCTGACGCTCACCGTCTGGCGTTGACAACCCGTAGTCTCAAGGAATATCTAGGCCTGTGGGTGTATCAGCTACGAGGATGGGCTTAATCCATGGGCCTAATCCATTGATACTCGCTGGGGAAATTAGCAAAAATCTTTTAGCATGGGGGGAATCAGGGGTGGCCATGCGATCGCATCCCACCCACCGGCCACGAGTCTGTTATTTTTTCAAAAAATCGTCATGTCTGATGGAATCAACCGGATCGTTTTCATTCCACCGCCAACGATTGATGAACAGATTGAGCGTCATCATGTGACGCGGGAGTTCCACCGGGAAGTCCATTATCGACAAGATTTTCAGGCCCATTGTCAGTGGTACCGGGAAACCGCAGCGCGTCACCGTCAAGAGTTAGAAAAGATGCGAGGCGATATCAATCTGTTTGGCTGGTTTTCCCGGCGGCGTAGGTCTTAAACGTCGCTTTTAAACCTCGATTGAGGTTATCTCAGTTTCGTATCTCCGTAATTTGCAACTGTGCGCCTCCACCGGAACTTTCTCCAAAGGTTCCCACCCAAATGTCATATTGTCCAGAGAGGGCGGGTTCAAACATGACCGTTGGACTGACTGATCCACCGAAATCATCATTGCAATACCAGTTTCCATCAGGACCATTGATAAGTAAGGTGGTGTCACCGCCTCCGCTGACATTGAAGCTGAGGAAGCTAAAGTTACCGGCTTGGTAATTGACCCGAACATCAGGATTTGAGGCATTGATAAAGCCCACACAATCACGGCCTAAATCTAAATTAGAGGCATTTGTTGAGCCTCCGGGCATGACCTCCACTCCGTAGGGGTCGGGGGTAAAGCCAACGGTTAAATTAAAGGTTCCATAGAGGGGGTTAGCGCCTAGATTTTGGGCGATCGCTGCCGGGGTTTGAAGCGCGATAACCGTGAGTCCTAAGCTCAATGTCCCTAGTCCAAGACTGGCTTTAAGCCAGTTTCCGGCCGCAGAAACTGAAGAGACCATGGAAGAATGTTTCATAATGATTTGCTCAGGGTTGAGTGGAGAATCTCGAAAGTCATCACGATGCTATTTTTTGCTTAAATACCTAGTGATAACGTTCTCAAAGCTGGTATTCAAGCACAAACAATGGGCATCTGTTATGCCACGTCATGATGTTTAAGCCTTCCTTGAGTTTAAGCGAGGGTCTATGAAAGTAGGACTTTGGTTTGCATTTCTTAACTTACGGCAATCGCCCACTCAAATCCCCCACTCAAATCCCCC
Organism: Phormidium willei BDU 130791; assembly: GCA_001637315.1. GTDB lineage: Bacteria > Cyanobacteriota > Cyanobacteriia > Cyanobacteriales > Geitlerinemataceae > Sodalinema > Sodalinema willei. Next base: position 23,487 of record LSZA01000063.1, on the reverse strand, counting down.
ACTCAAATCCCCAAGTGGATCTTTATCCCAGCTATCTGTAAAACGAAGAATCAGTTTAGTGATGAAGTGAAATAATTAAGCCGAATGATTGAATAACGTTGACAACGTCACATCAGTCAATTGCTGAAGGGTTTGGCGGTTAGGCTGAACCTTGGCGGTAATGCGTAATCCCTGTAAATTCATAAGGAGGTATCGGGCCAACAGACGAAGATCTCCGGGGTGAGTCAGTTCTCCCTTCTGACGCGATCGCCACAAAACCCGTTCAAACTTCTGTTCAATCGTCTGAAAATATCCAGCAACTTGTTGCGCGATCTCAGCATCTTGAGACGCCAATTCAGCCGCCGTATTGACGAATAGACAACCTTTGCGATCGCCGTCGTTTAAACTCCAGTTCACCACCGAAGCAAAGAAATCGACTAAAGCCTCCCGAGACGCGTCAGGAGACTCAAGAGGGGCAAAATTAGGAGCAATGACTGTGCGATCGTAATGCTCCAGACTTGCTTGGAATAAAGAATGCTTGTCCCCAAACGTATCATAAAGGCTGCCCCGATGAATTCCCATCCTCTCAAGTAGAGTTCGGATCGAGGTTCCCTCATAGCCTTTTTGCCAAAAGATCAGCATGGCTTTGTTGAGAACATCTTGCTGATCAAATTCCTTGGGGCGAGCCATAAGCTTTCGTCAAACAAAAAAATGCTTCTAACAGTATAACAAATCGTACCCAAAATAGGATAACACCCGCCAACCTAACCGCTTGCCCCAAACTCACTTAGCCAGCAGACTCTAACGTTTTCACCTGAGCCTCGACTTGTTGTAAAACTTGAGTTAAAGCGGGCAAGACCTCTAAATGTTTCTGGGATAGACTCGGATGACGTTGACAGGTTTGATGAATCTCTCCGAGTTTCTTTTGCAGAGTTTGAGCAGTGATCAAGGCTTCTTGGCTCAAATCAATTAATTTTTGTTGCTGATAGAACTTCAACGCTGCACCCCGTAACACTTGCAAGGTGGCTTCTTCCCCTTCCTCGCCTCGCATCACCCGTAACCGTAACAAAACAGGGTTGGTTTCATAAGAGCGTTCTAACTCCACTTCCTTTTGCTGACGTACGGGCAACAACGGAAGGTTCATAAAGCGTTTCAACTCATTAATCACACCCTGAAACACCGTTAGCGGTAGAGCTTTTAAAACCGATTGAGGAACCCCATCTTGACTCCAAAGAATTGTCCCGGATTCAGCTTCTCGGGCAAAATGTAAGCGTCCAATTCCCCCCATTAGGACTCGTGCTAACAATTCCTGAATCATCTGGGGGGGAGACAGGAGTGCTAACGCGGTCACGGGACAGGTTAAATGTCGCGGGGTTAAGTTGAGAGCGGGCCAGTCTGGCGGTGGCTGGAACGCCGAGGGGTCACGGCTGTTGTTATCTTCATCTGTTTCAGTCGCGATCGCCTGATTGGTGTGATTGAGATAAGCCGTCAATAAGTCCTGGTGGTCTTGATTCGCAATACTTTGGGGAACCAGAGAACAGTTAAGATATCCCAATAAGGTTCGCAGGTACTCCAAGGCGGCTGTGTCATCAGGATTGACCATTCCGAGGTAAATCCGGCTTCCTTCCATCGATAGTGGAACCACCTGATGGTACAAACATACCTCAAAGGGCAAAATCTTATCAATCGAGTGAAAAATCCAATCGGAGTTCATGGTGAGGGTTTTCAGCATAAATGGACCAGTTTGAGAAGAACCCAAACCTAACTACGATGCAACCCCGATGAATTCATGACAATCGAGACGTAACGGTCAACGAGAAACTGGCTAGATGCGTTGGTTGCTGTTGGCTCATGGATGGCCGGGGGACTCTAAAGCTGAGGCGCGAGTAGTCTTATTTTAGTTGAAATTACAGAGATGTGATCGCCCATTACTCCGTAGAATTACGGATTTGTTGCGCGGCGAGGTAAAGTTTCCCCCATTCACTGGTGATCTGACTGCGTTTCAGGTTCAGATGTTGAGCGATCGCCTCGGGAGATTCTCCAGCCTTGAAACGCTCCAGGATTTCTTGCTCGCGGGGGTCAAGACTGTGATAATACTCTTGCCACTGGCTACTCGTGAGTCCGAGTTGATGGTCTTGTAAGGAGGTTTTGAGCCAAGTGGCCACCAGTTCCGGGGAATGTTTGAGGCTAAAGACGCGAATGGCGTGATAACCAACCTTTTCTCGTAAACGGTAGAGCTGTTTGATGGGAACATCAAGATAATCGGCGATCGCCTCTTGACTGTATCCTTGCAGATAGAGTCCCAACCATTGGGCCGCCAGAGGACTCACCTGGTCTTCGAGATATTGAGCAAATTCGCGAGCGACAATGTCTCGGAGGGTTTGCTGTTCCTCCCAAGCGCGATCGCGGTCATAGTGATCTAAGGTTTGAGTATCGAGGAGATTCACCCGCTCTTGATCCTGATTGGGAGAAATTTCAACAGACACCAGACGCACCAGTTCCTGAGAGGGAACTTGAGTCAATCCCCCTCGTTGGCTACGTCGTAGATAGTTGACAAAGCGGTACACCAACAACGGCTGATTGCGAATCGGCCGTAGACAATATTCCTCTAAGCTGGCGAGAACCAGAGCATTTTGCAGATGGCGATCGCCGCCACAGCGAGTAATGCGGCACATTTCTCCTTGTAGATAGCGATCGCTATTGAGCATTTCTTGTAGAACCTCCTGCACCACATCTACCACCGTCCGACGGCGATCGCGGCTGAGGGACACCCAAGTGCGAATTTTGTGACGCAGCAGCACCAAACTCCCGAGACGGCGGATTAAATGGCGATAGGCGGACTCCGGCGAAACCCCAAGATAGCGTTGACAGAGGATGTTATAACAAAACTCCATCGACTGTTCGAGGACTTGCTGATGAGCGGCCTCTAATTGGTCAAAGTCCTCCCCTTGATTCCCCACCAGCCAGCACAAAATCGCCTCTCGTGTGTCCCGAGGGCGTTGTGGATGGTCTGAATCTAATCGCGATCGCCACTGTTGGACAACCGTTTCCCATGTCCTCATGAACCGTATAAGAAGGTGCTAGGACTTGTATAGGGAATTTTAACAAAATCAAGCCATGCACCCCGATTCACGTTACCCTGCCGTTGTCCGGGCAAACAACGCCGCGAAATCGCGAGTGGCCAGACCCTCAGGATTTGAAATCACATCAAAAGCCGTATTTCGAGCCGTGGGTTCCCGCAGGGCCTGAACCACCAATTCCGCCACATCAGCGCGAGGAATAGAGGGTTTAACTCCCTCTGGGGGCTGGCTCAACAACTCATCGTTATCGCCAACTAATAACTCGCGATCGCCGCCGGGTTCATCCAACAGCCCCCCGGCCCGGATAATCGTATAGGTCAATCCCGAGTCCATCAGATACTGTTCAGCCTTGCGTTTCCAAACCAAAATCTTGCCATTCCCGATGCGATTGAGAAAATGATTCTCATCAGTTCCCCCCATCGAACCCACCAAAACCACCTGTTGCACGCCAACAGCTTTAGCAACATCAATCTGATTGACTTGGCCCTGATAATCCACAATTTCTGGTTCAGATCCCGGTGCAAACCCCATCTGGGGTCGTTCTCCCGGTTCCGACGGCGGTGCGATCACCTGGGGAACGGCACTGGTGAGAATCACCAATCCTTGACAGCCGTCCATGGCGGTTTGCAGACTCTGGCGATCGCAGATATCGCCAAACACCAGTCCTTCCGTCGATCCAAACCGCTCCTGAGCCTTCTCGGGGGAACGAGCCAAACCCACGCCAGCAAACTCCTGAGACTGTTGCAATTTCTCAAACACGAGTGATCCAGTTCGCCCCGTTGCACCCGTCACTAAAACCCGTTTCATGCTGATGTATCTCCTTCTTGTGTCTGATGCTGGTGTCTGATGCTTTGGTTTGATATCCCAACCAACCCATATCCCAACAAATTGGTCTAACTCCTACAGCCAAGGACGACTCGCTTGCTCTAAGCGCGTCCAATCCTGCGGCGAGAGAGTCCACCCTAAGGCCCCGGCGTTTTGTTGAGCTTGTTGGCCATTTTTGGCTCCGGGGATGGGAATCACGCCTCCTTGAGCGATGAGCCAATTGAGAGCCACCTGGGCCGGGGTTTTATCATAGCGTTGTCCTAACTCACGCAATATCCCTAATAGGGGTTCAATGCGTTGTAAGCCTTTAGCACTAAATTTCGGGTCCATTTTACGCCCGCCGCCGGGGTTGCTGGCGTTTGAGGTATATTTGCCGGTGAGCAAACCTTGAGCCAGGGGACTATAGGCTAACAGAACCACCCCTAAGTCTTTGGCGGTGTCGAGAATCCCTTTAGTTTCGATCGCCCGAGACAGTAAAGAGTAACGCACTTGATTCACTGCCAGAGGAACCCCACGACGAGCCAGAATTTGCTGTGCTTGCGTCATCTCGTCGGCGGAATAGTTGCTGACTCCAATTGCTTGAATCCGTCCTCGTTCGACTTCATCGGCCAAGGCGTTGAGTAGGGTTTCCTGGGACATGAAGCAGGTGAAGGGCCAATGAACTTGATAGAGGGGAATGCAATCGAGTTGTAGACGATCTAAGCTGTCGCTGACGGCATCATAGACGGAGGATTTGAAGATGCGCCAGGGGAGTGGTCCGTATTTGGTAGCGATTTGTACGGGGGTGTCGCACTGTTGGCTGAAGGTTCCCAGGAGTCGTTCTGATTCGCCCTGTCCATAGACTTCAGCGGTATCAAAGAAAGTGACGCCAGCCGCGATCGCGGCCTCGAAGGCTTCTCGGACTTGGGCTTCACCGTACTCGCTACCATATTGCCAGAAGAAGCGATCGCCCCAGGCCCAGGCACCAATGCCCAGGGGACGGACTTGGAGGCCGCGATCACCTAAGCTCACTGTTTCGTTGATTTGTTCTAGCATCAGTTTCAATTCCTCATTGGGGGGATTGGGGTTGGGGGGCGTTGTCTTAACTATGATGTTCGGGGATGTTCGGGGATGTTCGGGGGTATTCTAGCGTTGTTCTTTGCGGACCAGTTGGCTGAAGGCCGCTAAGGTTTGGGAGTAGCGATCGCCGGCGACATTTAAGAGGTCATTATGTCCCGCGCCTTCGACCCAGAACGACTGTTTGGGGTCATTCGCCGCCTCATAGAGGCGTTCCCCATGCCAGACAGGAATAATATCATCTTCGGTTCCATGAAGAATCAAAACCGGACTGTAAACATCCGCCATTTTGTCGAGATTATTGAATTTATCAAAGGGAAATAATCGCGCCCGCGTCACCACCCGAAACGCACTGACAAAACCACTCTCCACGGCTAAGGCGGCGATCGCTTCTCGGGAGGCTAAATCCACCGAGGGACCACTCCCGACGGAACGACCATAGACGAGAATATGACTCGGGGAGATGTTCAGAGTTTCCGTGAGGTAACGGTAAGCGGCGTTAATATCCCGATAGCTGTTATATTCCGAAGGATTTCCCTGACTGGTTCCATAGCCTTGATAATCGTAGGCAAACACCCCAAAGCCAAAGCTTTGTAATTCTGCCAATCGTGGCAAAATCATGCCCAAATCCTCAGCATTTCCATGACTATAAAGAATGGTATAGTTTGCATCGGCTTGGGGCAGATGAACTGCTGAAATCTCCGTGGTTTCGTCCACCGGCAATTTAATGATTGCTTCGCTGTCACTATAGCTGGCTGGAGGAGGCAGAAAAATCGACCGTTCCGTGCCAAAGTAGGCATAGAGGCAGATGCAGAAATAAATAAACAGAACAGAAGCAATCATGCGTTTGAGCGAAAATTCACCGATGATATATCGTCGCATTTTATTATTTTAAAGACCAATCATGTCTTTGATTAAAGACTAATCATGTCCTTGAATCACGTGTTTAATACGTGTTAGTGCCTCTAGGTTAATGAATCCTCGATAGTAGCCACTTCGATTGGACATCCCTAAATAAACGGTGTGATTAGGTTTAGGAAGCCGAGAAAATCGAGGGGAGATGTTGATATAAACCGAGGCACTTTTAACCCCCAACGAAAACTGACAACTTTCTTGATAGGATTCCGTCACCAAACAATCGGCATGACCACTACTATATTGGTTGATCCAACGCATTCCATCATCGAGACTATCTACCCGCTTAAAGGCAATCGTTTTAGTCAAATAGGCTTGTCGCCACTCGTCGGGTTCTGCCAGTTCTAGATCCGGAAATTCTTTAACGAGCGTTTCATCGCCGCGAATTTGAAAGCCTTTATCCTGCAATCCATTCCAGAGACTCAGCAGCGACGAGGGTTTTTGTTCAGGGTGAATCAGGACTTTTTCGATCGCATTGACTGGATCCGGTTCACTTTGATGACTCTCCCAAATCATCGAGCGAACCAGGTCAAGACTCCCGCTAGGCGACCAATACAAGTAACAGTTGCCAATGGCAGAACGCAGAACGGGAACGGTAGCTTTTTCCACAATCGGCTGCACTAAACTCTCGCGGCCATGGGGAATGATCAGACTCAAATACTGGTCTTGACTAACTAATTCGCGAACAGAGGTTCCTGTATCAGAGGGGAGGAGTTCGAGACAATGATCGGGGAGTTGGCTATCGGCGAGGGCCTCTTGCAAGACGTTCGCGATCGCGATGTTGGAGTGACTGGCTTCAGTGCTGCCTTTCAAGACGAGACTGTTGCCGGTTTTTAGGCACATCCCCGCCGCGATGGCTGCCAGTTCTGGGAAGGCTTCATAGATGAGGGCGATGGCCCCGAGGGGCATCAGTTGACAGTAGGTTTGAGCTTGTTCAACCTGGAAAGGAGCATTAATGACCCGCCGAATCGGGTCTGGAAGCTCGCTTAAACAGCGCAGGATATTGATGGCCCCTTGGACTCGTTCTGGGGTCAATTTGAGCCAATCCAGGAGCAGTTCCGGGACGGCCATATCACGACTGGCTTCTAAATCCAGGGTATTGGCTTCGAGAATATCACTAGCGCGATCGCTCAGGGCTTCGGCCATTAACCGTAGAGCCTGCGATCGCTCGCTACTCAGAGTCTGTGACAACTCCAGGGAAGCCTGATGAGCGCGACGGACTGCCGCTAAAGGATTCTCGCTCGTCTCAATCTCAAATGAGTCGTTCGCCATGACGCTAACGTCGGTATGCCAACCAAACTAATACTGCGGGCAACACTGCTAAGAGTACCACTAAAATAATCCAAGGCAGGGTATTGGCCCCGACGGATAACCGTAAGGCGATGGGCAACCAGACAATGGCTAAGACTAACACCACCCCTACCGCTAGGGGAAAGTAGATGTCTTTCATCCCCGATCGCGATCGCTTCCAGTGAGTTCCCGTCCAACGCCACACCTGTTTGTAGGGATAGTGAGTGGAGAGTTGCTCAATTGAGAAGCCACTGTCATCAACCACGAAAATTTGCTGACAGCGATCGCATCCCAAGGCCTCCGTCAAGGTAATTGGCTTCAAATGGCCAGGACGGCGACAGGGGCAGGGGTACTCGCGATCGAGTTCAATTTTCTCTCCTTTGGGGGGATACACCAACTTAAAAACCCTCAACCAGTTTTTTCATCGGGTTGGTGCTGAGTTGAGATCACCCTAAAACCCAGCGCCTGCGATTTGGCGAAACTCATGGGGGACAGAGGCTTGACCAATGCCTGACCCGTTGACCCCGCTATCGCCCAATTCTAACAAAAACCGCTCTCAACAACCGCTCTCAACAAATGATTAGATGATTGCAATTCATCATCTAACTCATCATCCAACTCATAACTGCCAACTCATAACTGCCAACTCATAACTGATGGTCAAATGGTTTTATCTTCATGGCTTAGCCTCTAGTCCCCAATCTCACAAAGCGCAACGGATCGGCGATCGCCTCAGGGAAAGTTGCAGGGAAAGTCTCAGGGAAAGTCTCAGAGAAAGTCTCAGAGAAGGCTTCAGGGAACCCGGACCCGTCCTACATCGGCCGAATCTCAATCTCGGCGGCTTTTCCCAGCTTACCGTCAGCCGCCAAATTCGCCAGGTTTCAGCGCTGATTTCCCCACATTCTAGGGTTGTCCTCATTGGTTCGAGTTTAGGGGGCTTGACGGCGGCGTGGGTTGCCCAGCAGAGCGCCAATGTTGAGCGACTCCTCCTACTGGCCCCGGCTTTCGGGTTTCCTGATTGTTGGCTGACTCCTGCACAATTGCAGCATTGGCAAGATTCCGGGTATCGGGAGATGTATCACTATGGCGAAGGGCGATCGCTGCCCCTGCACTATCACTTCGTCGAAGACGCACGCCGTTACGGGTGCCAAGGTCTCACCCGTCCCGTTCCCACCACCATCATCCACGGACGCCATGACGAGATTATTCCCATTGAGTCCAGCCGCGACTACGCCCAAACTCGTCCCTGGGTTCACCTAATTGAAGTCGACAGCGATCACGCCCTCAGCGATCTGGCCCTCAGCGATCTCGATCGCCACCTCCGAGAGTCCCTTCTGACAGAAAGCTGCGGCGTACCGTTTGGCCGTCTTGGAGGGGGCGATCGCTGCGGACGATGAATTGTTCGCCTGGGGCCAGTCCGCTGAGGATTTCGACTTGGTCGTCTTCCCGTTCCCCGACGTCGACCGGGCGGGCGCTCACGGTGGTTTCGTTATCATTCCCTTCAACGATAAAGATCGTCTCCCGGCCAGCGGTTGAGACAGCCGTTGAGAGTTCTAAGGCTTGTGCGGGAACCATGACAACCTGCTGCGAGGAACTGTTGAGGCTGACTCGGGCCAGTAAGCCACCGCCGAGTTGTCCATCGGGAACTTGAGGATTGCGTAGGGTGATCTGGACCGGAATCAGTCGGGCGACGGGATCGGCGTTGGGGAAAATGCGGGAGACTTGGCCCCTAAATACTTGATTCGGGAAAGCGTCTAGGCGAACTTCAACGCTTTGTCCGAGGGAAATTTGGCTGCGATCGCGATCGGGAATTTCGATTCTCACTTCGATCTCGCTAAAGTCTCCGAGTTCTAAGAGGATGTCCCCGGTTTGGACGATGTCGCCGGGTTCAAGGAGGCGTTCTAGGACGACGGCGTTGAGCGGTGAGGAGACATCGGTGTAAGAGAGTCGTTGTCGGACTCCATCGACGAGGGCTTCTTGCGCCCCGACTCGTTGCTGGGCGGAGATGATGGCGCGATCGCGGATGCGGACTTGTTCTTGGGCCGATCGCAGTTGTTGTTCTAGGGTCCGTACCCGTGTTTGGGCCAGTTCAGCCTCTCGGCGGGGGACCGCGCCTTCTCCGGCTAAGTCTTTGAGGCGACGGGAGTCGACTTGGGCTTGTTCAAGTTCGGCCTGGAGTTCTGCGACCCGGAATTGGGCTTCAATGCTTTCGTTACGGGCTTCCTCGACTTCGGCCTGGCGCACGCTCACTTCCGACTCGGCAGCGGCCAGTTCTGAGAGCAGTAAGGTATCTTCAACTTCGGCGATGACTTGTCCTTGAAAGACGGGATCTCCGACATCGGCGTTGAGATTTAGGAGTTGTCCATCGCTACGCGCTCTTAGGGAGACGCGCCGTAGGGGTTGGGTGGTTCCGCTGTAATTGAGGTCTCGGCCACGGGCCTGGGCTTCGGCAATGGCGACATCAACGATAATTGGGCGATCGCCGTCTTCTTGGGAGCGACCTCGTCTTGAGGGTTGAGCTTGAGCGCTGTCACGCTCGGCTGGGGCGCAGCCCATTGTGAGCCAGAGGCTACTCATGAGAATCCCCATGAGCCAGGTTTTTGCAGGTGTCATTGAACTGAGGGTGACGAGATGACGAGGGCGATTCAGGGTTTAGACTCTCGGGCTGGTGTTGAGGTTCAACATCGTTAGAAGCCCGAGAGAAGCACGAGCAAGCCGTCGCTTTGGGCTAGGATTAAGCCATTCTCGGTACTGCATGAATACATGAATTTGTCAAGATGATTAACCGCTGTTAATCTTAAACTTATCTTAAGCAAATTTCTAGTTTTTCTCAGCTCCGGCCAGATCCGAGAGACGGGGCTGGGAAATGTGAGTTAAACTCCGAGTAAAAGAGAATCATCGGTTCGTCACGCCTGCGATCGCAGGACTCCGAGTCGCTGAACGCCCGTTCGTTCACCTGTTTCGGTGTTGTCTTAGTTTTGGTCTTGGTCGTTTTGTCTTGAGCGTTTTGTCTTAATCGTTTTGTCTTAACCGTTTGGATTTACGAGTTATGTACCAGGGAAAATTTGTCCTGAACGTCCCATCTCGCTGGGGATCTCGCTGGGGATCTGCTGGAGCGATCGCCCTATTGTGCAGTCTTGGCACGGTGGCCCCGGTGGCGGCCCAAAATGTAGAGGATTTACAACAACTCCTCTCGACTCAAGATTGTCCCCAATGTGATTTACGTAATGCGGGCTTGGTTCATTCCCGTCTAGCTGGGGCTAATTTGCAAGGAACCAACCTGGTTCGGGCTAATTTGAGTCAAAGTGATTTAGTCGGGGTTGATTTCTCGGGCGCGAATTTGACGGGGGCTTCTCTAGTGGGTGCAGATTTAACCGGGGCCAATCTACGCGGGGCCAATCTCACTGGCGCGGACTTGCGAGGGGCTTATTTAACGGGAGCGCAACTCGATGGGGCAACTCTCACGAATGCCAACTTACGAGGGGCCTATGATGTCCCCAGTACAGTGGTCACGCCTCATGATTTGCTGCGTTGGGCCAATGATGAGGCACAACTGGGAAACTATGAGGGAGCGGTCAGTTATTACACCGATGCGATTATCCTCGATGGTCAGTTTCCGCTGGCCTATCTCGGCCGAGCCGCAGCCTATAACCGTATGGGGGAAACGGACCGAGCGGTAGCTGATGCTCAACGAGCGGCTGAGATCTATTTTGCGGCGGGAAATCAGGAAGGGTATGAGACGGCTAACTTTTTTGCCTCGGCAATTGTGGCGGAAGAAGAGGCATTTCAGGAGGCTCGGGAGCGACAACGCCGTGGTGATATTGGTGGCAATATTCTCAATGTGATTACGGGAATTGGCAGTCTTTTGTTACAGGGAGTTTTGCCGTTTTAGGAGGCAAAAGAAGGGAACAGGGAACAGGGAACAGGCAATAGGGTTAGGGTGTATGTTTCTGGTCGCTCTCTTTGGGGGCTTAATTCTGAATCTCTTCGGGTGTTTTAATCTGGTTGCTGATGATGCGGTTGATGCCGGATTGCTGGAGTTGTTGGGAGATTTGGGGGTCATCGACGGTCCAGGCGACGATTTCGACGTTCTGCGATCGCGCCTCATGTATTAAACTTGGCTGTTGTAGCAGGGGGGTATATAAACTTAGGAATATCCCTTTATTTTGGGCGGCTTGGGGGAGCCGTTGACGAATATCGGCGGCGGTTAGGGTGTGATAGCCGAGGCGACAATGGGGGGATTTTTCTCGGAAGGCGGCCAATAATTCTGAATCAAAGGAACAGAGAAAACACCGATCGCTCAATTGGTATGATTGGATCATCTCTAGGATGCGATCGAGGCGATCGCTCGTCCAATTCGAGGCTGATGTCATGGCATCTACTTTAAGGTCGAGATAGGCAAATTGAGGAAATTTTGCTACTTCTGCTAAAGTTTGCTCTAAACTCGGAATACCCGCCCCCTGAAAGGTGTCATTAAACCAAGTCCCCGCGTCAAGACGTTGCAGGTGTTCCCAGGGGGTCTGGCTGACGCGGCCCGGGGTTCCGGTGGTGCGATCGAGGGTTTCATCGTGAATGACAACGGGAACGCCATCGAGACTTAACCGTAGGTCAAATTCTAGGGAATCGGCCCCGGCTCGTCGAGCGGTTTCAAAGGCGATGAGGGTGTTTTCGGGGGCGATCGCACTGAAGCCACGATGGGCAATTTGTTCGAGTTGGATGCTAATCATAATGAAGACTCGCTGTGTTTAACTAAAATAGACACTTAACAATGTACATTGTTTTTCTGGGAAAGCCGTTTCTATATTGGGCTTGGGGATTAAATTTGTCCTATTAAGTCTGGCTGTCATCACCATGTAAGACCGTTAACCCCTTAGACTATCCCAGGTTTTCTGAGTTTAAATTGAAGAAATGTTACGATCGCCATCAATGAAATGGGCAAGATTCCTATGAATGACACCACTCGGGTTAATCCGCATCGTATGGCGAAATCTCCAGGGTTGTTGGCGGGGCTGATGACCCTGTCTCTGACGCTACTTCCGGGTTTAGTTCCTGGGGCGATCGCCCTAGAGAGGCTTCCGGCGATCGCCCGCAACAGGACTGGGGGAGAGTCGGAGATCCAGATTAGCCGCGATGGCGAGAATACCTATAACTTGGCAGTGACCCTAGAGGCCTCAGCCGAAGAAATTTGGTCTGTGATTGCCGATTATGGCAGTTTCAGCCATTTTTTGCCCAACATCATCTCAAGTGAAATCCTAGAGATTGAAGGGAACCGCCATGTTGTCGAACAAGTCAGTGAGCAACAAGTGTTATTCTTAACCATCAGATCTCGCATACGCACAGAAAACCGAGAAACGGAAAACCGGCGTATTGACTTTCGTCTCTTAGAAGGGGATCTCAATCAACTCGAAGGGTCTTGGATCATTGAAACCACCGAAGATGAACAGACTCTACGCCTAACCCAGACTGTGGCCGTCGCTCCCCCTCCAGGGACTCCTGATCGTGTCTTTCACAGGGTATTCCGCCAATCTCTGACGGACAATTTAGAGGCGATTCGTGATGAAATCCAGCGACGACAAATGAACTCGATCCCCAACCCTTCCTAATTCGTTTCTCGCGAACCCATCTTGTCGGGTTCTACGTCCGGCCAAGCCTATCTACCGTAACCTTAACCTGCCTACTCCTGTTTGTCTTCTGCCACCACTATGACCTCTTCTCCTGACTGGACAGTGGTTCGCAACACCTTTCGTCAAACTTGGGGCTATGCGGATTTCCGTTATCCCCAAGGTGAAGTGGTGCAAACCCTGCTGCAACACGATGACGCACTGGTGGTGTTACCCACCGGAGGCGGAAAGTCCATTTGTTTTCAGTTACCGGCGTTATTGCAGCGGGGGGTGACTCTCGTCATCTCGCCCTTAGTGGCACTGATGGAAAATCAGGTTCAGGCCTTGCGTCAGCGTCATTTGCCGGCGGCGGCCCTTCACAGTGAACTGCCGCGATCGCAGCAACGCACCATCATCAACGCCCTACAAACGCAACAATTGCGCTTGCTGTACCTCTCTCCCGAAACCCTCCTGAGTCCCAAAATTTGGCCGATTCTGCGTCAGCCGACACTCCAAATTAACGGCTTAATGCTCGATGAAGCGCATTGTTTAGTGCAATGGGGAGATACCTTCCGGCCCGCCTATCGTCGTTTGGGGGCGGTGCGTCCGGCCTTGTTGCAAACTCGTCCTGCGGGAACCTCGATTCCCATTGCGACCTTCACCGCCACCGCCGATCCCACGGCTCAATATACCATCCGGGATGTGTTGCAGTTGCGATCGCCGAAACTGTTTCTCCAAAACCCCTATCGCCCTCATTTAGCCTTATCGGTTATTGCCACCTATACCCCTGGCCAACGCAAACAGAAACTGCTCAATTGTCTCAAAGACCATCCCAATCAATCGGGCCTGGTGTATGTGCGAACGCGCAAGGATAGCGAGGAACTGGCCCAACTCCTGCAAGAGCGGGGGTTTGCGGTGGCGGCCTATCACGCCGGTTTGAGTCCTGGACAACGGCGGGAGATTGAACGTCAATGGTTAACCGCTCAGGTTCCGGTGGTGGTCTGTACTTCGGCGTTCGGGATGGGGATTGATAAACCGGATGTCCGTTGGGTGCTACATTTTCATGCACCTTTGTTATTGTCCGAATATGTGCAAGAAATTGGACGAGCGGGACGGGATGGAAAAGCGGCCAAAGCCATCACCCTCGTCAGTGAACCCACGGGATGGCTCGATCCGACCGATAAGCAACGACGACAGTTTTTTGAGCAGCGAGAGCAGTCTTTACAAAACAAAGCCTTTCGTTTAACCCGTCAATTGCCCCGTTCCGGGAGTCTTGAGGGGGCTTTAGCGGTGTCTACTGAGGCGGCCATCGCCCTGTCGTTGCTTCACAGTAGCGGCCAGTTAACCTGGCTCGATCCCTTTCATTACCAAATCCACACCAGTAAGCCTCGCCCCAATCCCACCAATCAGCAGGCTACTCAACAGATGCAACAGTATTTACGCGATCGCCGCTGTCGTTGGCAAGTCATCTTAGAAGCCTTTGGCTTTGGAGGGAGTGCGAAGGCCTGTGGTATCTGCGATCGCTGTCTGAGTCGCAGAACCTAACCAATGGGGTAGTCGTCGCTTCAGAGAGGTCTGATACCATGAAACTAGAGGCTGAACGCCCCATCGATGCCTCTGTTGACGTTAAGACTCTAAAAAACTCTATGAGCGATCGCCCTAAAAAAAGGCTGAATTTCCTGCAAATCATCAACATGAGTGTAGGATTTTTCGGCATTCAATTTGGCTGGGCGCTGCAAATGACGAATATGAGTGCCATATTCGAGCATCTCGGCGCACAAGCCGACGAAATCCCTATCCTTTGGTTAGCAGCGCCCCTGACCGGGTTGATTGTGCAACCCATGGTGGGACATATGAGTGACAACACCTGGGGACCCTTAGGCCGGCGACGGCCCTACTTCCTCTTTGGTGCTATCCTCAGTTCCACCGCGTTAGTCTTTATGCCCCATTCTTCTAGTCTCTGGATGGCAGCAGGGGGGTTATGGATTTTAGATACCTCTAATAATGTCAGTATGGAGCCGTTTCGTGCCTTTGTCGGGGATTTACTGCCACCAGAACGACGTACTCAAGGCTTTGCAATGCAAAGCTTTTTTATTGGTGCCGGTTCGGTGTTAGCGGCGGCATTTCCATGGTTGTTGAATCATCTATTCAACGTTGCCAATACTGGCGGCGAACATTCAATTCCGCCGACGATTGAAATTTCTTTTTATGTCGGTGCAGCCGCCTTTCTAGGAACCGTTCTTTGGACTGTTTTAAGTACCGAAGAATATCCCCCAGAGGATTTAGAAGCCTTTGAACAGCAAAAAGCTGAACAAGGTGGCTTTGGGGGAGGCGTGGCTGAAATTTGGTCGGCCATTCGGGAGATGCCGGACACCATGCGCCAACTGGCTTGGGTTCAGTCGTTTTCTTGGTTGGGAATGTACTGTGTGTTTCTGTACTTTCCTCCGGCCGTAGCCCGCAATATCTTTGGGGCAACCAGCCAAAGTTCTGAACTCTATTCAGAGGGCATTGAATGGGCTGGAATTTGCATTGCGGCTTACAATGCTGTCTGTTTAGTATTTTCGTTTATTCTACCAAAGTTATCGCGGTTTACAAGTCGCCAAATCACCCATTGTTTGTGTTTAATTTGCGGTGGTATTGGCTTGATTAGTTTGTGGTTTATTGAAAATCCCTATCTCATTTTACTGGCGATGGTGGGATTAGGAATTGCTTGGTCCAGTTTGCTGGCAATGCCCTACGCGATTCTGGTGGGGTCATTACCGGATGAACGGACGGGAGTCTATATGGGAATTTTCAACGCCTTTATTGTCTTACCTGAGATTCTCGCCTCCTTGGGGTTTGGTTGGGTGATGCGATATTGGTTTAATGAAAATCGGATGTTAGCTCTCGTCAGTGGTGGCGTCGCGATGATTATTGCGGCGTTACTGGTGCTACGGGTTCAGGAGTCTGGCGTGAAACGTCAGACCCCGGAAGACGCTTTGGATTTACCGGCGGCGACGAGTGTCGCGGAAGGCTAAAGCCGATTGACGTGACTTAAAAAGGTATTCACAATGGCAACAGTTCAACTGAAGAATTTGAACAAAACCTATAACCCGACGACGATTCCGGTTAAGGATATTAGTTTGACGGTGGAGGACAATGAGTTTCTGACGCTCCTGGGACCTTCGGGTTGTGGGAAGTCCACCACGCTACGGTTGATTGCGGGACTCGAAGAACCGACGCGGGGACGGATTATGATTGGCGATCGCGATGTGACGGGCCTCAAGCCGGGCGATCGCAATATCTCGATGGTGTTCCAAAGTTACGCCCTCTATCCTCACATGACCGTCTATGAAAATATGGCTTCAGCCTTGCGATTGCGCAAGATGAGCGATAGTGAGATTAAGCAACGGGTGAGTGAGGCGTCACGATTTCTCGATTTACGCGAAGATCTGATGAATCGCAAGCCGGGACAGTTGTCTGGGGGACAACGTCAGCGGGTGGCCTTGGGACGGGCCTTAGTGCGTCATCCGGATGTCTTTCTCTTGGATGAACCTCTCAGTAACCTCGATGCGTTGCTGCGGGAGCGAGTTCGAGCGGAAATTAAGCAACTGTTTGAAAAACAGAATACCCCAGTCGTCTATGTGACTCATGACCAAGTCGAAGCCATGACGCTCTCGACGAAAGTGGCGGTCTTGTATGAGGGAAATGTTCAGCAGTTGGCCCCGCCGAGTGAGTTGTATTCTAAGCCGGCGAACCAGTTTGTGGCCGGGTTTGTGGGAAGTCCACAGATGAATCTGCTAACGCTGCAATGTGAGGGGAAGATGGCTCGTTTGGGCCAGGGAAAACTCCCCCTTCCCTCGGGGTTAGCGAATCCTCCCCGTCAGGTGGTGTTAGGAGTTCGGCCCGAAGATCTACGCTTGGCGACGGAGGGGGATTCCCTTCGCTTCCCGGGCCAGGTGTTTTTGGTGGAAAATTTGGGAATGCAAAATCTCCTCAGTGTGCGTTTGTCTTCGCCGGAGAATCAGGCTGATGAGACGGAGGTGCGATCGCTCCTCCCGGCCGATGTCGATTGGGGAGGGGATAGTATTGAACTAGCCGTGTCCCCGGAACGCTTACATTGGTTTGATGTTGAGTCTGGCGATCGCCTGACGTAAGGGATTCAGACCATCTCCTGGCCCGGCCAAACGGCTGTATCGCCAGGGGATTGACCTGATTCTTGAAGCTGAACCCGAACCCAAACCAACATTAAGATTTTCCTGAATCCCTGAATTTGCATCACGGTTTCCGAGCTGTGGCGGCAAATTTGCGCTAGAACAGGATTAACTTGGAGAGGTTCAGTCTGTTCTAGATTGAACGGATCACGCTTACCCTAAACCTGAGTTGACCAAGAGACACAACTAACCGATGACACTGACCCATCACGGGGATGGGTTTAAGGATAAGCCTGGAAGGTTCGCGAACCTGTAATTAAAGTGATGAATAAGGCGATCGATGACAGACAACTCTATTTCAAACCCCCTCGATTTAAGCTTCAAGGGAGAAATCTCTTTGTTTTTTTGGGACTGACCCTAGCGGGATTTTTGGGCAACTATTTTAGTCTTCCCCTCTTTTTTGGTGTTGACTTGTTATTTGGCAGTGTTGCGACTTTATTGATTGCCTATTGTTTTGGAGCTAGATGGGCGACGTTAGCAGCGGTTATTGTCAACCTTTATACGATTATTCTTTGGGGACATCCCTATAGCATGATCCTCTTAGATCTTGAGGTTCTTTGGGTTGGACTCGGTTTGCGGCGATCGTCCCTAAATCTTGTCCCACTGACCTGTTTATATTGGCTATGTATTGGTGCTCCCTTGGGCACATTAATTTATATTTTTATTCTGAAAATTCCCGCCCAGCTTATCACTTTGGTCATCTTAAAGCTATTGGTTAATGGTATTTTAAATGCTTTAATTGCCAATTTAATTATTGTAAATACTAGCTTGTTAGGGCTTTTAAATAAAAGACACAAGCG
The DNA here is from genome assembly GCA_001637315.1 of Phormidium willei BDU 130791. Classification (GTDB taxonomy): domain Bacteria; phylum Cyanobacteriota; class Cyanobacteriia; order Cyanobacteriales; family Geitlerinemataceae; genus Sodalinema; species Sodalinema willei. Next base: position 5,749 of record LSZA01000063.1, on the reverse strand, counting down.
AAATTATCCCTTTCGCCAAACTATTTTTAATGGATTACTCGCTTTTACGATTATTCCGGTACTCCTCTTGATTATTGTGGGCAGCCGATTTCAATTTGAAAGCCTACAAAATCAGGCTATCAAAACCGTGGCAATTTTATCGGAAGAGTTTTCAGATAACCTCACCATTACTCGTGAATATCGTTGGGGAGACTTAAATCTATTTGAAGCCTTGATTGAAGCCAAACGCAGTCCTTATCCCATTAACGTTTTTTTATTGAATGATTCAAATGTCGTCAAACAGTATCCAGAAACCGCAGAAATCTTTGACATTAGATCTGGGGTCATGGAAAACAAAGGCAATGAGATTTATCATTGGAAACCTGGCGGTTCTATGGCCGTCATGGCCCAATGGCAAAACTCCCATTATTATACCATTGTCAATGAACCCGGCTTACCCTGGCAAATCCTGATCACCTTGCCCGCTCAGCAGATGGTTCGTCAATTGCAACAGTTCTATATTCGCAATTTAGCTGTATTGCTGGGAATTATGGGAGTCGGTGTTTTCTGTGCCAATGCTATTAGTTATCGTCTCATTGAGCCTCTGCGAAAATTGACGGAGGTGAGTAGTAATCTGCCTGATAAAGTCAGCAGTGAAGAACCCTGGTCTTTGCCCAATACGAACATTTTAGAACTAACCGTCCTCTCAGTGAACTTTGAGGTGATGGCCAATGCGTTGCGGGATAAGTTTAAGGAAATCAAACAAACCAATGAACAACTTGAGCAACGGGTTGTTGAACGAACCCAACGCTTAGCCGAAATCAATCAAGCCTTAGCCGCAGAAGTTCAGGAGCGAAAACGCGTTGAAGCTGAGATTCGTCAGTCTCAACAACGCTTGGCGTTGATGGTGGAACAAACGCCACTAGCGGTGATGGAATGGAACATGAAGTTTGAGGTTGTAGCATGGAATCCCGCCGCTGAAAATATCTTTGGCTATACCGCCGAAGAGGCCATTGGAACCCCTATTGCCGATCAGATTGTTCCGGCAGAATGGAAAGATCATGTTAGCCAGGTGATGGTGAAATTGATTCAAGGAAAACGGGGAGTTCGCAGTACGAACGATAATCTTCGTAAAGATGGTGAACGGATTATTTGTCAGTGGTACAACACACCACTGATTGATGAAAATGGGGAATGTATTGGGGTGGCGTCGATGATTCAAGATATTACTGAACGTCAGCGAGCGGAGATGGAATTGCGGGAGAGTGAACAGCGATTTCGGGATGTGTCGGAGGCGGCGGGGGAATATCTTTGGGAGATTGATCTCGATGGCTGTTATACCTATTTGTCGGAGCGGGTTCGGGAGGTGAAAGGCTATGGGGTAAGGGATTTGTTGGGGCGATCGCCGTTTGATATTATGCACAAAGAGGATCGCCCTCGGGTAGAAACCATTCTCACACAGGCCACCGCTGAGCAGTCGACCTTTAAACTCGAACATCGCAACGTCACTCCCGACGGTGAAATTGTCTGGGAAGAGGTGAATGGCGTTCCTCATTTTGATAATCAAGGCCATCTGGTTGGCTTTCGTGGAGCGGCGTTGGGGATTACTGCTCGTAAACGCTCAGAATTGGAACTGCGTCAGTCGGAGGCTCAGTTACGCCAGAAAGCTGAAGAACTCGAGAACACCTTACGGGAGTTGCAACAAACCCAAAGTCAGTTGGTGCAAAGTGAGAAAATGTCCAGTTTAGGCCAGTTGGTGGCTGGGGTGGCTCACGAGATTAACAATCCGGTGAACTTCATTTATGGCAATTTAACTCACGCCGAGGAGTATGTGGAGGATTTATTGGCGGTCATTGCCAGTTATCAAGAACATTATCCCGAACCCGTTGAGCCGGTGCAAGAGGCGTTAGAGGCCTCGGATGTGGAGTTTCTCGTTGAAGACTTCCCCCAATTGCTCAATTCCATGCGAGAGGGAGCCAGACGCATTCGGGAAATTGTCGCCTCGTTGCGGAATTTCTCTCGTTTAGATGAGGCGGAGTCGAAGCAGGCGAATCTCCATGAGGGGATTGATAATTCCCTGATGATTTTGCGGAGTCGGTTGAAGGAAACCTCTCATCGCCCGGCGATTGAGGTGATTCGTGAATATGGGGAGATTCCTAAGATTGATTGTTATCCGGGCCAGTTGAATCAGGTGTTTATGAACATTTTAGCCAACGCTATTGATGCCTTGGATGAACGAGATGGCGATCGCCGCCCCGAGGAGATGCGAGAACAGCCGAGTCGTATCTGGATTCGTACCCAACCGCGAGGCGATCGCGTCCTGATTTCCATTCGCGATAATGGCAATGGCATTCCTGAGCGGTTACGAGAGACGATCTTTAATCCCTTTTTTACCACAAAACCCGTGGGCAAAGGCACGGGGTTAGGCTTATCGATTACCTATCAGATTATCGTTGAGCGTCATGGTGGCAAAATTGATTGTTATTCGCGGTTGGGTGAGGGAACTGAGTTTGCGATCGAGATTCCCGTAACCTCGCCTCGTTAAACCTAAGCGGGGAACCATGATGGAGGCGGCTGTGTCAGCAAACCCTTACATAAGCCGGCGATCGCCTCGGTTTCGCCCCAGAGTCAGCAAAAAAGCCCCCTCCAACTCCCCCTCAAATGGACAAATTGCCCCATAATAGGACACTGATTGTTTTGTGACGGAGAACGAAAGGTCTATGGGTCGTGCTACCAAAGCCGTACTGGCGTACTCAGGCGGAGTGGATACTTCAGTCTGCATCCCCTACATGAAGAAAGAATGGGGCGTTGAAGAGGTCATCACCCTCGCGGCTGATTTGGGCCAGGGAGATGAACTCGAACCCATCCGCGAAAAAGCCCTCACCTCAGGGGCCAGTGAGTCTCTCGTGGCCAACTTACAAGAGGAATTTATCCGCGATTACGCCTTCCCCGCCATTCGGGCCAATGCTCTCTACGAAAATCGTTATCCCCTGTCTACGGCTCTTGCACGTCCTTTGATTGCGAAGAAACTGGTGGAAGTGGCGGCTGAGTATGGGGCTGATGCAGTGGCTCACGGCTGTACGGGTAAGGGAAACGACCAGGTTCGTTTTGATGTGGCGATCGCCGGCCTCAACCCCGATATCAAGGTTCTCGCCCCCGCTCGCGAATGGGGGATGAGTCGTCAAGAAACCATCGCCTATGGGGAAAAATTCGGCATCCCCTCCCCAGTTAAGAAATCCTCCCCCTATAGTATTGATCGCAACCTCCTCGGTCGCAGTATCGAAGCCGGTCCCCTCGAAGATCCTTGGAATGAACCCATCGAGGAGGAGGTGTTTTTGATGACCGAGGCGATCGCCAAAACCCCCGACGAGCCCGAATATGCAGAAATCGGCTTCGAGGAAGGATTCCCCGTCAGCGTCAACGGCCAGGCCCTCGCCCCCGTCGCCCTCATCGAAACCCTCAACGCCATCACCGGCCGACATGGCTTTGGGCGTATCGACATGATCGAGAACCGCCTCGTGGGGATTAAATCCCGCGAAATCTACGAAGCCCCCGCCCTCCTGGCCCTCATTTTGGCCCACCGAGACCTCGAAAGCCTGACCCTTCCCAAAGATGTCACCCAGTACAAACGGGGAATTGAAGACACCTACAGCCAACTGGTGTACAACGGCTTATGGTTTAGCCCCCTCAAAGGGGCCTTAGATGCGTTCATCGCCGAAACGCAAAAACGGGTCACAGGAACCGTTCGCATCAAGCTGTTCAAAGGGAACGCCCACATTGTCGGTCGTAAATCCGCCAATACCCTCTACACCGATGAACTCTCCACCTATGGATCTGACGATAAGTTTGATCACAAAGCCGCCGAAGGGTTTATTTATGTGTGGGGACTTCCCAACCGCGTTTGGTCTCAACAATTAGGAGACTAATTGAACCCGTCCTCCAATCAGCACCAGATAAGTCTCTGAGGTGGATTGTTTCAGGTTAGGGTGATATTCCCATTAGAGCCTTAAACCCCCTGATTTCGTGGAGAAATCGGGGGGTTTTGATGATGTTTCTACTGCCCAACTGGTGCGTCGTGGCGGCGTTGGGAATCTTCCCGTTCAACCCACAACAAACAGATGATTAAATGGCAACCCTCCAAGATGGGTAGAAGGCCATTAACGCCCTATGGCATAATGCCGAATATAACCATGACTCACCCATGACTGCAAAAGACTACTTTGATGAGATAATTAAAATTGCCTTAATTAAAGATGATTGGTCAATTACTCATGACCCGCTTTTTCTGAACTTTGACAATAGCAAGATTCAAGTTGACTTAGCGGGAGAAAAACTGATTGCCGCTGAGCGAGGACTGCAAAAGATTGCTGTTGAAGTCAAAAGCTTTATGAGTCCGTCTCTCGTATATGCCTTTCATTTAGCATTAGGTCAATGTTTAAGTTACCGCCTCGCCTTACGAGACCAAGACCCAGGACGGGACTTGTATCTAGCGATTCCTGATTTTGCCTATCGGGACTTCTTTCGTCGTCCCTTTGCCCAATCTGTCCTGAACGAAGCAAAAATTTCCTTGTTAGTGTTTGACCCCAGCCAAGAGGTAATTGTTCAATGGATAGCCGCCGCCCAAAACTAGACCAATATCGCCAAATTATTGGAGACCTTCTCCAACGCCACAGCCTAGATAAACCCAGTTTTGGTGATATTGAAGTGTACTATTTTGCCGACCCTGTTCATGACCATTATCAGGTCTTTCACGCCGGGTGGAATCGCTCTGACCGGATATTTGGGCCTCTAATTCATATTGATATCCTCAATGATAAAATTTGGATTCAATATGATGGAACCGAGGTGGGGGTTGCGAATGAATTGGTTGACCGGGGAATCCCCAAGCAGGAAATTGTCATCGCCTATCATCCTCCCGAGTTACGTCCCTATGGGGAGTTTGCGGTGTCGTGAGGAGGGGATAGTCTCTTGTCGGCTCTGTTCCGGCGGCTGACAAGGTTGAACCTTCACTGAGGACTGACAACTCGCCGCAACGCATCACGCGGGAGATTTCAACGAGATTGATGTTCAGTAGGATGTGTTCCGGCGGCTGACAAGGTTGAACCTTGACCGAAGATTGACAACTCGCCGGAACGCATCATGTCGCGAGATTCCCACAGGGGCAAAATATCTGTCATACTGGACTGGACTTAGGATGTATGGCTGACTGGAGGGGGAAAGATAATGTCCATTTGGCGAGAGAGATTTAAAACAGTCTGGCGTTGGCTCAATACACCATTATTTCAAAGTAAAAGTCTTCAACCTTCTCAGGGTTCAGTGAAGACAGAATCTGATGAACACCTGGAGATTTGGCTAGAAATCCTTGAAGAAAAATCACATCGCGATAATCCTGAAACTGTTTACAACATCCTTAAAAACAATCAAGATAAATTAGATTTGGTATTTGCAAATGCTATAGTAGACTGGTTCCACAAGCAGCTCAGTCCTCGGCGTCAGTCCCATAGTGACAAGTTGGCTGGATATCTCTACAAGTTCGCAATTAATATTACTGAATTTCCCTTAGGCAGTCGATTAAATAATATCGAAATTGCGATTCACTGTTATAAAGCCACCTTAGAGGTTTATACCCGCAGCGCCTTTCCTGAAGAGTGGGCCAGGACGCAACATCATCTGGGAGATGCTTACCAGCAGCGTATCAAAGGGGAGCGTTGGCAGAACATAGAGCAAGCCATCGCCTTCCACCAAGACACCTTGAAGGTCTATAACCGCC
>LSZA01000062.1 GCA_001637315.1 Phormidium willei BDU 130791 | reverse complement strand
GACTAAATTATTAAACCCCATCGGTGTGAAATTAACCTGAATCCCAATCTGGCTTAAATCCTGACGAATCTGCGCACCAATGGCCTCACGAGTTTGGTTCCCCGCATTGGTAATCAGTTCAAACTCAACCCGATTTCCCTCTTCATCCAAGAGGCGATCGCGCTCATCATAAGAAAACCCTGCATCGAGCAACAGTTGTCGAGCTTGGTCTAAATTATACTCATAGGTTGGGAGTCCCTCTTCAGGAGATAAATAATAGGGACTTTGAATCGAAATCGGTGAATTTTGGGGTTCTCCCAAGCCACGATAAATACTATTGATCATCGTCGGACGATCAATGGCATGAGCAACCGCTTGACGAAAAGCCAGCGTATTAAACCATTTTGACTTAATCGGGTCAACGAGCGGTTCCCCATTGGGATTTTTGCCCCGATTGAGATTAAAGGTAATAAACGTCGTCCCCATTTGGGGTCCATCTTCATAAATCGTGAAGTTTCCCCGCTCTTCTTCTTGTTTCAGCAAGGAAAAATAGGCCGGACTGACCCCAATCGAACTCAAACCACCTGAGCGGAATTGTAATAACTGAGTGTCCTGATTTTCCACCACCTGCCAAACCACTTCTTCAATATGCGGTTTCGGGGTTCCGTCTTCTTCCGTATCCCAATAATAGGGATTGCGTTCAAAACGGACCCGTTGTCCCGGCCGATATTGGGACAAGCGATAGGGACCATTGCTGATAATTTCCTCCGGGGGGGTATCTGTTCCCCAGAGGGTGTTAAAGCGGGGTTCACCCTCAGCATTGACATCCTCAACGGCTGAACGTAAAACATGTTCCGGCAAAATGGGAGAACCGAGGGTTCGGAGAATGGGGGAAAAGGGTTCGGGGAGTAGGACTTCAATACGGCGATCGTCGAGTTTTTGAATCGTGGGAAACGCACCGGCTTCACCCACTCGCAGCACATCACGAGTCGAACTGGGAATGCTGCGGTTGAAGTAAATATCGTTGAAGGTAAACACCACATCGTCCGCCGTCAGGGGTTCCCCATCAGACCAGCGTAATCCCTCTCGCAGCGTAAAGACCAGCCGCAGATTGTCCTCAGACATCTCCCAGGACTCCGCCAGTTGCGGGATCACTTCAGCGGTAACCCCATCGGAGGTCACCAGTCCTTCGTAAATGTACGAGAAGACATTGGGAGACTCCTGACTCAACGCCGCGTTGAAGGTTTTGGGGTCACTAATTTGTCCTAAGATAATTTGACTCTCCGCCGCCTCCTGAACTCGGAAGCGTTCGAGTTGACAGCCACTGAGGCCCAACAGCAAAATGACTCCGAGTAGAACTAGGCTGATGAGCCGTCGGACTCGGTGGGGATGCGGTGAGAGGGGAATTAGCACAGACATGATCCAGGGAAGGGTGAGCGTGAGGCTCCAGGCTGATTTTTAATTCTAATCCCTAGCTGCTAATCTGTCTTGGCCAGAAGCACAACGGCATGAACGGCAATTCCTTCTTCTCGTCCGACGGGGCCGAGTCGTTCGTTCGTGGTGGCTTTAATGCCGATCGCCGTTGGATCGAGTTGCAGGGTATCCGCCAGATTATGCTGCATCTCCTGGAGATGGGATTTGAGTTTCGGACGCTCGGCGACGATGACGCTATCGAGATTGCTGATGGTCCAGCCTTTTTTGTGAATGAGGCGGTTCACTTGTTCGAGGAGGGTGAGGCTGTTGGCGCCGCGCCACTGCTCATCGGTGGGGGGGAAGTAATGGCCAATGTCGCCGAGGCTGAGAGCGCCGAGCATGGCATCCATGATGGCATGAGTGAGGACATCGGCGTCACTGTGGCCGTCGAGGCCGCGATCGTGAGGTAACACAACGCCACCTAAGATCAGGGGTCGCCCTTCTACGAGGCGGTGAATGTCATAGCCGTTGCCGATGCGAAGCTCCATCGCGGTCAAGAAACGTTACGTTTTTTGTGATTGTCACTTCCAATCGTAACTTGGCTTCGTTCAGTTGTACAGTTAGCTTGTACAATGGGATAGCCCAATTTGATGCTACGAGGACGCTCTATCTAATGCCCGTTGCCGTCGGTATGATTCAAAGTCTGGGGTTTCCCTCCATTTTAGCGGCAGCCGATGCTTCTGTGAAAGCAGCTCGCGTGACGCTGGTGTATTTTGACAAGGCTGAAAGTGGTCAATTTGCCATTGCTTTTCGCGGACCAGTGTCGGAAGTCGAAGAAGCCATGAAGGCAGGATTGGCCGCTGTGGAAAATACCTTTGGGGGTAAAATTATGTCTCACTATATTGTCCCTAACCCCCCAGAGAATATCGTGGCCGTCTTACCTATTGACTACACGGAAACCACGGAGCCATTTCGCTGAGCAATGAGGATTTCCTTGCCATAGTGATGGGAGATGATGGATAATTTTTCAGTTGGGTTTTGATGGGGGGAGGTCTGATGACCAAACATGACAACCCAGACATGACAACCCGGACATGACAACCCGGACATGACAACCCGAACATCGCTACATTAGGCTTTCCAGAGGCTTTAACACAGCGCTTGGATAAAAACGCTTCAAGTTATACATCTTTAATGGGGGTTAATCATACCCCAACCATGCCAAATTTAGGAGATCAACCGTGACACAGCAGGCAGTAGGATCAATTGAAACCAAAGGGTTCCCAGGCGTTATGGCGGCGGCCGACGCGATGGTGAAAGCTGGACGAGTGACCCTCGTGGGCTATATCCGTGTGGGAAGCGCTCGTTTTAATATTAATATCCGTGGGGATGTCTCGGAGGTGAAGACGGCCATGGATGCCGGAATCGCCGCCGTTGAACGAACCTATGGGGCGACGTTGGAGTCTTGGGTGATTATTCCTCGTCCCCATGAGAACATTGTGGCGGTTCTACCGATTGATTATGGCCCGGATGTTGAAGAGTTCCGGGATGCGGTGAATGGGGGACGGCTGCCTCGTTCCCTCTCGGGTGGATCTTAACCCGATTCATCGCGAGTGGGTTGGCCCGGTGTTGTGACGAACGCCGGGTTTTGAGTTTTTAAGGACAATCTTCGCTAGAGTTTAAGTCGCTAGAGTTTAAATTGTTCATTGTTTTTAACCGTGCTGCTATGGATACTGTTAACTTAGAGTTGCAATCTTCGGTTTTGGTGGTTGAACCGGAACCCCCTCTGGCCCAACGGATTGCCCTAGATTTACAGGAAGCGGGCTATGAGGTGGCGATCGCCCATGAAGCCCATAATAGCCTCCATCAAGTTGCGGAGATGCAGCCGGGGTTAATTGCAATTAATCGTACTCTCCCAGGTCATTCAGGCTTATGGCTGTGTAAACATCTACGCAGTGTCGGTAATCGGGCCGTGGTGATGATGATGCTACCGAGTGATACCCTCGATGATCGCGTGGCCTGTCTCGAAGCTGGGGCTGATGATTATGTGATCAAACCCTACCGTTCCCATGAATTTTTGAAAATGGTGGCGTTTTATCTCAAGCCTGAACACCCGGATACTCATCAGTTACGCTTTGCTGATCTGTTGCTGGATTTACCCAGTCGTCAGGCGTTCCGGGGGGTTCGCGCGGGCGATCGCAATTCTGAACGAGCGATCGATCTAACCATGAAAGAGTTTGAACTCCTCAAATATCTCATGGAACATCCCCGTGAAGTTCTCACCCGTGAACAAATCCTAGAAAATGTCTGGGGTTATGAATTTATGGGGGAGTCGAATGTGATTGAAGTCTACATCCGCTATTTACGCCTAAAAATCGAAAATGAAGGCGATAAACGACTCATTCAAACCGTGCGCGGCGTGGGGTATGTGTTGCGGGAAAGCTAGAGAGGGAACGGGGAACAGGGAACAGGGAACAGGGAACAGGGAATAGGCAACAGGAAACGGGGAACAGGATTGCTCCGGCTCCCCGTTTTATTACATCAAAAGTGGATCCTTGTCAAGGGTCAACTAAGCCTCCAGGGGCGATCGCATCTAGCTTGCGAGTTCCTTAACCTTGGCGACGATACCATCCGAATCAATCCCTTGGTGAGGGAACTGTTCCCAGAGACCGCCACAGCCTTCTTCATGAGTTCCCAAGAAGGCGAACTTGGGCGAGAAGCCGCGTTCTAACAACCAACTGCCGAAACGACTGCCTAACCCCGTGCGACGGTTGAAGGCTTCGACCACTAACACCATCGGAGAATTGCCCAACTTGGTCATCATCTCTTCATCGACCACATTGAGGGTGGGTTTGTTGATTAACCCCACATCAATCCCCTCTTGCTTGAGGCGTTCAACGGCATCGAGGGCGCGATAGAGACCTTCCCCGAAGCTCACCACATAGCCTGCGGTTCCTTCGCGGATGACTTCATCTTTGCCGGGGGTGAACTCGTAGTTCTCACCGAACAGGTCATTTCCATCGCTGTCGAGGATGTTGGGAACCTTGGAGCGAGTGGAGAAGACAAAGCGCAAACCGGGGTCACCGAAGACTTTCTTCACCACAGCCGACATTTGACCAGCATCAGCGGGGAAGTAAAGACGGGTTTCATAGCCATCATCCAACCCATTATCAGCGAACATATTGTTCAAGCCGAAGTGGCAGGTGTTGTCGGCCATGTCATCAATCCCCGAGTGGGAGAAATGACACAGAACATTGGAGTAGTTCAACCGGGCCATGGTGATTTCCGAGATACACATCTCTAGGAACGCACTGAAGGTTCCGAAAATCCCTTGTTTGCCGGTTTCCATCCCGAAGCCAGCGGCAGCCGAGAAGTTGCTGCGTTCCATAATCCCGCCACTGACGTAGATATCAGGAGCCGCTTTACGGATATGTCCCAAACCGCAGGAGCCTTCGAGGTCACTGTCAACACAGAGAACACTCTTCTTGCGGGTATCAGCATCCATCGCCGAGAGGATTTCGGCGACGGTTTGACCAAACACGTTGCGGTTGGAGCCGAGTTTGTCGCCAGAACCGAGGTAGGTATTGGGGTTTTTGGGCTTCTCGATGCCTTCGAGGAAGCTAACCGCAGCATCTTGGCCGCGAGCTTTCAGGTAGCTGAGAGCAGCATCAACGGGGATGACGTCGTGGCCATGGGTGGAGCCTTCGATACCTTCGATACCGACGGCCATTTTGCGGCTGTTGACCACCGCCACCGGTCCCGTGGCGGTGATGGCTTCACACATCCGACCATAGAGGTCGTCGATGTCTTCGCCGTCGCCTTCGAGGACAGTTAAGCCGTGACCTTTGAGGGTTTGGGCGACGCTGAAGCCGGGGAGATAGTCGGAGGGATGACCGGCGATGGTGACATCGTTGTCATCGACAAACAGTTTGACGTTGAGGTTTTGGGCGACGGCAAAGCGGGCGGCTTCGGCGTCGTTGCCTTCTTGTTGGGAGCCGTCGGACCCGAGACAGCAGACGACTTTGGGGGAGTTGGCGATCGCCACCCCGTTCACATAGGACCACATATGGCCTAAACGACCGGAACTAAACTTAACACCGGGGGTCAGTCCCAATTCGGGGTGGCCGGGGAGTTGAGCGTGAGCTTCCCGGTAGCGCACCAGTTGTTCAGCGGGCAAGTCACCATAGAGGGCCGCCATGAGATATTGGGTGGCCACCCGGTGTCCGGCTTCGTCGAAGAAGATGGGAACAAAGTTATCGGGACCTCCCCGGAAAAAGGCATCGAGGATGGCCACTTCCGGCGCGGTGTCATAGGGGCCACCGGTATGGCCGCCAACGCCGCGTGCTGCACCGGTGGCGGTAAAGAAGATAATGGCATCCCGCATCAGTTGGATGTTGGCCTTCAGGGTTGCCCGTTGCTCGTCAGTTAGGGTTTTAACCTTAGGGTCGAGTTTTAGGGGCTTGTACGCACCTAAATCAATCGGAAATTTGGTTTGTGTAGCAGTCATAGGGTAGTTATCCTGTTGAGCAAACTTGTTTAATTGGCGACGGGTGTCGGGGCTTGCGATCGGTTGGCACGTGAACCCCGAGGCAAACCTGAACGCCGGACAAGAAACGGTTGTGGGTCGATCGCTTCTTTGTCCTCAAAAATAGAATAGTGCAAATGGGGAGCCGTCGAACGTCCAGTATTGCCAAGTAATCCCACTTCGTCTCCGGGTTCGACTTCATCTCCCCATTCTACGGAAATCTCGGACAAGTGGGCATATAAGCTGATGTAGCCGTTGCCGTGGTCGACTTCAACATACTTGCCATAGCCTCGTCCCCAACCGGCATGAGTCACGGTTCCTGTGGCGGTGGCGATGACGGGATCGCCGATGGTTCCGGCAAAGTCAATGCCATTGTGAAATTCTTGGTTGAAGCCGAAGGGGTTTTGTCGCTTGCCGAACTCGGAGGTCACTTGGGTGGGAATTTTGAGGGGAACTCCCTGGGGAATGGCTTTTTCGAGTTCTAGGGTTTCTTCTAGGGCCGGCTGCACGCGATCGCTGAGTTCTTCGGTCAGTTGACTGACATGGCTTTCGGCGCTGCTGAGGAGTTCGCTGGCCTTCAGGGGACGGGCAACAGGGCCGCCACGTCCGAGTTCATCGGTGCTGGAGTTGGAGGGGGTTTCGGAGATTCCTGAGCGTTCTTTGAGTTCTTGCAGTTGGACTTCGAGGCTTTCGACTTGTAGGAGGATTTCCTCGGCCCGGCGATCGAGTTCTGCTTGGTTGGCTTGATAGTTGTCCCACGTTTGCAGTCCTGCGAGGCCTATCCCGCCGATGATTAGGCTTCCCAATGCTGTTGCGGCGAGTCTGAGGGGAACGCCAACCAAAAGGACGAAGGGCCGTTTGCCGGCTCGCCTCACGGTGAGGGTATAGGGTCTAGGGAATAGTTGCATAGATTAGGTAGAAGTCAGGGTCTGGCTTCGGAACAAGGCAGATGCCTCCTGAAGTTGTAATTTTTATTAAGATTTTTCACAGGACTGTCAAAGTGTATCCGATAACACCCCAGAAGGCAAATGGGCAACTGGGTGAGTTGGGATCGTGGCTAACAGGGTTACGGAGAGGGTTGGCTGTCAGGATTTCTGGAGCAGAACGACGTTACGTCGAGGAATTTGGCAGTGATAGCCCCATTGTCGGGCGATGACCTCAAAGGTGTAGGCGCGATAAAAGGTGACGTGGGTGGGGTGACGGCGATAGTGCCAATTAGCGAAGGCCGCATCCTCGGTTTGAAAGCTGGTCATGATCGCTAGCCAGCCCCCAGGCTTTAAGAGGGCGGTGAGTTGGTCGAATTCTTGGGCGGGATGGTGGAAATGCTCAACGACTTCGGTGCAGGTAATGAAGTCGTAGGGGTCTTGGTGGTCTTGGAGGGGGCTGCGATCGCCGAAAAAGAAGGGGTCATAAACAGCCATCGAATGGCCGGCTTCTTCGAGCATTCTTGCCAGAACTGGACTGGGACCGCAGCCATAGTCTAATCCCTGTTGCTCGGGCGTCAACGCGGACAGCAGAGGCCCGACTAAACGGCTGAGAAATTGGCGATAGCCCTCATCGTCTGAGTCATTTTCATGCAACTCGTAGCGTTGCCGCTCAAACTCCGGGTCTGGGAGCTGTTCGGCGGCCAATAGGGTGGCCTGGCAATGCTGACAGCGCCAATAGTGGCGATCGCCCACGGTCATCAAAAACACCAGATTGGGCGATCGGCAGACTCGACAAAATGTAGGGACTTGACAAAAGCTCAAAATAGTGCTAACAGGACAAGGCTACCGGGACACCCCTAAGCCACGGACGCGAGCCGGGGTCCCGTGAGCACCTGACGATAAAACTGCTGTAACTGCTGAGTTGCGGCATTCCAGCCCCAGCGTTCGGCTTCCTGACGGGCATGGCCCCGTAGGAGATCGCGTTCTTCCTGATTGGCTAGAAGTCGTTGCGTGGCGGCCACGGCTCCCCGGTCATCGGCCGGATCAAACAAATAGCCGTTCTTGCCATCGGTGACAATATCCGTGATACCGCCCGTTCCGGCGGCCACCACCGGACAGCCGGCGGCCATAGCTTCGAGTAAGACTAAGCCGAGGGTTTCGGTGCGGGAGGGGAAAATAAAGGCATCCGCCGACGCATAGGCCGAGGCTAACTCCAACCCTTGCAGATAGCCCACAAACTTCGTGGCCGTGCCAGCAAAATGGGCCTGTAGGGCTTCTTGATGGGGACCGCCGCCCACCAACGCTAACCGAGCATTGGGAATCGACTCCAGCACCGGGCGAATTTGCTCAATTTCCTTTTCAGCCGAGAGTCGGCCCACATACAGCAACAGGGGCGAGTCGGGATGGCCATCACTGAGGCGCGATCGCATTGTCTCACTGGCCAAACTCGGCTGAAACATCTCCGTATCCACCCCCCGCTGCCACAAATCGGTCCGTTCAATGCCGTGAGAACTCAACTCTTGCACCATGACACTGGAGGTACAGAGATTCAACGCCGCCTGGTTATGAGCCGATCGCAACAGTCCCCATAACACCTCCTCAAACATCCCCAACCCGTAATGCTGTAGATATTGGGGCAAATGCGTATGATAGGACGCCACCAAGGGCAAATTCATCGACTTGGCGTAATAGAGTCCTCCCAACCCCAATACTGCCGGATTCACCACATGAATCAACTCTGGCTTAAAGTCCTCCAACACCGGGCGAATCGAAGGATTGGGAACCGCCAACTTCAGCTCAGGATAGAGTGGTAGCGGGAACCCTGGCACGCCAAAAATTTGAGCGCCCTTATATTCCGTCAGGCCCCCATCCGGAGAGACCACGAGAACATCATCCCCGAGACGTTGTAGATGTTCGACAGTATGCCGTAAACGAGTGACAATGCCATCGACTTTCGGCAGGAAGGTTTCAGTAAAAAGAGCAATACGCATACGAACTAGACCGGGATGAGGGAATAGGAAAAGTGGGCGGGGCAGTCTGCCAGACTGCCCCCAAAGCGGCCGGGCTGGCTGTCTTGCGGCTTACCCTGGAGGACAACCAACGCTTAACGACGCCACCGTACTTTCGGGAGAATTTGGTCTTTATCGACCCGATCTTTGTACTTAATGGCAAAGTTAAGCAAGGAATCGAGGAGCGAGTCAGAGAGAGTATGGGGTTGTAAGCCCAAATCAATGAGTTTCGTGTTTTTGGCGTTGAAATAGTGATCTTCAAGCTCAACCCGAGGATTTTCCAGGTTATCGATCTCGACCTTCAAGCCGAGAGATGCACCAGCTTGTTGCACCTTCACCGCCAAATCAGCCACGCTAAACATTTCCGTGAACTGGTTAAAGACGCGGAACTCGCCAGCATCAGCGGGATTTTCCACAGCAATTTCGATGCAACGAACCGTATCTCGGATATCGAGCAGCGCACGAGTTTGTCCCCCTTTACCATAGACCGTCAAGGGATGACCGATCGCCGCCTGAATACAGAAGCGGTTGAGGGCGGTTCCGTAGACCCCATCATAGTCGAGGCGGTTGACGAGCAACTCGTCCATCCCCGTCTCTTCCGTCAACACCCCATAGACAATCCCCTGGTTCAAGTCCGTGGCCCGTAAACCCCAGATTTTGCAGGCAAACTGGATATTATGGCTATCGTGAACTTTACTGAGGTGGTAGAAGCTGCCCGGTTGTTTGGGATAGGGGAGGGTATCCTTGCGGCCATTGTGTTCAATGGTGATGTATCCCTCTTCAATATCAATGTTGGGGGTTCCATATTCACCCATGGTTCCCAATTTGACCAAATGGCAATCGGGGAAGTCTTCCTTGAGGATATAGAGTAGGTTGAGGTTGCCAATGACATTATTGGCCTGAGTCAGTACCGCGTGTTCGCGATCGATCATCGAGAACGGCGCCGAACGCTGTTCACCGAAGTGAACCACCGCTTCGGGTTCGAACTGGTGCATCGACTCGCTCAAGAAGGGATAGTCGTTAATATCCCCAATAAACAACTCAATGCGTTTTCCCGTTAGCTCATACCAGCGTTGAATACGGCGCTGAATTGGAGCAATGGGGGTCAGGGTTTCAATTTGTAGCTGTGAATCCCAATGACGACGGACTAAACTATCGAGAATTGCAACGTCGTGACCACGATTGGACAGATAGAGTGCTGTTGCCCATCCGCAGTAACCGTCACCGCCAATAACAAGTACTTTCATCTTGTGGTTTGTTATACGATTGCTGAGCTGATACTCGCTAAATCTACCAGGTTTGGTGTACCTTGCGACACCGGGCTTCAGGGCTTGACTGTAAGATCTGGCAACTGTGGGAATTTGGGCTGTTGCCCGGCGATCGCCCGACTGTCGCCGAGATTACAAGTGCAGTTCATGGGCAAAGCTCGTCACGCGCTCAAACTCAAAGGCCCCGGCCACGGATCCCCAAACCCGCTCTCCGGTGTCCAGATTGCGTCCGCGATCGAGCGTCCGGAAGTGATGTTCGCTGATTTCAAAGCGACTGTCAAGATAGGTGCTTTGGCCGTTGCGTTCTACCCGACAGTTATTTCCTGGCTCGACAACTCCCTCAAAGTGATGGTCTCGACGCACCACCACGAAGTTACAGCCACAAAGACGCTCTAACCGCTCAGGAGTCAAGGTGGACAAGCGTTGAGGGTCTCGTGACGCTCCAAAAAACTCCTCAGCTTGCTCAATGGCATAATTTTCGATGATTAAGCTCTTGGCGTTTCCCTCAACCTCCGTCTCAGATTCGGGTTTAATCCGTAACACCCGCGTGCGATAAGGCCGGTTGAGATCATATTGATAGGCCTGTTCGAGATAAAAACTAATTCCGTCCAATTCCGCTAGGGACAGGGGCCGCAAACAGGCGCGAACATGAGCAAATAAGGGGGGATTATCAAAGGCTTGCTGTTGGTTGCTAAAATCCGCCGCCATCCAGCGGGCCAGGGTTGCGATATCGTCAGAGACTGTCATGGGGCTTTAGGCCGTGTAGCCGTTAGGAACAATTAGGAACAATTCACGAGAACCGTTGCCAGAGACCTGCGTTGGGGCCGTCTTGATCGCCCTCAATTGTCAAGTATCCAGAGGCCACTGTCAACGGTAATGGAGGTTGGCTCAACGCTCCGCCGTCAGGCGCAGTAAGACAAACTGATTGACCTGACTCCCGTAAAAGTTATCATCACTGACCACAATTAGACTCTGAGAACCATCCGCCAGTCGCGGGCCAAAAGTCATTCCTTCGAGGTTATCGGGACTAAACCCCTCGATATGACTCAGATTTAAGAGCAGTTGTTTTTCAACCGGTTTAAACTCCCGAGCCTCCCCTTGTAAATAGGTCAAACTTGAGATATCTGTCGCTGAGGCGATCGCCATCTGAAACAGTTTGATGCCAAAGCCTTCGGGGCCAAAACTGCGTTCTAAACTGAGAAAATAGCCTCCAGGAGCCGATCGCAGAGCCGTGGCCCCATCCAAGGCCAGCAGTTCCACGAGACCATGATTCATCGTCAGTAACGACGGAGGCGGATCAAGGGGATAGAGATGTTCGGCAACGATTTGAGCGCGATTTTCCACGACAACATAATGTAACAGGCGCGTCATCAGCGGAACCGGAGACTCCGAGGTGGCGGCGGCTTGTTGGTTTTCGAGCCAAGGAACATCTTGCAACAGGGCCGATTCCGTGGCGGCAAAGACGCGGTAGGGTTCCCCGGTTCCGATACCGCCAATGGTGAGGGATTCAAAGCCGAGATTATTTTGCACGCCCAGGGTTTGGTCGGGTTCAGGGGCATCAGCCGCCATATAATTAGGGATGGGCAAGGCCCGTAACCGTTGTCCGGTGGTTAAATCAAACTCATCAACAAACGGTGCGATCGCCTCGGAGGAAACCCCTTCACTAGAGATAAACAGCGTCCGATCTGGGGACAGGGCAATTCCTTCAGGATCAACGGTTCCCTCCGCCAACGTCTCTCCCGCCTCATCCCGCAGTAGGGTCACATCCTCGACGGTCATCGAACCAATCTCAAAGGGATCGCCGTTGCCGCCGTCAATGTCGATCGCTAGAGTATAAAAGCGGGGGGGTGCGAAGGAACCGCGATCGTCGGACAGGGCGTAGTATTTGCCGGTTTGGCGATCGTAGGTGATGGCGGAGAGGCCACCGATAGGAGTCTCCTGAATGTCTTGGCTAGGTAGAACCGACTCATCGAGAAAGTCAACGGTGAGGGGCAAAAAGAGTCGTTCTTGGGCTTGGATGCGGGGTAATCCGCAGCTAGACAGGGTCAACAGCAGGCACACTAGCCCTAACTGTAAAAGCTGGCGAGACCAAGATAGAAGGAGATTCAAGCTCCTGTCTACGCGGTGGGTTAATCCTAGTTGCGACATCAACGGTGGTCCTCCGGGTTGGATAGTTGGATGATTGTGATCGATTGTGATGGATTCTGATTTAACAAATTAGCTAGGGTTTTTCTATGGTTTTATCTCGTCTTCTCTCTGCCCGCCAAGGGCCGCGCCGTAGTCCTCAAGTCTCGCTTCAATTGTTCACTGTATCAGCCCATGCCCTTGCTTGGCTGACCCTTGGCTTAGCCCTGGCCGGTTTAGGGGGTAAACCAGCCGTCGCTCAAGCGCAATCGCAACGAGGCCTCCCAGATAATCCCTTAACGTTGACAGACCCTGATCCTCTGATTCCTGAGTCCGTATGGGAGGCTGAGGCGGCGTTAACCGAGTCTCAACGGCGGACGTTAGGGGTAGCCTTAGATGACCTTGCTCGCCAGGCTGAGACGGCGTTATCCCAGGGAAATGTGACCCAGGCCTTTGAGGTCTGGAATCGGGAGTTGCGGCTGCGACGGTTTCTGGGATATCGCGCTGAATTGGCGGCGTTGCAACGGGTGGGGCGATCGCCTGGGAGCAGCAACAGTTTTACCAACTCCAGGTGATGCGGGAACGGCTGCGAGAGATCCAGATTCAGAGTCTTGATGAGGTCGAGACCCCCGATTTAGAGGCGTTGCTGGCTTTAGCCCAAACCTATGAGACCGTGGGCGCTCGTTCGGTGGCGGTGGAGGTGTATGAGACGGTGTTGGAGTTGGCCCGATCGCGCGGTGACGAGGCGACTCAGGAGCTGAGTTGGCAACGGTTGGGGGAAACGGCCTTGCAAGATCTCGATTATGAGACGGCGGCCGAGGCCTATGAAGCTTTGCGAGAGTTGGCCCGCCGTCGGGGCGATCGCGAGGAGGAGGTACGCTATCTGACGGAGTTGGCCTATATTTATGATCGCCTGACGGATTATGAGGGGGCGATCGCCGTCAAACAGGAGTTAATCACCTACTACGCGAGCTTTAATGACACGGCACGGGTGACGGCCCTCAAAATTGCCATCGGGCAAGATTTAGCGGCGTTAGAGCGCCCAAATGAGGCGATCGCTCAGTACCAGGAAGCCTATCGTTTATCCTGGGAAGCGCTTCAGTTTTACCGCGCTCAGGAAGCCCTCACGGTTCTCGGACAACTCTATGAACGATATCAAGACTGGGAGGCGGCGCTACAGGTGTATCAGGCCCAAATTGAAACCCATGAGATGGCCCGCAATCGCTATGGCTTGATGATGACCTATGACCGGATGGGTCAGGTTCATCAGCAACAGGGAAACTATCGCCAGGCCCTAATCTCCTTTAACCGAGCCTTAGCACTGGCTCAAGAACTGGGGAATCGTCAAGCCTATTTCCAAAGCCGTATTGAGACGGTCAATCGTGCTTTATCGGGGCTAAATTAAGGCTTAATGGGGGTGCGGTTGGGGCGAGTCTGCGTTGAGGCGATCGTCGCGCAGAACTTCCCCCTCTTCGAGACTTAAGTGCAATTGGAGTCTGGGGCCGGTGGAGCCGAGACGAATCACCATACCATCGGTAATGGACAATTGGCGCACCGGCTCTCCGTCAACAAAGGTACCGTTGGCGCCAAAGTTAATTAGCTCCCACCCTCCCTGACGGTTCCAGAGTTCGAGATGATGGCGAGAGACAAGGGAGCCGTGAATCACAACATCATTGTCTTTGGAGCGTCCAACTCGGACGACGGAGTCTTGTTTGAAGGTCCAACGGCGGATTGGTTGAGCCTGCGTTGGATGAATGAGAAAAATCGTGATCACAATGGCAACCCGGACGATGAAAAACTATCCTATGGCATATCAGAGCAAGGATATGGTAGCAGTCGTGTCTGGCTCGACGGCCGACGTGGAATGTAGATGCCCGGCAATGGTATGAGTCTGAAGGATTCGTCTTAGGCTCACTCCTTGATTTTAGCCGATTATGGGACGCTTCAGGGGCTGGCTTTGGGGTTGGCGGTGATAATCTGGTAGGCATTGTAGAGGTTTTGAAAGACGATGTAGAACATCGGTCCGAGGGCAAAGCTCGGTTTGAGGAAGGTCAGGATAAACCAAACGGTGAACATGGTGTTTTTATGGCCGAGGGATTGGCTAACTTCTCGGTCTAATTGACCCTGGTAGAGCCATTGTCCCAGGAGACGACCGAGGCTAAAGTTAACGACACAGATGATTAGGGCGTGAACGGCGATCGCGGCAATGGCCAGGGTCGATTGGCCCTCTTCGTGGCGGATAAAGTCATTGGCGGTGGCGCTGGCGAGGGTGAGCAGGATGGCCCAAATGTAGAGGGAAAGCTGTCGCCAGTTCATGCGCGATCGCCAAGGTTCGGGGAGTCGGTTCCACAGTTGAGCCAGGATCAGGGGAACCGAGAAGAGAATGGCGATCGACTGCAACATGGGTAGGGGATTGGCACTGCGATCGCCTTCAAAGAGCCAACGACTGAATAGGGGAACTGATAACCCGACGAAGAGATGGGTCAGAACCACCGCCACGGTGACATATTCCATGTTACGGCGCAATAAACCAATGACGGCGGGGGCAGCGGCGGCGGTGGGGGCGATCGCGGTGATAAAGTACAAGCGGCCGAGGCTGATATCGATGGGAGACAGCAGCGCATACCAGGCCAAGGCAACGACAATGTTCGTGCTGGCCATGAGCATGGCTTGGGGACGCAAGCCATGCCAAACTTGATGCAGATCGAGGTGGACAAAGGTCGCCAACAACAGCAGCATCAACAGGGGGCGAATGGCCGGGCTAAAATAGGCCAGTTCCGGCACGAGGGTGCCCAGGGTAATGGCAATGAGGGGCAGTATGGCTTTCAACGACCAGATGGGGCAATGAACAGCACATTCAGGGTTAACCTTGGGCTTTGGTTTTGGAGATTAGGGCGATCGCATCGGCTAAGGCTCCCGTTAACTCGGTCCGGGTTTTTTGATGGTTCTGTTGTTCGGCGTTGAGAGCCATTTCTAGCTCTTGAATCTGAAGCCGTAGGCGATCGCGCTCTAGGGAGAGATCTAAGAGTTGCTCTTGTAGTTGGCTCATATCCAGACCATCGAGAGCCTGTTGATAGTGACGGCGACGGTCGGCTTCGGACTCGTGGGGGAGCGATCGCCCTTGGTCTAGGCTGGCTTCGAGTTCGGCGATGCGCTCTTGTCCCCGTTGTACGTCTTGGCGACGTTGTTCGGCTTCTCGGTTATAGAGCGATCGCCAGTGGTCACCCTGTTTTTGAGCTTCTTTGATGGCTGTTTGAGCGTCGGTCAGGTGCTGTTTTAATTCACTAATCTCCCGCAGCCATTGGCTGACATCCTGGGTGAGTTGCTGGGAATTGAGAGGTTGGGGAGTATTCATGGTTGCCAGAGTTAGTTGCCAGAGTTAGCCGCCAATGACACGTTTAATTAGCCCAAGTTTGCCCTCATAAGGCGCGTAACGCCAATTGAGGTCAAACCAGAGGCCTTTGTGTAACACACTTTTGTAATGGGAAAAGGTATCAAAGCTGGCTTTCCCATGATATTGCCCTAATCCACTGGTCCCCACGCCACCAAAGGGGAGTTCAGGAACCGCCAGTTGCATGATGGTGTCGTTGACGCAGGCCCCGCCGGAGGAGGTTTGTTGCAAGACCTGGTTTTGCAGGGATTTGCGGTTGGAGAAGAGATAGAGGGCCAGGGGTTTGGGACGCGCGTTAATGGCGGCGATGGCTTCTTCGATGCGGTCATAGGTGAGAACCGGCAGAATTGGCCCGAAAATCTCCTCTTGCATGATGGGATCGTCCCAGGTGATGTCATCGAGGAGGGTGGGGGCGATGTAGCGTTGGGCGCGATCGCAGGTTCCACCGACGACAACGGTGCCATTGTCGAGGAATGCGGCCACCCGGTCAAAGTGGCTCTCGGTGACGAGTCGCGCGAAATCGGGACTTTCGGCGGGATGGTCTCCGAAGAACTCCTTAACATATTTTTTGATATATGTCAATAGTTCGTCTTGGCAGCGGCGATCGACTAAGAGGTAATCGGGGGCGATACAGGTTTGACCGGCGTTGATAAATTTGCCCCAGGTGAGCCGTTTGGCGGCGACGGGGAGGTTCACGTCGGCATCGACGATACAGGGACTTTTACCGCCAAGTTCGAGGGTAACGGGGGTCAGATGTTGGGCGGCGGCTTCCATCACAATCTTGCCAATGCGAGTGCTACCGGTAAAGAAGATATGGTCAAATTTTTGGGCCAGGAGGTCTTGGCTGGTCTCGACGCCTCCTTCTAGGCAGCTAATATAGGCGGGGTCGAAGGTTGATTCGATCAGCTCGGTGATGACGCGGGAGGTGTGGGGGGAGAGTTCTGAGGGTTTGACGATGGCACAGTTTCCGGCGGCGATCGCCCCCACAAGCGGACTGATACTCAGTTGAAACGGGTAGTTCCAGGGGGAGATAATCAGCACCACCCCCAGGGGTTCGGGGTAGATGCGGCCTCGGGAGGGAAACTGATCGAGGCCGGTGCTGATGGTTTGGGGTTTGGCCCAGGATTTGAGATGTTTGATGGCATGGGTCACTTCGGCGATGGCCGCAATTTCAAAGTAGGCTTCAAATTCAGGACGACCGAGATCGGCGTGGACGGCCTCAACGATGGCTTCGCTGCGATCTTGGATGGCCTGTTTGAGTCGTTTGAGTTGTTCGAGGCGGAAGTTAATGTGCTGAGGTTGGCCGCTGGCGAAGAATTGCCGCTGTTGCTGTAGGCGAGAGGCGGCGAGAGATGAGGGTTGCGTCGGGGTTCGGGTCATCGTGGCTGAAGATGGGGAATTTAAGACAAATCGAGGGCAAAAAAATGGAGAGAGATGCCAGTTCGACATACTCTCTCCATCTATGGTAGAGAATTTTTAAAATTTGCTAACCCGGTGACCCACTCTGGGCAGGGATATCGTTGGGATTAGCCCCAAGATTAGCCCCAAGATTAGTCACTCACCGGTCTTCTAGCGATCGCTCTCCTGCATGATACGCTGAAGGCTACTTAGCCCTTTTTTCAGTCGTCGGGAGACGGTGACGGCACTGATTCCCATGCGATCGGCGGTTTCTTTCTGGGTGAGGTCTTGCAGGAAGACAAATTCTAGGACTTTGCAGGTTCCTGATTCGAGTTTGGCGAGTCCTTGTTGTAGCAGAATCCGGTCTTCTTCAGCCAGTTGGAAACTGCGATATTGGCGATCGGTGACCGTTGCGCCGAGGGAGGTGCTATGGTCATCTTCTTCGGCGACGGGCGCATCGAGGCTGAGGGGAGAGCGATTTTGCAGGGCCAGTTGAGCGTCGAGCCATTCACTGACAGATACGCCTAGGGCCTCGGCAATTTCTTCGTCGCTGGGAGTGCGTTTGAGTTCGCTGTGGAGTTCCCGGATCACTTTCTTGGCTTGGCGATGCAGGGTGAGCCATTGACGGGGGACTCGCATGGAGGGACTGCGATCGCGCAGGTAATGCTGAATCTCACCTCGGATATAAGGGATCGCAAAGGAACTAAAGGCATGGCCTTGACTGAGATCGAACCGTTCAATGGCGCGAATGAGTCCTAAACAGCCTACCTGTAACAGGTCGTCGTAGGTTTCGTTGCACTGTTTGAGCCAGTGATGAACTTCTTTGCGAACCAGTCCGATGTTCAGTTGGACAAGCTGGTTACGCAGTCGGGTAGATGGATCCGATTGAAACTGCTGTAGCAGTTCCAAACTCTCTTGTTTTAATTCCCTGGATTCTTGAATAGTCATAGTGACCTACTGGTGAAGTCAAGCGTTTCCCTAGTCTGTCGATGCACTCGCCAAGAATTTAGCTTGGATGAAACTTGGACTTAATTGTAATGGTCTGACGCTGATACTTCGGAATTTAATCTAAATTTACGGATTTTATACTATTTCTATCCTATCATCAGGGCTTGAGACTTAACTCCGTAATTGTACGGAAACCCTAGGGGCCGCCTCCGTCAAATTCAGGACAGCGCCGAGGACAGGGTCTGGAAAAATCCTTTACAATGGGTTGGTATGTTACAAAATATTAACCTACTCCTATGGAACTGACCTATTTAGATAGCAACTCCTGGCTGCTGGACTTCGATGGCTGTCGTATTCTCTTAGACCCTTGGCTGGTGGGGCCGTTGGTGTTTGGCAATAGTCCCTGGTTGTTTAAGGGAACTCGTCCAATTGAGCGGCCCATTCCTGGTGATATTGATTTAATTCTATTATCCCAGGGATTGCCGGATCATGCTCACCCACCAACGTTAGAACAATTGCCGCGAAGCTTACCGGTGGTGGGATCGGCGGGTGCGGCTAAGGTGGCTCGTCATTTGGGATACGAGGAGGTAGTGGCGTTATCACAGCGGCAGATTTACACTTGGGGCGATCGCCTACAAATCCAGGCTTTCCCCGGTTCCCCCATCGGCCCGACAACGGTCGAAAATGCCTATGTCATCAGCGATTTACAGGCAGGAATCTCACTGTACTATGAGCCTCACGGGAATCATAGTCCTCTGTTGAAAGAGGTTCCGGCCATTGACGTGGCGATCGCGCCGTTGGTTAACCTCGAACTTCCCCTGGTGGGGCCGTTTATTAAGGGGAAAGAGAGCGCCCTAGAATTGGTGGACTGGATTAAACCTAAGTATATTTTGCCGACCGCTGCGGGAGGAGATGTCAATTTTGAGGGGCTATTGGTGTCAATTCTCAGCGCCTCAGGAACACCCGAAGAGTTCCAAGACTGTTTGAAGGAACATCAACTAGAGACGGAGGTCATTAACCCCACCCCATGGACTCCCACTCCCTTAAATTTATCGATGGCCATCTAGGATGCGATCGCCCCAGCTTCCTGAAGCGGTAGGGTGCATGGCGGCTCCTGTATAAACTGGAGCCATCCGCCCCACTTGAAACTTGCCGCAACGCACCATCTTTCCGGAGAAGGTCGAACGTTATCCAGGGGGATAATTGGGGTTGTATGGCAGTTTAATCTCAAATTGAGTTTGTCCAGGTTGAGAGAGAATACTAATCATTCCGCCGTGGGTTTCATGGATGACTTGATAGGCAATGGACAAGCCTAAACCCGTTCCTTTGCCAACTATTTTAGTGGTAAAAAACGGATTAAAAATTTGAGGTTGCACCTCCTCGGGAATACCGGTTCCATTATCTTGTAAGACAATCTTGATGCTATTGTCCTCGACGCAGTGGGTGGAGACGCGAATCTCCGGCGGCGGTTCAGGCTGTTGCTCTAACCGCTCCTCGATCGCATCGATCGCATTCTCAAATAAATTCATCAAAACTTGATTAATCTGGCTGGCGTAACAGGTCACTTTAGGCAGCTCAGCATAGGTCTTGACAATCGTAATGTCGGGTCGTTGATTATGACCCATGAGGCGATTTCTCAATACCATCAACGTGCTATCAATTCCCTCATGAAGATCAACTGATTTCATTCCCATTTCATCGAGGCGGGCAAAGTTTTTCAGGGAAGCCACAATGGTTTGAATCCGCTGCGCCCCGACTTCCATCGATTTGAGGATTTTGAATAAATCTTCTTGGAGAAAGGGTAACTCAATCTCGTCATACCAGGCGGCGATCGCCTCGGGTGGTTGAGGATAATGAGCCTGATAACGATGGAGCAGTTCTAAGAGATCCTCAAAATAGTCTCGGACTGGGGTGAGATTACCATAAATAAAATTGACTGGGTTGTTAATCTCATGGGCCATCCCCGCCGCCAATTGGCCTAAACTGGACATCTTTTCAGTTTGTACCAATTGCGCTTGGGTGCGTTTGAGTTGCTTGAGAGTGGCTTCGAGTTGTCGCGCCTTGTCTCGTTCCCCTTCCTCGCTGCGACGTAGAGCATCCTCAATCTGCATTCGTTCGACCACTTCTCGTTGCAGTCGTTTATTGCTGTCGTAAACTTGGGCGGTGCGATCGCGCACTCGTGCTTCGAGATCCTCTTGAGTCTGTTCTAACAGGAATTTTAGATGTTGTTGTTCGCTGATATCCTGCATCCACAAGAGAGCCGTCCCCTCCAAGAAGGGAAATACCCACAACGACAGCCAATGGGAGGTGTCTACTTCGGGATGAGGAATCTCGGCTGGGGTCAACTCAAGACAAAGATGACATTCTTGTTGAGGATAGGTGATGGCTGTCTTGACGGCTGTCAAAATCTGCTCTGCATCAGCATCTGAGAAACTGTCGTTAAGACAGGTTCCTGAAAACGATGGCTGTCCCCGAAGTTTCGAGAAGGATTCAGCCCCGAGATGGGGTCGCTGAACCTCTGCTGGGTCTTTTGAACAGTACTGGCCCTGATGATCGACTAACACCAGGCGATCGCCGATGAGGTGAAACAGCCGTCGTAATTGGGCTTCAGCGGTCATCAGACGGGTTTGAAGCCCCTGGCGATCGCTGACATCATAGCCAATACAGAGTAAGCCCCGAGGGCCTCCCAACTGGTCTGCGAGTAAACAAATATGCCAGTTAACCCAAACCTGTTCCCCGTTGCGTCGGCGAATGGGAACGGTACGAGATAAGGCCAGGGTTTGTGTCTGTTGGGCTTCTTGCACCAAATCCTGTAATTCAGGACTTCCTAAGCGTTGGGCGAGGGGAGTTTCTTCGAGGGTGGGGAAGTCGTAGCCGAGAAAATTTTGACTGTAGAGATTGGCAAATTGAGGCACTCCATCGAGATCCAATTGCAGCAATAACACCGGCGTGCGATCGGCCATACAGCGATATTGGCTTTCCTGCTGATACAGTTGCCTCAATACCGACTCGGTGAGGTGAGAGTAGCGTTGACGGCTGCGCAGGATAGTCGAGAGCAACAGCATAGCCCCGAGGGTGGTGGCGGTTCCGAGGATGCGAATCCAGGGCTGTAGGGGCGATCGCGCTGTCCATCCTGGCACGGGTGTGGCGGCGATTTGCCAGACTTGCTCAGAAAAGCGAAGATCGGCGGTGACGGGGCGATTGTTAAACACGACTCGATGGCCGAAAAGGAGCTGTGTTGCCCCTCCAACGCGGCGACGTAAGGCCCAATCTAACCCCGATACCCGTTCTCCGATGGGACTCTCCTCAATTAACCGTTCTAAATCCAACGTTAGGTTTAACTGGCCCAAGACGTTAGGGTTAGGATTCTGATGGATTAAATCAAGGGGAATGATGAGTTGAACCTCCCTAGAAGATGCGCCCTCGGGGGGTTGCAGTTGGGGAAGAGCCGACGGAGATTCAGATTCGACGGGAAGAGGTGTCCAGACTAGGTGACGAATGGCCGGATAGTCTTGTTGGAGCTGTGGGTCGAGAATAGCCCTCTGAGGTGCTGGCAGAGTTGGCTCCAGGGCAGCCTGATGGCCCCAATAGTGGGCCACCAGGACATGGGTGGTTAGTTGTCCTTCGAGGAGACTGCGAACGGTGTTGAGTTGCTCAAGAACCGATTGGCGAGTCTGGTTCTGGAAACGGCGGTGTTCGGCCTGATCGATGACAATAACTATCAATCCCAGCACAAGACCCGTCGCAAAGGTCACCCAGGGGATGGGAAGGGGGGAACGTTTTATGGGGGCCATTGGCACAGCAGAAGGCGATCGCCATCGGAAGTTAACGAGAGAGCATGGAGATGGAGAAGGAGGACGGGATACAATGAGGGGTCAAGTTCTATTTTAAAGGCCCAGTTTCCCCCCCCAGTTTAGGCAGGCGACTTGGGGGCTAGATTCCCGGAGGCGACGCCGATCCCAGAGCTATCCTAAAGGATTTGGGGAGAATTCAAGGCCCTGAACGGGTTAAAGTGAACATAGTAGGTGCATTGACCTCCTACTTTGAGATGAGACATTAAAGGTAAGTGGATGGACATCGCGACTGAAACGATCACGCCCATTGCAATCGTACTGTTTGCTGCTGGAATTTTGGTATGGGGTTATGTCCGTGCCCGTCCCTACGGCAAAATCGGGCTGTTGTCGTGGTTACAGTCGGTGTCCGTCACCGCACCCTGGTTGGTCTTTTTCGGTCTGTTGGCGGCCGGGATCTATATTAATCTGGCCTTGGAACTGTTGGTCATTGTTCTGTCGATTATTGTCTATATTGCCCTGGGACGACAACTGCGACAGGCGGCCCAAGATCCCCAGGAACGGGCGGATTTACAGAATTTGCTGCAAAACAAGATGGCGAAAGGAGAGTTTTCTGATGGGGATGACGCGTCCTCGACGGATTCAGGAACGCCTGAGGCCCCGCGATCGCCGTCGGATTCCCCGTCTCCTCCTAGCCGTGAGGCCCCGCGAGAGGAGGTTGGCTCGTCACAACCCCGGATGAAACCGGACATGGCGAAGGCGGCGTTGGAGTTCCCGGCGATTCCTGATGAGGATTTACGCAAGATTCAAGAGATTTTTGCGATTGATACGTTTTTCTGTACGGAGACAATCCCTTATCAGTCGGGGGCGATTTTTAAGGGCAATTTGCGCGGTGAACCTGAACCTTCGTATGATCTGCTGTCGTCTCGTTTGCGAGAGCGGTTGGGCGATCGCTACCGCCTCTTTTTGGTACCGGATCCTGAGGGTAAACCGGTGGTGGTCATTTTACCTCAGGATAGGGACCCGCAACCCCTCAGCCAAGGGCAACAACTCCTAGCTTTGGGGTTGGCGGTGGCCACGGTGGTGACGTCGTTGGAGACGGCGGGGATCTTTTTGGGGTTTGATTTGTTTAGCGATTTCGGCCGTTGGCCCGAAACGTTACCCTTGGCGTTGGGGATTTGGATGGTTTTACTGATTCATGAGTTGGGCCATCGGCTGATGGCCAGTCGCTATGGGGTGCGTCT
The DNA here is from genome assembly GCA_001637315.1 of Phormidium willei BDU 130791. Classification (GTDB taxonomy): domain Bacteria; phylum Cyanobacteriota; class Cyanobacteriia; order Cyanobacteriales; family Geitlerinemataceae; genus Sodalinema; species Sodalinema willei. Next base: position 4,014 of record LSZA01000062.1, on the reverse strand, counting down.
GTCGCCCCCCTTCTTTCTCCCGACTTGGCAAATTGGCTCGTTTGGGGCGATTACTCGCTTTGAGTCGTTGATTCCCAATCGTTCGGTTTTGTTTGATGTGGCGATCGCTGGCCCGTTGGCGGGGGGATTGGCCTCGTTGGCGATGGTGGTGGTGGGATTGCTTTTGTCCAATTCAGGAAGTTTGTTTCAGCTTCCGACGGAGTTTTTCCGAGGTTCGGTTTTGGTGGCCCTGTTAGCTAAGGGATTTTTGGCACAAAGCCTCAATCAAGCTCTGGTGACGGTGCATCCGTTGGTGATTTTGGGCTGGTTAGGATTGGTTGTGAATGCGATTAATTTGATGCCCGCTGGACAGTTGGATGGGGGCCGAGCCATTCAGGCAATTTATGGCCGCAAAATTGCTGGACGGGCTACAATCGCGACGTTGATTGTGTTGGCGATCGCCACGTTTGCGAATCCGTTGGCGTTGTATTGGGCCATCATTATTTTGGTGTTACAACGAGAGTTGGAACGTCCGAGTCTCAATGAAATCCGCGAACCCAATGATACTCGCGCGATTATCAGTTTAGTGTCTCTGTTAATGATGCTATTAATCCTGTTGCCCCTGACTCCGAGTTTGGCGTTACGGTTGGGAATTGGGGGGTAGACGGGAACAGGACACGGAACATCGGTTGACACTCCCCGCCCTGCGGGAACCCCGCCCAAGAGGGGAAATTAGAGGCGTGCCTTGATCTGCCCCCTCTTTTATGGATTGGTCTGTTTTGTTAATCCTGAGTTGGCGGGGTTTGGCTTACGTAAATACTCGTATGTTGTGGCCATCACAGTTTTAAGGGGTTGGGGTTGGCGATCGCCGCTTCAGTGAGTGCTAACTCTATCTAAGCTCAATCAAGACTCGGTTCGATGCGGTTTATACTGGGCTTGTCGGGTGCATCTTCGCAGATCAACCCAACAATAGTAACCCCATCAAAACACTCGAAAATGCTCCGGGTTTTAAGAATTTATGTTAGAAATAAGATAGTTTGTCTTTACGGAGTATTGTCGATAAATGAAAGCAATCGGAACCCATCTGGTCGTTGATGCCTGGGAATCCCCCGCTGAGTTGCTCAATGACCCGGAGTGTATTCGTGGGGCACTCATGGATGCGGTTTCAGTCGGAGGAGCAACGCTGATTGACTTATGTGTACACCAGTTCAGTCCCCACGGGGTAACTGCAACAGCTACCTTGGCAGAGTCTCATATTGCTCTGCACACCTGGCCTGAACATGGCTATTTTGCGGCAGATCTGTTTTTTTGCGGTGCAGGAAACCCTAGAAAGGCTCTGGAGTTTTTAATTCAGGTGCTGCAAGCCAAACAGGCGAAGATTACAACGTTAACTCGCGGCTTTGAGCCGATGGCTCAGGCCGAGGATCCGAGTCGATGGCGGCCGGAAACTCAGGCGGTTCCCGCTGGCTAAGGACCGGGGTCAACGTTAAGAACGGTAGCGATCGCAGTCTTCCCTCTGGGAGAATCGCGATCGCGTTGTAATTTGGGGGGAAACTACCCCAAAACCTGGCTCAAACATCCCTAAAACAAAGGTTGCGGACAGCCACGAGAGAGACTCGGGGCCAAATTAACGACCGCTCCTACCACCGCCACGGCTGGAGCTTCAAATCCCGTCGCCTCAACCTGTTCAATGATGGAGTTGAGGGTTCCGAGTAATTCTTCTTGATCTCGGCGGGTTCCCCAACGAATCAAAGCGATGGGGGTGTTCGCATCCCGTCCAGCCTTGAGTAGACTGTCGATGATATTGGGGAGATTACGAACTCCCATATAAATGACGATGGTTTCTGAGCCTTGGGCGATCGCCTCCCAGTTAACCTCGGGCCGGTACTTGTCCACCATTTCATGGCCGGTGACGAAGGTAACCGAGGAACTGTACTGACGATGAGTTAGAGGAATTCCGGCATAGGCGGGGGCCGCAATCCCTGAGGTGATACCGGGAACCACCTCTACCGGAACTCCAGCGGCTAAGAGGTCTTCCATCTCCTCTCCTCCTCGGCCGAACACAAAGGGATCGCCCCCTTTCAGACGCACTACGACGGTGTGATTTTGGGCCAGAGCGATAAGCAGTTGGGTGGTTTCTTCTTGCAGCAAGGAATGGCGGCCCCGACGCTTTCCGGCATGAATACGCTCAGCTTGAGGGGCAATCATGGCCAGGATCGGCTCGCTGACGAGGGCATCATAGACCACAACGTCAGCGGATTCGAGTAGGGTTTTGGCTTTAAGGGTGAGTAAGCCTGGGTCTCCGGGGCCGGCTCCCACGAGATACACTTTGCCCACGGGGTCTGAAGAAATTACCAAGGTTGTCAGCGCAGTACGGCAGAATTAAACAAGACTGGTTAACATTTTGATATAGAACGCCCCACTTTGTCTGTATCACTGTGAACTTTCTCGGTCAGCCAACCCTCGAAGATTGCCGGATTGATACTCCGAGTTGGGAAAGAATGCCTCACTTGTGACCTGTGACCTGTTCCCTTCTTGTCCCCGTGTGTTGTCCTATTTAGCCTAATTTCTGTCCTATGACTGTGCAAGTACAATTCCTTCCTGATGATATTACGATCGCCGCCCAAGCCGGTGAGCCGCTGTTGGATGTGGCTAAACGGGCCGGCCTCACCATCCCCACTGGCTGTTTGATGGGGTCTTGTCACGCCTGTGAGGTGGACCTCAATGGTGAGGCGATTTGTTCTTGTATTACAGCGGTTCCGGCAGGAATGGACAAGATTACGATCGATCTTTACAGTGATCCGACCTGGTAAGGATTCGATGACGATCTTTTGATTCTCTGATCCGATTCGGAGTTCGGTTCTCTGCCCCTCACATGGCGTGGGCGTAGAGTCCTGGGGAGTAGGCCTCGATAACATTGCCGGTTTCCCGACAGGTGATCATGAGGTAATCACAATGGTGACATTCGGTCCGGACTAAACGGTTTTGATCAACATGATGCCGTTCCCCAGGACGACCACAGTTGGGACAACGAACGGTGGTCGTCTTGCTGGTTATGGATACAGAATCTAAGCTCATTTTCATGGGTGTCAATGTTAAAGTTCGGTTAAAACGGGTTTAAATGGTGGGTGTGATTGATGGGGGCGATTGTTACTCTTAAATGTCTTGATGAATAGCGATCGCTGCCCTGATATTTCTGGGGATTGAGGGTTGAATTGATGGTTTCGGTAGATCTAACTAGATATAAGCACCCAAAGTCTCTTGATTTTTTTGAGATTTTCACCATTATAACGCGATCCCAACTAAGTAGCTTGCCAAGACAGATCCACAAGAATCCCTATTGCAACGGCGTTTCAAGACCCTCTACCGATAGGAATATCTTTGGGTCTTCTCCATAAAATCTTAATATTTGAACGACGGTTCACCCAAGATCCCAAAAGGGAGACTACGGTTTTGCGAGTTGACATCCTGGAGGTACAAGGTACGGTTTCCCGAACCGTACCTCCCTGGGCAAAAATCGAGAGTCTTATTGGTTTTACCGTATTAAGAATTGTTAAACTGTAAAAAAAGATACAGAAAATAGCTATACTGATAAGTGCGGAACCCAAAGTGTCTGATGTACCGCACTTTTTTAAAAATAACTATCGAGGAATATCAATCATGTCTTTAACCGATCGCAGCCGCGCTTTGATGAGCCGTCATCATCAAGCCATCCGTAATCGCCAACAATCTTTACTGAGCCGTGTTTCGGAAGAAGCCGGGATTCCCGGAGAAGCGGGGGAACATTGGTCTCACGTTCAAGGTAAACCTTCTTATAACAACTCCATTTCCTATGATCGCAGTGGTGCAACGATGAGCTAGGTCTGATCGTTAAGTCAGACCGTTAAGTCTGACAGCTAAGGTTGCAGGTTGCATCCTGGAGTTTAACTTCCGCGTCTGGCATTGTCCAACGCGGCGTTTTTTTTGGCCAACCCCTCTTGCCGATTGCCATCCCCTCTTGGGAGGGGTTAGGGGTGGGTTATGCCCCTTGCCGAT
>LSZA01000061.1 GCA_001637315.1 Phormidium willei BDU 130791 | reverse complement strand
CGGGTTCGGGTTCCGGTTCTTTCTCAGTTTCCGGTTCCGGTTCTGGCTCGGGTTCGGGTTCCGGTTCAAGCTCCGGTCTGGGTTCTAACTCAGGTTCCGGTTCCGGTTCCGGTTCTAACTCAGGTTCGGGTTCCGGTTCAAGCTCCGGTTCCGGTTCTAACTCCAGTTCCGGTTCGGGTTCTGGCTTTGGTTCGGGTTCGGGTTCAGGAAATGTGAGGTTTAACCCCAACCTATCAATTCCCAATTGATTTGGAAAACTACCAATCAAGAATGAACGAGCATCACCAGCGATCGCAAACGTAGCGGTCTCAAATGCATCAAACCGACCTCCCACCTCTAAATTTGGACAAGTTTTGGGGAGCAAGAAGCTATCAATAACAATGCCATCTTCATTCAAAATGTGAATCCGATGTTCAAGGTGAGGGGAAGTATATCGAAGGGTTAACTCAGCGGCGACGATGGCAGGTACCGTTTCAGCAATTCCGACTTCAATAGCGTCATCCTGGCTATAGGTCATTAGGCTGCAATCTACACCCCTAGCCGTAAAATTACCCCGTCCACCTTGCTCATGACTACGAAGGGCGATCGCATTTTCTGAAAACGTTAAGCCTTGATTGGCATAGTGATAGCCAATTGCAGATAGATTGGGAACCGTTGTAAAATCCAGATTAATATCCATAGGGGTTCAGCAAAAGAGTCGGGATTTATATTTTAAATTTCATGAAGACAGGACCCAAAATCAGGGTTTCTGTATCTGCTTTCCTTTAGGAAGATGCAGCAAAAAAAATGTAAAGAAGCCGCAGAACGCCTCAAGCCTAACACAAGCCTAAAACTAAGTTTTCAGGCTTAAGACAAGCTCTCATGCCAGAAGCCAAGATCATTGGGCGATCGCTGCAACTTCTCCTGAAACCCGAAGCCAAGACTTGTACAAACGAGAGCCAACAGTGATTAACTATTAGGAAGATCTCCCCAACCTATCCGTTCTGCGTTCATGTCTGTCTCTCGTCAAAAGTCCTTCAAAAACCGCTATCAAGGCAATTGGCATACCATTGCCACACGAACCCGCCGTTTTAGCCGCAACCGCTGTATCCTGAATCCCTTTCACAAAGCCGAAGCCGTCCATCACCTACGCTATCGAGACATCCGAGGCAAAATTGCCGGGCGAGAAGTCCCCGGCTGGGATGTCGTTCCCCTCTGTCGTCGCTGTCACGGTCGAGTTCACCGTAAACAACATTGGTATAGTGCCAAACGTCACCCAGCCCTAAACAATCGTCAACATTGGGGAGTCCTATGGCGACTACGGCTGCGGTTTTGGCTCTGGGCTGGGGTGTTAAATTTATGGTGGATTCCAGCCTTGACCGTGGCCCTAGCCGCAGCATGGTTCACCTATGGTACGCCGATCCGGGAGACTCTACCGCGACTGAACCCACCGTCTGAGTATGACTTTAATGAATCGGATGTCCCAGATTCCCTCTGAAACTTCTTTTTTCCGCGATTTTCAAGTTTTTGAGGGCCTCCGTAAACAAGTTTTCCCTGAACTGCTGCGTCGTAACTATCAACAACGACAACTCAATATTTGGTCTGCGGCCTGTTCTCGGGGTCAAGAAGCCTATAGCCTGGCGATGTTGCTCTATGATGCCTTTCCGCTGATGGTTCATCATTGGACCCTACAAATTCTGGCCAGCGACGTCTCTGATGAGGTCTTACGTCAAGCTCGCTCCGGGACTTATAGTGATTTAGAGGTTAAACGACGTCTTCCCCCACGCCTGCGAGAACGTTACTTTCGTCGCCAGGGCAATGATTGGGTGGTCTGTGATGAAATTCGCCTTATGGTTCAGTTTCGCCGCATTGATTTACGTCAACCGCTTCCCCCTTTGCCCAAAATGGATTTGGTCTTGTTACGAAATCTCTTGATTTATTTTGAGGTTCCTGAGCGAACTCATGTATTGCATCAGGTGGCAGAGGTGATTAAACCCCAGGGATATTTAGTATTGGGAGCGAGTGAAACCTTAACTAGCTCCTTTGAGGGATTTCGACCCATTCTTCGGGATGAAACGGTATTTTATCAGTTCTGTCCCTCGGAGGATGTGGTTTAGGGCGATCGCCCCCTAGAATACGGACATAGGATCAATAGAACTATCCAATTGATATTTTCCCCCGCTCAACCCATCAATGGTGTACGTCAACCGTTGGCGTCAACCGTTGGCGTCAACGGTTGGCGTCAACAGTGTGAAAGACCGTACTGTTAGGGGCGGGCAACGCGACCGCTTCGGGGCGATCGCAATTTAACAAAACGTTACAATAGAAACAAGTTCACAGCGACTCGGCTCGTCAAACCCGGTTTGTAGCACGATTCATCGCCACAAGCCTGACAGGAATCATCCTTGGCACGACAGGCGAACGTCCCCCATAACGTTCCTTGTATTTCGACAGTCTGTTTCGACGGTTCGAGTCTCGCTCTACCCCAGTTGCATTCAGGAGACCCCTCTATGAACGGCTCGTTCCGCGTCGGAAACCTTTTCGGAATCCCCTTCTATCTCAACGCATCCTGGTTCCTCGTCCTAGCCCTTGTGACCTTCAGCTACGGCGGCGGACTCGCCAGTCAATTTCCAGAACTCGGTGTCATTCTGCCCTGGATTTTAGGATTAGTAGCGGCCCTGCTGCTATTTTCCTCCGTCCTCGCCCATGAATTGGGCCATAGCTTCGTCGCCCAAAGCCAAGGAATTGAAGTCAAATCCATCACCCTGTTTCTCTTTGGTGGCTTAGCCAGCTTAGGGCGAGAATCCGAAACGCCCGGAGAGTCGTTCTGGGTCGCCATCGCCGGACCCCTAGTGAGTTTAGGTCTGTTTGGTCTGTTCACGGCGATCGTGCAAACCGTCCCCCTCTCAGCCCCCTTAGCGGCGATTCTAGGATTGTTGGCCACAATTAACCTGATTTTGGCCCTGTTCAACCTAATTCCCGGACTCCCCCTCGATGGCGGTAACATCCTGAAATCGGCCGTCTGGAAAGTCACCGGGAACCCCTATAAAGGAACCGTGATTGCTAGCCGCGTCGGCCAAGTCATTGGTTGGTTGGCGATCGCCTCAGGTGTCATTCCCTTCTTCTTCAACGCTGGCCTCAACTTCTGGAACGTCCTCATTGGCTGGTTCCTCCTGCAAAACGCCGGAACCTCGGCCCAATCAGCACAAATCCAAGAAAAACTCGATGGCCTGACCGCCGCCGATGCTGTCACTCCTGATAGTCCCGTCATTCCCGCCAACCTCTCCCTGCGAGAGTTCGCCAACAACTACGTCATCGGTCGTCGCAACTGGCGCAAATACCTCGTTACCGACGAGAACCAGCAACTCATCGGCGCCCTATCCGTCGAAGCCATGCGCCAAATTCCCACCTCTGACTGGAATGACGTCCAAGTCTCTGAGTTGATCGAAAGCATCGATGTGCAAACCGTCGAATCGAACCAATCCTTACTCGAAGTCGTCACCCTGCTCGAGACCCAAAAACTCTCCGAACTTCCTGTTATTGGGGAAAACGGAATTGTGCTGGGATTGCTCGAAAAAAGCTCTGTGATTCGCCTACTCCAGAATAAAAACGATAGTCAGGCCAAACCTGCCTAGAGGCAAAACTAGCGAAAATTGAATAAGACAGGGAAGTTATTAAATCGATTTCTAGAAGCAAAAGGCGGGTTATGCCCGCCTTTTTTCTATCCAAATATTAAGACCAAACATCAAACTTGAATGCTCTATCAAACCCCGGCTATCAAGCAATGTCCTGGTGCTTGATGATCCAATTTCCGTTAATCGGGATTTTGAAACAGAGTTTCCAAATACACACGGGCCGCCCGACGGTAATTCTGAGACGCTTCCGGCGTGCTGCTGTCACCATTTTGCAGCAAAAACAGCGATAACGCCGCCGCAAAGATGCGGTCTTGATCCCAATCAGGATGACTATCGAGATAACTTTTGAGGGATTGATGTAGGTCTTCAGGGATTTCTGCGAGTATGCTGACGCTAGTATTCATAACGGCCTCCGGCTTGTAGGGGATGGGGAAGGTTGAGGGTTGATTTGTTGAGGCAACCTTGACCCGTCGCATCATTGTGGTCTGATCAGGGGTCAGCTTGTCAATGTTGCGAAAGATGAAATTTTCTCTTTTGAACCCTGGAGCTTCACGAGAGAATAAGGGTTTGAGCCTTGTTTTTGTAACTTAACGTTACATTCAATCTTGGATTCTGAGTACCAAGCTGCCTCCTCCGAGAAATCCCCAACCTTGCCCAGTCGTCCCCAAGGTCGGCGATCGCCTGTGGAAAACCCTCAACAACCTGTGGAAAACTTGGCCAAAAGTTGTGGAAACCTTGTGGAATCCTTGGGGAAAGATTCCTAAAATGATAAGAATTGCAACGGCTCCAAATTGGAGAAATTGGCTTAATATGGCAAAGGCAACTTAACCTCGTTGTTTTTATAGTGCGCTTTCCCTGGCAGCAATCCTCGAATTCAACCCCGCCCCCTGACGATGACTCAGCCAAAGGTCTCGGCACATTTGGCGGTGTTTTTACCCCCTCCATTCTCACCATCTTGGGGGTGATTATGTACCTGCGCTTCGGTTGGGTGGTGGCCAACGTTGGCTGGCTTGGTAGCCTAGTGATCGTTACCTTAGCCACCTCAATCACGCTGCTGACGAGCCTTTCCATCTCCGCCATTGCGACCGATCGCGTCGTGCGAGTCGGGGGCGCGTACTACATGATTAGTCGCTCCCTCGGCATCGAAACCGGGGGTGCTGTCGGGATTCCCCTCTATTTCGCCCAAGCCTTCTCCGTCGCCCTCTATACCCTAGGCTTCGCCGAAAGTTTAAGTAATAGCTTTCCAGTCCTGTCGGACTATCAAACCCCCATCGCCCTCATCACCACCCTGGTTGTTGCCGGACTGGCTATCCAGTCAGCCGATTTAGCTATCCGCGCCCAATACTTCATCATGGCCGCGATCGCCCTGTCCCTCCTGTCCCTCGTCTTTGGTAGCCCCATCGCTGAAAGCGACATCGGCATGTGGAACGTCTCCGGGCGGGTTGGCGAACCCTTCTGGGTCGTCTTTGCCGTCTTCTTCCCCGCCGTCACCGGCATCATGGCGGGGGTCAATATGTCCGGCGACCTCAAAGACCCCTCCAAATCCATCCCGAGAGGAACCCTAGCCGCCGTCGGCACAGGATACATCATTTACATGGTCCTACCCCTATTCCTGGCGACGCGAGCCGACTATACCGCCCTAACGGAAAATCCTCTGGTCATGCGGGATATCGCCATTTGGGGTGATGCGATTCTACTGGGGGTGTGGGGGGCCACCCTCTCCAGCGCCCTCGGCAGTATCCTCGGCGCCCCCCGCGTTCTCCAGGCCCTGGCCCGAGATGGCGTCTTACCTCCGATGCTGCGTTGGCTCGGCCAAGGACGAGGGGACAATGACGAACCGCGTCTGGGAACCTTTCTCACCCTGGGGGTGGCTCTAGCCGCCGTTAGCCTGGGAGATCTCAACCTGATCGCTCCCGTCTTAACCATGTTCTTCCTCAGCACCTATTTGGTGTTGAACGTGGCCGCTGGTATCGAAGGCTTCCTGGAAAGTCCCTCATTCCGTCCCACCTTTGGCGTGCCTTGGTATTTCTCCGCCCTAGGGGCGATCGGCTGTCTCTGGGTGATGCTGCTCATTAACCCCGTCGCGGCCGTGGTAGCCGCGATTTTCGTTCTCAGCGTTTATCTCTGGCTCGAACGTCGAGAACTGCAATCAGCTTGGGGCGATGTTCGTCGCGGCTTATGGGTCGAACTGGCCCGCATGGCCATTCTCAGCATGGGAGATGACGTCGATACCAAAAACTGGCGACCCCATATGCTGGTTTTATCCGGCGCCCCCATGCGTCGTTGGGCCTTAGTGGAATTAGCCACAGCCTTAACCCACAACCGAGGCATGGTCACCATTTCCAGTATTCTCCCCAGTGGGTCCCGAGATATGGGACAACAGGCGGCCTTGGAGAAAAAGATCCGTGAGTATCTCGAAAAACGAGGGGTTCAAGCGTTAGTACGCTTGGTGACAGCCCCCGATCCCTTTGTGGGGGCAGAACGACTCGTCGAAGCCTATGGTATTGGGCCGTTAGTTCCTAATACGATTCTCCTGGGAGACAGCGAACAGGAGCATTTACGAGGCGATTATTGTCGCTTAATTGCCAAACTCTATCAATCTCGTCGTAGCATCATTATTTTTCGCGAAAATCCTGAACAGGAATTTGGCAAACGCCATCGTATTGATGTCTGGTGGGGAGGCTTACAAGCCAATGGCGGTTTGATGATGCTGCTGGCCTATTTGTTGCGAACCAGTAGTCAATGGCGGGGGGCTGAGATTTCGCTGAAGTTAGTGGTTCCCAATGAAATGGCGGCCCAAGCGGCCCGTCAGAACCTAGAACGAGTGGCCCAACAGTTACGCATTGGCGCCACCACCCAGGTACTTTTAGCCGAAGGTCGTCCCTTTCCTGAGATTTTGCAAGAATCCTCGGCCAATGCTGATTTAGTCTGTTTAGGGGTGGCAAAACCTGGTGAGGATATGGATGCCTTTGCGGACTATTATGGACGCTTGCAAACTATGGCTTCGGGACTTCCGACGACTCTATTTGTGCTGGCGGCGGAGGGAACCTCGTTTGAGGATGTTCTACAACAGGATGCACCAACGGCTCGACGCTAGGGGCGACCACAAGGATCGCCCTCTTCTGGTCGCCCGAATCGTGAGTTGGTCAGGGTTACTCTTCGGTTAACTCGTCGTCTAACTCACTATCTTCAGCCGCTGGAGGCACGATCGCCACGGCGGCGATCGCATCGTCTTTGTCAAGACGTTGCACACGAATCCCAGTGGCTGAGCGGGATTGAGGCGTGATGGCGCTGGCAGCTTGGCGGATAATAATTCCCCGCATGGTGACCATCATCAGTTCATCGTCTTCGTTGACGACAATCAAACCGACCACGCTATCGTCTTTGAGATGAGACTTAAACTTCGTCGAAATCGTCCCTTTCCCGGCCCGACGTTGTAGGCGGAACTGAGACACGGGAACCCGTTTCCCATAGCCGCCGGTGGTGACGATTAACACCCAGGGTCCCTCACCGGTTGAGGTGGCCTCATCGCTTTCATCGCCATTGAGATCACTCTCAGCTACCTCATCGACCTCGCTTTCGTCGGTATCTTCTAGGGTTTCGACGACGCTACTGGGCAAGACATCCATACTAATGAGGGTGTCATCATTCCGTAGGTTCATCGACTTCACGCCGCGAGTAGCTCGACCGAGCGGCCGCAGTTGCTCATGATCGGCTTTGAAGTGAATGGCCATGCCCAAGCGAGAGCCGATAATAATACTATCTTCGGCCCGAGCCAGACGCACCCAGCGCAACTCATCGCCTTCACTGAGGGAAATGGCAATGAGACCATTGGCGCGAATGTTGGCAAAGGCGGAGAGGGCGGTTTTTTTGATGTTGCCGCCCCGAGTGAGCATGATTAGATAATTGTCATCGCTAAACTCGCTGACGGGAACCACGGAGGTGATTTTTTCATCCCGAGGAATGGGCAACAGCTGTACGATGGGTATGCCCCGCGAGGTTCGTGAACCGGTGGGAATTTGATAGGCTTTGACGCTATAGACCACGCCGCGATCGCTGAAAAAGAGGATCTGGTCATGGTCGCAACAGGTCAGGAAATGGGCAATACCATCATCCTCTTTCATCTTCGTTCCCGATTTGCCACGAGTGGCCCGGTTTTGGGCTTCAAAGGTATTGACGGGCATCCGTTTGATGTAGCCCTGTTCGGTTACCAAAATTAAAGCCTGTTCGTTGGCAATTAAATCGGTGTCATCGAGATCCCCTTCATCTCTGAGGATTTCGGTGCGGCGAGGAGTGGCAAAGATTTCTTTGAGTTCGAGAAGTTCTGTTTCAATAATGTCTAAAACCCGTTCCCGCCGTGCCAAGATATCTTCTAAATCGGCAATGGTTTCTTGAAGAGCCTCATGTTCTTGTTGAATTTTATCGGCTTCTAAGGCTGTTAAACGGCGCAACTGCATCTGAAGAATGGCATCGGCTTGATAGTCCGAAAGATTATAATCTTGGATGAGTTTGGTTTTGGCGGAGGCACTGTCCGGGGACTGACGAATTAAGCGAATGACCGCATCAAGATGTTGCAGGGCAATGAGCAATCCTTGCAAGAGATGATCCCGTTCTTGGGCTTTTCGCAGTTCGTAGCGGGTCCGTCGGGCGATGGTTTCCACTCGGAAGTCGAGGAAAACTTGCAGGAAGCGACGCAAGGACAATAGTTGTGGTTCACCATCGACGAGGGCCAACATATTGGCCCCAAAGTTGTTTTGGATGGGGGTTTGTTTGTAAAGATTGTTGAGAACTACCCGAGGATAGGCATCCCGTTTGAGTTCAATGACAATCCGCATTCCGTCGCGATCGCTCTCGTCGCGAATGTCAGAGATTCCTTCGAGTTTTTTGTCGTTCACCAAGTCGGCGATTTTCTCGATTAAGGCCGCTTTGTTGGTTTGGTAGGGTAACTCGGTGACAATGACGGCTTCGCGATCGGGGGCGCCACGCCGTTCTAAGGTTTCAATGTTGGCGACACCGCGCATGGTGATGGAACCGCGTCCGCTAGTATACGCATCGCGAATGCTACTGGTTCCGAGAATTTGGCCGCCGGTGGGAAAATCTGGCCCTGGAATGTACTCCATTAGGTCGAGATCGCCTAATTCGGGATTATGAATTAGGGCGACTAAACCGTCGATGAGTTCTCCCACGTTATGGGGGGGAATGTTGGTGGCCATCCCCACTGCAATTCCCGAGGATCCATTCACGAGGAGTTGGGGAACTCTGGCGGGGAGAACGATGGGTTCTTGTTGCGATCCATCGAAGTTGTCGGCAAAGTCAACGGTATCGGAGTCGATGTCTTGGAGTAGGGATAGGCTACTGAACCGTTGCAGGCGGCTTTCGGTGTACCGCATGGCCGCTGGGGGATCGTTGTCGACGGAACCGAAGTTACCATGACCTTCAATTAGGGGCGATCGCATCGAAAACGGTTGCGCCATCCGCACTAAGGCATCATAGACGGCGGTGTCTCCGTGGGGGTGGTATTTCCCTAATACTTCCCCGACCACCCGAGCGCATTTACGAAAGGGGCGATCGTGATACAAACCCAGTTCATGCATGGCATAGAGAATGCGCCGGTGGACAGGTTTGAGTCCATCTCGGGCATCGGGTAAGGCTCGACCCACAATGACGCTCATGGCGTATTCGAGGTAGGATCGAGACATTTCGTTCCCTAAATCCGTTGGAACGATCCGTTCTTCGGCAATGGTCATACGGTAAAAATCTCCTTTAAAACCGCAGTTAGGCAGGGTTGTGTTGATATCAACCGGCTGCTTGCGAGTTATTTTTAAACGGCAATGACGCAGGCAATTTGCGCCAGTTCTGGTTAGTATTTTAACATACTGCGATCGCCTCTGGATCGTTTACGGCCTGCCTGAAAGCTGATGGGTTCTGATGAGGGTTTTATCTCTAAAGAGTTGAGGCATTAGAAGATTAAAATAGAGCCGAGTCTTGGGTTTAATAACTGGCTGCCTCTTGAGGTAACTCAAATGATAAAATAATGATTGGAGAAATCTCGTTAATCGAGGTCGTTAAATGGGGGGCGATCGCCGGTAGGTCAGCCACATCCTATCTTCAGTCTTAGGGGCAGACCTACCGGTCGATGAGATCAGACCTTCACAACAGTTTTTTTGTCCGATTCAACCCTTAACGTTCAATTGCACTATGTTTCCTATTCTCTATGCTGAGGCCTTCCTCGATCATCGCACTGGGGCCTATCATCCCGAACGGCCCGATCGCTTGCGGGCCATCGTCAAGACTCTTCAATCCCAGCCTTGGGCGGATCAACTTCACTGGCAACTGCCAAGCGATCGCCCCGAACTCCTCGATATCATCACCCAAATTCATCCCCGTGACTATATCGAGTCCATCAAACGAATTGCCAGTCGTGGCGGCGGACGTATCGATATGGATACCCCCGTCTCGCCGAGTTCCTATGATGTGGCACTTTTAGCCGTCAGTGCTTGGCTGGATGCCGTTGATTTAGTGGTTCATCAGGGACAACCGAGTTTTGTCCTCGCTCGTCCGCCGGGACATCATGCCGAACGCGATCGCGGCATGGGATTTTGTATTTTCTCCAACGCGGCGATCGCGGCCTATTATGCCCTCAAACAATTTGCCATTGACCGAGTAGCTGTCTTAGATTGGGATGTCCATCATGGCAACGGAACTCAAGCCATTTTGGAAACCAATCCCCAACTGGCCTATTGTTCTCTCCATGAATCCCCCAACTATCCCGGAACCGGCTTAGCAACTGAAACGGGCTATTATCAAAATGTCTTAAATCTCCCCCTTCCCCCCAACACCACCTCAGACACCTATCGTCAGATTTTTCAGGATAATGTTATTCCCTTTCTCCGTGAATTTCGCCCGGACTTGTTAATTATTAGTGCTGGCTATGACGGTACAAAAAACGACTCAATTTCACAGATGTTGTTGCAACCCGAGGATTATCGTCAACTTAGCCAATGGTGTTCAGAGATTACCCCTCATCTCATGTTTGGCTTAGAAGGAGGCTATGAGTTAGAAAGCCTAGGCCAATCCGTGGTGAAAACCATCGAACCCTTTATCGGCGTGAATTATTAACAATCTTTAGGCAAAAAAATGGGTCTAGAATGGTGATTTGAATTATCCCTGTAACTCATCGGGATTGAGGCCTAACTGTTGTAGGCGATCGCGCAACCGTCGCACCTCCTCTTCTGCCCGATTTGCCCGTTCCCGCTCTAACTCTTCCGGCGTCAGAACCCAATGGCCCCCCTGACGATACCACCGCAACCAGCGGCGACTAATACCCTGATAAGTCCCCTCCCAGAGTCCTAGCCCTAACTGAACCTCCTCCAACCAAACCCCCAGACCCTCGATTGGCAGAGGTTGGTAGCTGTTCGTCGTCAAGCCAAACGCTTGAAACTCATCCGTATAGCGATTAAAGACAAAATAATAGGGAATCCGTAAAATCTGCTCATACACCGTCCATTTATTCGGAGGTTGACTCATATCTCGCAGACGGCGGCCCAAATCTTCCGCCTCCGTTCCTGGAGACAACAACTCAACCGCCACAAAGGGATAAACCCCCTCCTGCCAGGTCACATAACTCAACCGCAAGTCCCGTTCCTCATAGAGTTTAGGAACCCCCAACACCGCGAACCAATCGGGGCGTTTATACCATTGAGGATGGCGGACATCGTAATACAGATTAAGGTCACTGGCCGTAAACAACTCATCCTCGCCATAGGTGGGAGGACGAAAGGTTAAGCGCAACAACTCCGGTTGGCGCAGATGAAACTCGTCAGGCAAACCAGGGTCTTCCGGATTCTCACTGGGCAAGTCATACATCGTCGGTAAGACATCACGAGGAGGCAACGGATGAAACTCTTGCGACACCATACCTAGATACTCCTAATCCGACATAACAACGAATCTGAACCTCTTGGGGTGAGGGGTTCCCACCCCAGTCTCGCCCATCAGGGACAGTCCTTTACACATCCCCTAAATTCAGATAACGGGCCGCTGTCTGCACGTCTTTATCCCCCCGTCCTGAACAATTAATCACCACCGTTGCCCCATCGTCGAGTTGAGGGCAAAGGGTGTCTAAATAGGCAAAGGCGTGAGCCGTTTCTAGGGCGGGAATGATGCCCTCTAAACAGGACACCAACTGAAACGCTTGCATCGCTTCATCATCGGTGACGCTGTAATACTCCGCCCGGCCCGTATCCTTCAAATAGCTATGTTCAGGACCGACTCCGGGATAGTCCAACCCGGCACTAATGGAGTGCGCCTCATTCACTTGGCCATCGTCATCCTGCAACAGATAACTCATAGCCCCATGTAATACCCCGACTTTACCCTGGGTTAAAGTGGCGGCGTGTTTCGTGGAGGTAACGCCCTCCCCAGCGGCTTCAACGCCAATCATACGCACCGAGGCATCGTTGACGAACTCATAAAACAGTCCCATCGCGTTGGAACCCCCACCGACACAAGCCAACAATACATCCGGCAAGCCGTTCCAGAGGTCTTGACATTGACGGCGGGTTTCCTGGCCAATCACAGCGTGGAAATCCCGGACCATCATCGGATAGGGATGGGGACCGGCGACGGAACCGAGGATGTAGTGGGTGGTTTCGACGTTCGTCACCCAGTCGCGAATGGCCTCGGAGGTGGCATCTTTGAGGGTTCCGGTTCCGGCACTGACGGGTTCAACTTTCGCCCCCAGTAGGCGCATCCGCACCACGTTCAGGGCTTGCCGTTTCATGTCTTCAACGCCCATATAGACGATGCACTCTAAGCCAAAGCGAGCGCAGGCGGTGGCGGTGGCCACGCCATGTTGTCCAGCGCCCGTTTCGGCGATGATGCGCTGTTTGCCCATGCGTTTGGCTAGGAGGGCTTGGGCGATCGCATTATTGATTTTATGCGCCCCTGTATGGTTGAGGTCTTCCCGTTTCAGGTAAATCTTGGCCCCGGTGCCATCGGGACGGGCATAATGGTCGGTGAGTCGTTCGGCGAAGTAGAGAGGGGAGGGCCGTCCGACGTAATCGTTGAGTAAGCCGTTGAGTTCAGCCTGGAACTCGGGGTCATCTTTGTAGCGTGCAAAGGCTGTTTCCAGTTCCGCCAAAGCCGGCATCAGGGTTTCGGGGACGTACTTACCGCCGAACTGTCCGAAGCGTCCGAGGGCATCGGGAACGGTCGCTGGCGTTGCAGAGGAGGGGGAAACGGGGGATACGGTCATATTGGCTTGATGGACGGATTACCTCTCTATTATAGGTGGCCAGGGGGCGGCATTTCTACGTTCGTGCGGACGGAGTCGGGATGACTGGCGAAAGTTCCAGGGGATCACTCGCCGCACCACGTCAGCGTCAGAATCAACCTCAGAGTCAGCGTCAGCGTCAGCGTCGGATCGAATAAAACCGTTAAGAATCAAAATGGATGTCAACCCCGAGTTCGGCGAGTTGATCGATGATATCCTGTTCGGAATAAGATGGGCCTTCCAAAAACTCTTTGATGGTCATCTTTTTATCACGAAAACGTCTGACGAAATTTCGCAAGTCTTCTAGGAATTCGAGTTCAGCTTCGAATTCTTCTAAGGATTCTTCAACTAAATCGGTTCCCTCCCGTTGGGCTTTGCGATATTCTTTGACCATCATTCCTTGGGGGGTATTGCGGGCTTGGCGAACTTGGTCTTTTAGTTGTTCATATTGCCGTTCGAGAATCTTAATCTCCTGTTCGAGTTGCTTGCATTGGCGATCGCGATCGTTTTGTGCAGTCTCAATATCTGCTTCACGTTCGCTTTGTTGTTCGATTTCCAACAAGCGGGCAAAATCACCACTTTTGTAAGCAATATTGACCTCTTTCATGATTTCGGTGTACTGCTCACGTTTTTCCGAATCGGCACTTTTATCTGGGTGAAAGCGATCGGCTAATTTCAAAAACAGTTTTCTCATATCCCGTGACGGACGAGGGCTGTGAGTTTCTTCAAAGGGAGAATGACCACCCCAGTGGGAGTCGTCTTCATCGCCGAAAAATCCCTCATCCTCGCCATTGGGATGCGATCGCTCGGCTTCGGCTTCTTCCTCACGGGCGAAGTCTTCATCGTCTTCATCAAACTGAGGACTGATGCGACCGCTAAATTGCAGTATCTCGTAAACTTCGCGAATTTCCGACTTGCTCTTTTTCCCCAGTTTTCGCTTCGTGAGGATTTCCTGAAATAGCTCATGAATTTCGCGATCGAGCTGTTGGGCTTGTTCGTAAATCGGTTGACCATGAGAGAGCATTGATCGCGCAATCTCTTGAATCTGTTCAGTTAAATTAGACAGTTCTGTCCGCTTGCGCTTAATTAAGGTCAATACCTTTGTTTTTCGTTCTTCCAGAAACTGGAAACGGGCGTCTGGAGAAGTGGACGCCAGGGTGGTTTCTGGAACCTGACGAGTACCTGTTTTTTGTTTCTTTTTTTTAGCCATTTGTATAATTCGTTACAGCTATTTTTACTATACTGCTAAATTTCTATCAATAGAATAGATGGGAAGGTCTGCTCTAAATTTAGCAATAATTTGAGAGAATGGGTGAAACGTACCCAAGAAGGTAGCACTGAGATGCTACCCAAATCCAAAATGTGGCCACTATTCTACCAGACTCTGCCGCGTATTCATCTGTGTAATTCATCTATGTGACCCCTAAGTTCTGACTGACGATCAGATCCTGCATGATGCTTTATACACTTCAATTTATGCTTGACTTTGAATAAAAGCCAGCGTAGATTGCAAGGCATCCGTGATTTTGTCCGATGTGACAACTTTGATATTATGAAGACTCGTTAAATCCTCTGCCTGTTGAGTTGGCAAATTAAGGACAATTAAATACATTTGTTCTGGATGTAATTTGAATTGCTTAGCAAATGCCGAGTATTTTGAAATAAATCGGCTCTTCTGGGTATGAGGTTATAAGAAAAACTTATATTAAGACTGGTAAGGGTTTCAGGCTTTTCGGAGGGCGAAAAGTGTATTATTTTATACATTCTTAACCGTAAACCCAGAAGACCCGTAAATTTGGTGTGGCTGTAGATTACAATTTCGGCAAAAATCAGCATATCCACCAATACGAGATTCAGATACCGTTACATCGCATTTGATAAATAATGGCTGGTTATCCACGAAAAATATAAAATCAACCTTGCTTGATTGTCCATTTGAAATACAGATACTAACATTAGTAATCACTTCATGCTTAAGCTGTCTCCCATTAAAAAATTTCGTGAGTTTCTGATAAACAGAGCTTTTTAGCCAATCACTGATTAAAAATTTAATCTTCTTACTTCTTAATGGAGTTACTTTGGCAAATTTTGAACCCCCCTCCCTATAATATTCATAGGTTAGAAGCTTTTCTTTTTTGAGTCTATCACCAAAGTTATTTACAACCGACAAAACTTGGTTGCTTTTGTTTGATAAATCGACTTTAATTTCTTCATTATTCCCGGCGATACTCTGGCGTATCTCTTTTAGTAATCCCGATAGTTTGCCATAATGTTTTTCGATAAAAAGGGCTGTCTTTTTCAGGCTAAAACTCACAGTCTGATCATCTCCACAACTGAGTAATTCAGCCTTTCGAGACTCCAGCAATTTAGCGAGGTTTGGGTACTGTTTTGCATCCAGATTTATCGCGTTAGATAAGACTTGAGGAGGTATTTCTACCTCATGTTTGGTGGTATTTTTAATTGCTTCTTGATTTTCTTCTAATTCTACCTCTAATTTCTTAGCTTGGCTTGTACTTATTTTTTGAGTATCCTAGGATTTAAGCGAGACATATAAATCACTTAATTGCTCTAAAACTTGCTTCTGCTGTTGATTTTGTTGACTTGTGTGCTTAAGTTCATCAACCTAAGTATTTAGGGTATCTTGTAAGTTGAGAGATTCAAGTTGATCGATCGCCTGCTCGATTCGGGTTAACTGCTCATTCCGTTTAGCTAAATGACTGTTTAAGAGCTTCTGGGAGTTTTGGAGCGTCAACGTAATTCGTGCCAAAAAAGCACTCAAAACCCCTCCGATTACAAATCCTAGGATAGCACCGATACTGGGATAACTTGAAAGGCTTAAATAACCTAGAACGGTAAAGCTTAAACTCAAGAGCGCGATCGCAACATACAGAAAAAAACGAGACTCCATCATCCTTAGCCAGTTTGCCTATTAACGATACATTAACCCTGCCGGTTCTGAATATGACCCATTATACCGATTTGAGCGATAGAGTCCCGGACCCGCTCCCTTGGCCGGCTGATGGCTTGTTCTAAGACCTAGCCCTACATTCCGCCATCTCTTTTGTCAATTTACAAGTCCTGGCAACTCAGACGGATGAGCAAAAGTAATCTGCGATCGCCTCAAGATAACGACAATAACCCCAAGACCAAGGGCAACGTGCCAAAGGCCAACACCGAGGACATGGCCACCACTCGCGCAGTCCGCACAGAATCGCCGCCAAACTCCTTCACCATCAAGAACGAACTCACCGCAGCGGGCATCGAACATTGCAACACCAACACCTGCAAGTCTAATCCTCCTAACCCCACTAAATGCCCCATACCATACGCCACTGCCCCACCGCCAAGTAATCTCAAACCACTGGCGAAGAGGTCATAGGAACTCAGACGTAGGGAACTTTGGGAAATCTCTATCCCCAACACCACTAACGCCACGGGGATGGTTCCGTCGGCCAAGACGTTCAGGACGCGATCGAGTTGAAAGGGCAATTCAAAGGGCAGCAGTCGCAGGGCCAGACCAATCAGCATCGCCCAGATTAAAGGCAGTTTCAGGGTGAATTTGAGGGCATTGGTGAACCCGCCACCTTTGAGAATGGCGGGGCCAGTGGAAAAGACCAGGAGGCTGGAGATAATCAGCACGATCGCTGCTCGATTCAATCCATCCTCGCCAAAAGCAAACAGACTCACCGATAAACCCATGTTGCCGGTGTTGGGAAAGGCACTGGTGGCGATCGCACTTTTGCGGACGGGGGCAGGGAACCGCAAAAGACCACTCAGCCCCCAAGCCATGGCTCCCATCAGGGCGTACGTTAAAGAAAATGCCAAAAATAACCCTTTCGCGTTTTCCAGAGTAATTGGGCTGCGATACAGCGACTCAGCCACCAAGGCGGGGGTAAAAATATAAAGGGTAATCCGCGAGAGACTGACTCGGTCGAGGGCAAAGCTTTTCCCGGCCCAGAAGCCAATCAGAACAATGGTGAGAACCGGAAGAATAGCAGAGAGGATCGCAGTCATAGGTGGGGTGGCTAAGGGGAGAACGGCGGGTTTAGCATACTAAGGATAAGCTTGTCACCCATGATGGAGGAATTTTAACCATGGCGATCGCCACTGCACCCACCTCAACTCAACCGACTCGCACCGCCGAAGACTATCTCCGCTGGGAAGTACAACAGCCAACTCGCAATGAATATCACAATGGAGAGATTGTAGCTATGAGTGGTGGAACCCCAGCCCATAATGAAATTGTCAGTGTCCTCAATGCCCTATTGCGCCTGGGCTTACGAGGCCAACCCTATAGTATTTTTGTGACCGACCAACGCCTCTGGATTCCCCAACGGAACACCTACACCTATCCTGATG
Organism: Phormidium willei BDU 130791; assembly: GCA_001637315.1. GTDB lineage: Bacteria > Cyanobacteriota > Cyanobacteriia > Cyanobacteriales > Geitlerinemataceae > Sodalinema > Sodalinema willei. The sequence continues at coordinate 10,769 of LSZA01000061.1, read as the reverse complement.
TGATGGTGACGGGGAAACCCTGCCAATTGCAGCCGGGACGCCAAGATACGGTCATCAACCCCATTTTGCTGGCTGAGGTTCTCTCTCCCTCGACTCAGGACTATGATCGCGGTGAAAAGTTTGCCGCCTATCGTAGCCTCGACACCGTTGAGGACTATCTCTTGATTTATCAAGACCGCCCCCTGGTTGAACATTACGCCAAGCAAACGGCTCAACAATGGTTATTGACTGAATATCAGGGCTTGGACACGACCCTCGCCTTGGGGTCTGTGTCTCTGAACCTCAGTTTGAGCGAGTTGTATGAGGCGGTGGAGTTCCAGACCCCTGTTGAGTCGACAAATCCCCCCACTGAGGACAATTCTCAGGATAATCCTGACGCTGACGTGAGTGAGTCCCCGGAAACTCAAAAAAATTCTTGAGAGAACAGCCCGGCATTATGTTATCCTTGTCTGTAGACCCGGACTCATGCAATTACAACGCCCAAACCTTGTCAGGACCGGAAGGTAGCAGCAATACGGGATGCTTGTAATCGGCGTGAACTCCGGGTCGCCTCATTTGACCCTCACTTGACCCTCAATCTTCACCCCGTCACCCCAACTCTGTCGTTAGGGGGGTTTAAAATTTCGCAATGTTGATTAAAAAAACAACATCATGACTCTGACCCAGCGATTGACCCAGCGATCGCCCAGAGAAAACGTTCGGTTATCCGCCTCGACTCGTTAGCGCATGAGGGGTCGAACCCCTCACCCAGTCTTTTGTTCAGCGAATTGGCGATCGCCGAAAACCTAAAAAATCCTCCTTGGGCGAGTCAGAGAGTCCTTAGAAAAGCAGCATTCATTTGTACGGTAGAACACAGTTTTTGTGAAAGTTTCCGGATGTGAATTTTTGAGGGATTTTAGTGAAGAAACATTACAACTTTGGCAAAACCTCCCAAAAACAGGCTGAAAGTGATGAGGGTTAGCACCATGGTTTGACGCAAATCACTAAACCTAAATTAAAAGCTCCCTATACTAACGTTAGTGCCTCAGTTCGTGGCGATTTCAAGAATATCAGCGCCGTCAGCGTCAAAACCTGACCGGCGATCAACTGATTCAGAGGGGGTTAAGCGAACGAGGACAACCAGGCGATCGCCTGCGATCACGATCACAAAACGAGGGATCTTCTCCGAATCATCGGACTCCCTTAACCCCCAGTTAACTCAAAGGGATTGAGACGAGCGACCATGTCTAAAACAACTTCTTACCAACCCGCTAAATCTGACCATCGTCCTAATAAAACCGGAGCCACTGAACCCATGACAGCCCAAACCGATGCCACGAGCATGAACAATTCCAGTCTCGAAGAGAGTGAATTAGACGCCACATCGGGCATGGAAGTGGAATACGCCGAAGCCGATGAATCCATTCGCGGACACCGAACCACCACCGATCTGGTGCGGTTGTATCTTCAAGAAATCGGCAAAGTCAACCTATTAGGACGAGATGAAGAAGTCTCCGTCGCCCAGAAAGTGCAGCGATACGTCAGCTTGCTGGAGGTGCGACAAACCGCAGCCGACGCCGGGGATGAGATCATGCAGCAATATGTCCATCTCATGAACGCCCGCGATCGCCTCAGTTCCCAACTTGGCCATCGTCCCTCCCTCGAACGTTGGGCCAACGAAGCTCAGATTTCCCTCTCCGACCTCAAACCCACCCTCAGTCAAGGTAAACATCATTGGGCGAACCTAGCAGATATCTCCGTCGAAGAACTCGAAACCATCCAAACCGAGGGAGTCTATGCCAAAGCACATATGATTAAGGCCAACCTAAGGCTCGTCGTCTCCGTCGCCAAGAAATACCAAAAACGAGGTCTCGAACTCTTAGATCTGATTCAAGAAGGAACCATCGGCTTAGAACGGGCCGTCGAAAAATTCGACCCCACCCGAGGCTACCGATTTAGCACCTACGCCTATTGGTGGATTCGCCAAGGAATTACCCGGGCCATCGCCACCCAAAGCCGAACCATCCGCCTCCCGGTTCACATCACCGAAAAACTCAACAAAATCAAAAAAGCCCAACGTCAGTTCTCCCAAGATAACGGTCGCACCCCCACCATCAACGACATCGCCGAAGAACTCGACATGACCGCCGAACAAATCCGGGAAGTCATGTTACGAGTTCCCCGCTCCATCTCCCTCGATGCCAAAGTGGGTAAAGAAAAAGACACCGAACTCGGAGATCTCCTAGAAACGGATGACGCTTCCCCCGAAGAGTTGTTAGTACGTGAATCCCTGCAACGGGAATTGCAACAACTCCTCGCCGACCTCAGCAGTCGGGAACGGGACGTCATCCGTTTACGCTATGGACTTGGCGGAGAAAGCCCCTATTCCCTCGCTGAAATCGGTCGCGCTCTCGATCTCTCCCGTGAACGGGTCCGTCAGATTGAAGCCAAGGCCCTGCAAAAACTGCGTCAACCTAAACGACGCAACCGAGTTCGGGACTTCTTGGAAGCGTTGGGTTAGAAGCGTTGGCTCAAACCGGGGTCGCCAACAAGCCCTCAAGTTTGCCCAAAAAGGCATCAGCTTGGTCAAACCAAAACTCTGCGTTCCAGTAGACAAAACAACTGGTTTCACAGACGAGGAGGAGTTGGCGGGCCTCATCCCAACTGGGGTCTCCTGGAGTAGCTTGTTCAGCCACCTGACGGCTGAGCGCGTCAATCCTCAGGGCGATCGCTTGACGGCGATCGCCCTCGTTCCAACTATTATGGCCGCCAATCCAAGAGCCGCCCGTTGTATTCAGAGACACCGCCGTGGGTGTTTGTCCATCGAGATGGCGATCGAGATATTGGCTCACCGTCAGCATCTCCACATCCGCCAACTCAGGCATCATCTCCACCAACGGTACAAAGGTATTTTTGAAATACTCAAACATCATCACATTGCCATTTTCCCCATCCGAGGTTGGCACAATCAACGGCGGACCCGAGATCTGTTCGCGCTCAAAGACCCCTAAGCGATCGCGGATATCATTCAAACAGCCATCGGCATTATGACCACTTTGCTGACGGATTCCCATATCCGTATCTCGCACCACACAGAGGATCGTTTCCGTCTCTCGGGCCGCCTCAACCCGTAACTCATGGACTTGATTTTCCAACTGAGGCGTCGTCCAACCTTCCGGCCGAGACAAGGCTGACGCCGGCAGAATCAGCCACTCATAGCCACAGCGTTTGAGAAGTCGAATTAAGGCGATCGCCCGTTTGGGATCTCCCATCATCCCCATTTCCGGCAACCAAAACCCCCTCACTCGCTCTAGGGCCGCCGTTCCAAACAAATCTCCAAAAACCCGTTTCCAGTCCATGATCTGGGCTTCCCAGTCCCGTTCCGGTGTCGTCGGGAAATAGCAGTGACTATACGCCGTCCCCGCAAACTCGATCGCCTCAGGATACTCATTGAGAGCCTCTCGCCATAGAGCCATCACATCTCCGAGAGGTTCTCCATCCACAGAGCGATTAGCGAAGGTTCCATCCTCAGAGAGTTTCGCCAACTCCTCGATGAGAACCCCCGAATAGTCCACCATCATGCGCGGCTGAAGTCCCCGTCGAGACAAGTCCAGGGCAGACTTGGCCGGGTTCTTATAGGCCTGAGCAAACCACTGGGCATTCCAGCCTTCCTCAGAGTTAGGATCACCGTTGAGCATTTTCTCAAGATTCCCCATCGGCTGATGATTCCACCAGATCGGGGGTTGGTGCATATGAAGCCAGGGGACAAAAATTGCGTTCATAGGTTTGAAGAAGGGAACAGGGAACAGGGAACAGGGAACAGGGGGAAGAGGGCAATAGGCAATGGGCAAAAGGCAAAACAGCAACACAGCCCACTATCGAGGATTAACTGCCTCCTAACAGTCGTTGGCGAACACTTTCGGCGATTTGGTTGCCGAGATAGTCAGGAATAGCGCATTCGTTGGGGCCAAGGAGATAGAGAATCAACCGAGTTCGTCCTCGCCAGACAAGGAGGTTGGCGTTGACGACCAGTAAATCCTCCTGCCAGATGGCATACATGACCTTATAAAATAACCCCGGTTGGTTATCCGCTTCGATGAGCAGGGCCGGAAGGTGAAAAACTGGGTCTACATAGAACTCCGTTTCCACATCTTCCAAACCCGCATCCAGGTTAAACTCCACCGCCAACATCTCTTCAACTTCAAAATGTCCCGCGAGAGCCTCTCGAACGGCGCGGGCCACATTGTCCGCCGTTTTTTCCGTCAACGCCTGGCCACCCCGAGAAACAATTAGCTTGACAAATACCAACATAGGGGGTGCGATTTGGCCATAGAGACTGAGGCTGTGAATCGTCAGTCCGTAGGCGGCCAGCACGCCAAAAATATCGCTGAGCAAAAATGACTGATTGCGGTAAGCAAAATGGAGAGCGCTTTTCGAGCCTTCCTGACGTAATTCAATAACGGCTTGTCGAGTTTTGTAGAGGTGGTAGGCCAATTTAAGATTTTGCAGTTGGATCTCGCTGCTGACAAACTGCTCATAAAACTGGGGAAAAGCCCGATTGAAGCGCTTTAGGAGATCGAGAGTGGATGATTTTAAGCCCGCAGCCATAGTCACCGTTAACTGAACTTGTGAAGAGAATTGACGCTCGTGGACGCTGGTGGGTGCGATCGCCCACTCAGGGTGTACTGCCATGTCGGGTGAATTCCCCCATACAGGTGCTGTCTATCCTGAGCCCAAGGAGAGGACGCTACTCTACTTTAGGCGATCGCCTGAGCCTGGAAATTCAATCGGTTGAATTTCTTGGAAATTGACGGGTCTAACGGACATTCCCCGGATATAATGAACCATACCGGGCATCCGTCCAGCCCGAGACCGTCTAATCAGCACGCTACGACACCTGCATGGGTTTTTGGAAAAGCATTTTTAGCAGTTCGGATTCGGCTTCCCCATCGCCGAACGCGATCTCCTTGGAGGAGTATTCAGCACCCGGAATGAGCGATCGCCTGGGGACACAAAGCCGAATCTACTTTAGTACTGATCGCCGTATCGACCTCTACGAACTCGAAGAACTTTGTGATTCCGTCGGCTGGGCTCGTCGTCCCCTACGCAAAGTCCGCAAGGCACTCGAACACAGTTATATGGTGGTCTCCATGTGGGAAGTGCGCGGAACCCGCAAACGCCTGATTGGCTTCGCCAGAGCGACGTCAGACTGTGCCTTCAACGCCACCGTCTGGGATGTCGCCATCCGCCCTGAGTTTCAAGGGAAGGGCCTCGGCAAAGCCCTCATGAGTTATCTGATCACCAAACTACGGCGCGAGGACATCAGCAATATCACCCTCTTCGCCGATCCCCACGTCGTCAAGTTTTACGACGGTTTAGGCTTTCTCGCTGATCCCGAAGGGATTAAGGGGATGTTCTGGTATCCGAGTTAGGTAAGAGGAGGGAACAGGGAACAGGGAACAGGGAACAGGGAACAGGAAACACCAGAACAGTCCTTTTACCTCTTGCCTCTTGCCTCCCCCCTTCTTCCCCCCATCGCCCGTTGACGGTACTATGGGAACAGTATTGGTAAGAAATCTTCATATTTTATCCGTTGATATGGAATCAGGAATCGACCTCCAAGGTAGTGTAATCCAGATACTCGGGGGCTTTGGTGTCCCAGCTGGACTAGCCAAAGTCATCTGGATGCCCGTCCCCATGCTACTGATGTTGGTGGCCGCCACCGTCGGTGTCTTAGTCACCGTCTGGCTAGAGCGGAAAATCTCCGCCGCCGCTCAACAGCGGGTTGGCCCCGAATTTGCCGGCCCCTTGGGGACATTACAACCCGTTGCCGATGGCTTAAAACTGCTGTTCAAAGAAGACATCATCCCCATGCGGGCAGATCCCTGGCTCTTCACCATCGGTCCGGCGATCGTTGTGATTCCCGTCTTTCTGTCCTATCTCATCGTTCCCTTCGGGCAGAACCTGGTCATTACTGACCTGAGTATCGGTGCTTTCCTCTGGATTGCCCTATCGAGCATTACCCCCATCGGCTTGCTGATGTCGGGGTACTCCTCCAACAACAAATATGCCCTCATTGGTGGACTACGTGCTGCGGCTCAGTCCATTAGCTACGAAATCCCTCTGGCGTTGTCGGTGTTGGCGATCGTCTTGATGTCGAATAGCCTCAGTACCATCGACATTGTTAACCAACAAGCCGACTACGGCATCCTCAGTTGGAACCTCTGGCGACAACCGGTGGGCTTTATCATCTTCTGGGTCGCTGCCCTCGCTGAAACCGAGCGTCTTCCCTTTGACCTCCCTGAAGCCGAAGAAGAACTCGTCGCCGGCTATCAAACCGAATATACCGGCATGAAGTTTGCCCTGTTTTACCTAGGGTCTTACGTTAACCTAGTTCTTAGCGCCCTGTTGGTCTCCGTCTTTTACCTTGGCGGCTGGAGTCTCCCCGTCCCCGTCGAAACCTTGACGCAGTGGCTTGGAGTCAATGAATTTTCCCCCGTGGTACAGGTGGTTACCGGTTCCTTGGGAATCACCATGGTTCTACTGAAAACCTACCTGTTCGTCTTTTTGGCCGTTTTGCTGCGTTGGACAACCCCTCGGGTTCGTATTGACCAACTTCTGAATTTAGGCTGGAAATTCTTGCTTCCCGTTTCCCTAGCCAACTTGCTGATTACAGCCGCCCTCAAATTAGCCTTCCCCGTTGCCTTTGGCGGCTAAATGGCCACCCTTGGGACGCACCAATCACGACTATACGAGAGAACACCATGCTGAAGTTTCTCAAACAAGTAAGCGACTACGCCAAAGATTCATTTCAGGCAGCCAAGTACATTGGCCAAGGACTGGCCGTGACCTTCGACCATATGGGTCGTCGCCCGGTGACCGTCCAGTACCCCTATGAAAAACTGATCCCCTCCGAACGCTATCGAGGTCGAATTCACTTTGAGTTTGATAAGTGCATTTCCTGTGAAGTCTGTGTGCGGGTTTGCCCCATCAACCTGCCGGTGGTGGACTGGGAGTTCAACAAAGAACAAAAGAAAAAGAAACTTAACCACTACAGCATTGACTTTGGAGTCTGTATCTTCTGCGGAAACTGCGTGGAATACTGCCCCACCAACTGTTTGTCCATGACCGAAGAGTACGAACTCAGTGCCTACGATCGCCACGAACTCAACTACGATAACGTGGCCCTGGGACGGTTACCCGAAAAAGTAACCCTCGATCCGATGGTACAACCGATGCGAGAACTGGCATACTTACCCAAGGGGGTCACCTCGCCCCACGATTTACCGAAAGGCTCTCAACGTGCGGGCCGTCGTCCTGAGGAAATCCTCGAAGAAATCGAGGCGGAAAAGGCAAAGCGGGAAACAGCCAGCGCCGAGTCTGAGAAAAACTGATCCAACCCCGCGATCGCCCCATCGACCGTTGGCCAACTGGCTGGGTGAGTTCAGCTCGCCCAGTCGCCCCCTCCGACGGTACCATGGCTAAGCCTGTACGAACTGTACGAACAGACCTGTACGACCATACATAAAGGAAAAAGCTGTGAATTTAGCTGAAGGCGTTCAAATCGTCTCATTTGGAATTTTAGTCGCGACGACCATCGCCGCCGCCCTAGGCGTGGTCTTATTGGAAAATATTGTCTATTCGGCCTTCCTCCTCGGTGGAGTGTTCATCAGTATGGCTGGCTTATATCTGCTGCTAAATGCAGATTTTGTCGCCGCCGCTCAAATCCTCGTTTATGTCGGTGCGGTGAACGTGCTGATCATCTTCGCCATTATGTTGGTGAATAAAAACGAGACCTTTAAACCGATGAAAAATCCTTGGTTCCGCAAAGGAGCCACAGCCTTGGTTTGTGTGGGTCTATTTGCTCTACTCGGTACGATGGTACAATCGACCTCTTGGGCGGTATTAGAGACCATTGAACCAATCCCAAGTACGGCGTTGCGTCTCGGACAACACTTTTTTAGTGATTTCTTATTGCCCTTTGAGTTAGTCTCAGTGTTATTGCTCATTGCGATGGTTGGGGCGATTATCCTAGCTCGCCGTGAGTTTATTCCTGATTTGGATTCTGAGCAGGAATTTGTGTTTACTCTACCCGAACGACCCCGAGAACCCGTGGGCGCAATTCGTGAATCCTCTGATGATTCTGATTCATAAGGGTCACTGTAGTAATCACTGTCCGAAGTTTTGCATACCGTTTAAGAGCCTTGTGAGCGCTTTATGGAACTACAACTTGAATATTTCTTACTCTTAGCCGCCGCCTTGTTTTGCATCGGTATTTATGGGCTGATTAATAGCCGTAATGCTGTGCGCGTGTTAATGTCCATTGAACTGCTCTTAAATGCAGTTAACTTGAATCTGATGGCATTTTCCAATTACTTGGATGCGGATGCTAAAGGACAAGTTTTTTCAGTGTTTGTGATCACGATCGCAGCCGCTGAAGCCGCTGTTGGGTTAGCCATCGTCCTGGCCATCTACCGCAATCGTGACACCATTGATATGGAGCAGTTCAACTTATTGAAGTGGTAGGTTGCAACTGGCCATCGTTTCATTTCTCTGGGTGACCTCCATGACTCCCGTTGAACCCCTTGTGATCTGACCCAGTTAGGGTCAATAACCGGGGTTCAGCGGGAGAATTTATAGGGAGATGTTGAGTGAAAGATCGCTTGGCTAAATCTCCCCCTATTGAAAACTATTGAGAAAATTAGTAGTTAAAGATACCAAAGCGAGCCTTAATTCTCGGGCTTTACATAAGCTTTACAAAAAATCTCGAATTTAATATGGTTTCTTTACCGAATCTATGGTCTAATCTCGTAGGGTGGAATTAGGAGGATAAAATGCCCAAGGGCGATCGCCTCCTGTTCCATGTCGCCCTTTGATACTTTGGTAGAGAATGCCATGCTTCGTATTGTGAACCAATTGCTTGCTCCCATCGATGGCTGGCTTGCATCCCTCGAAATCAACAGCCCACAAGTCGCTGAAGCGATCGTGCGCTTAATTCCCGCCCAATGTCCCTTTGAACGAGACATTAGCCTCTGGGGACATCACCTGTTCCATATTCCCCCTATGTGTAAACTCAACCCCCTCTACGATCGCTTCGTTGAGTTACGGTTCCGCGCCCTGTGCTACCTCGTCGATACCTGCGGTAGCGACATCAGCGCCTTTTCCTAATCGCTCTTCTATCTAGTTTTTCCCACATCTTGACCCCTGCACTCAACCAAGATTAAGCAAAAACCGCTACTTCAAGCGCCCGAATCGCCTCTTCAACGACTGCATTAGTCACCTGTACATCAAACTCATCGGCCGCTTGAAGTTCCTCTTTCGCCCGTTCAAGTCGTCGCTGAATCGCCGCTTCCGAGTCGCGATCGCGCCCCCGCAGCCGCCGTTCCAACTCCGCAAACGAAGGAGGACGAACAAACACCAACAACGCCTCGGGGAACATCCGACGCACTTGGCGGGCGCCTTCAACCTCAATCTCTAAAATCACCCAATGACCCTGCGCCATCTGAGTTTCCAAGGATTGGCGTGGGGTTCCATAATAATTTCCAGCAAACTCAGCCCATTCAACAAACGCATCCCGGGCAATCTTCTCCTCAAACTCGGCCCGACGGAGGAAATAATAATCCACCCCATCGACCTCTCCGGGGCGGGGATCACGAGTCGTCGCCGAAATCGACAGATAAAGTTCCGGGTGGCGTTGGCGCAGCGATCGCAATAACGTCCCCTTACCAACCCCACTCGGACCTGTCAACACAATCAATTTTCCAACGGTCATGATATTGTCGCGGCCATTCCTTCGAGAATGGTCAATCTTAAATTACGCGGCTGTAGGACTCAATGCCGTACAGCGCCAGGCTGTTACGTGTGAGCCTCCTTACCATCTTTATTGAAAACAAAGCGGTTGGCAACGGTTTCGGGTTGGATCGCCGAGAGAATCACATGACTCGAATCCGTCACAATCACCGCACGAGTTCGCCGGCCATAGGTGGCATCCACCAACTGACCCCGCTCTCTGGCATCGATAATGATACGCTTAATGGGAGCCGACTCCGGGCTAACAATGGCAACAACGCGATTCGCCGAAACGATATTGCCAAAGCCGATGTTAATAAGCTGAATATCCATGATTAATCCTTGGCTATCTCGTGTGAGGAGGGTAGTAACGACAGTATCTAACTCTCATGGTAGATAGAATCCAAAATTTTGGCTGAGGTGGCGCAAATTCCAGAAAAATCGCACCCCTCCTCAGCCGAGGTTATCGCCGCCAACGCCATCGGCTCAATTCAAGTTCCTATAAAGATTTCAGCCCCTCACCCGTCCTGTGCAACCCGTCGATTTCACCACACTTTGCGCCATTTATGCCGATTTCCGGACATCTTGGCTTCCCGCTCGTCTTGAACAAGTCATTCAAAGCGATCGCACCCAACTAGCCCTAGCCCTACGTACCCTCGACCGTCGCGGCTGGCTACGGCTATCTTGGCATCCCCAAGCCGCTCATCTATGTCTAAGTAGCCCACCCCCCAAAGTTCCCGACACCTTCACCTTCAGCGACCAACTGCGCCACCAACTCAAGGGCCTAGCCCTCGTTGACGTTACCCCCATCTCCCCCTGGGAACGAGTCCTCGACTTCCAATTTGCCCGCCGTCCCGGAGATCCCCTCACCGGACATCTCTACGTCGAAATCATGGGCAAATATAGCAACGTCATCCTCACCAACGCCGAAAATCTCATCATTACCGCCGCCCATCAAGTCAGCGCCCAACAGTCTCGCTTGCGGCCAATTCTCACTGGAC
>LSZA01000060.1 GCA_001637315.1 Phormidium willei BDU 130791 | reverse complement strand
AGACCCTATAGGTTTGAAACCATTGCCGTGTGGAGTTTTCAAGGTCCGTTTGCGCGAACACCCTTAACATTCCGTTACACGACCATTTCGAGTTGAGAAAAGGCGGCTTGGAAGCGAAGCATTAGCGCACTACCTAAAGCTACAGCCTTTCCGAGAAACTGTCAAGCCCTGAGAACCTTAAGAAAACCTAAAAACGCCCTCTAGTCGCACCTAGACCCCAGTTTTTCAGGGAACGCGGCCTGTGCCGAAAATCGTTACAATTCGACACAAAGCCCCAATCCCTGACCCCGTGGGCATTTCAGTCCTAGAAAATCAAAAAATCCGGGGGTTCATAGGGAGGTGGCGAGCCAAACACCCGAGTCTTCGCCTTCGCCCGCGCATCCAAGGGATACACCCGCAAACTATCCTCAGGAATCTCCAACACCATCAACCAGCGTTGATGCAATAACTTCTCCAATAGCTTCTCCTCCAAAGGACATTCAAACACCGAATACTGCACCCGCTCACAACGCTGTTCCAATAACTTCGCCAACTTGGCCCGACGCTTGTTATCGCGGACATCGTAACAAACCAACCACAACTGACTCATCAGCGCACCTCAAACGACTCAAACTCATCTAACCGTAAACTCACACAAGCCCGAGCGATCGCCCGTCCCTGTTCCAAAACAATCTGACTCAACGCTAACTGACGCTCCTGGGGCGGATAGAGGAGCTTGGACTGAAAACGACGCTCCAACTGCTCCAAAAACAGCTTTTTCGCCAAATTCCCTAACCAAACCCCCTCTCCATCCGGGGACGGCTCAAAATCCCGGGCCTCCAAGACCGACGATCGCACCAACCCCCAAACCACCCAATCCACCACCAAGGGACGAAACTCCTCCATCACATCCAACACCAAATTGGGCCGATAGGGTTCCGTGGCGTGAAAAAAGCCCAAATAGGGGTCCAACCCCGCCTGAACCGACGCCGAAAACACCCGCGCCAACAACACCCCATAGCCCCAACTCAACAACGCATTCACCGGGTCCCGAGGCGGACGACGATTGCGGCCACCAAAGCCCCAACTGGCGGGAACCTGAGTCATCATGGCCTGAAAATAGGTTTTGGCACAAATCCCCTCAATCCCCATCAACTCATCTCGCGATAACGGCTCATCCAACCGTTGTAGCTTCCGCAGATAGACCGCCATCATATCCACCGCCTCCACCAACGCCGTCACTCGTCCCCCCGTCTCCCGATTGCGCCGTTGCAGGAGCGATCGCTGATTGCGAATCTTCCCCAACACCAGTTTTTGCCCCAATCCCATGCCAAACGTGGTTTCCACCACCCGATATTGAGCCAAGCGCAAACTCGGATTACTGTGAAACTGCCCCTGCAAGCGGCCTCGAAAGCGTCCATCCCGGCGCAAAAACAGAGTTTCAACACCACTATCCAACAACAGAGCGATCGCCGCCCCCGTCAACTGCACCCCCGGTAACACCACCAGCAAGTCAATCTCCGCCAAACGACAACTGCGCCGCCAAGTTCCCCGCTTCAAGTCCAGAGTTTGATTCTTGGCGCTTACCACCGTTCCGGGTTCCGTTAAATAGAGCGTGGTCATCACCACAATCCCCACTAAAGTACCCCTTGTATATACCAAACCCCTAGAAGAGTCTCCTTCCAGGAGGATCCTGTAGGATAAGTCAATCCTTGTCGATGTTCTTAAAACCTGCCCATGTCACCGAAACTCATCAAACAACTCAGCCGCTACCGTAGCCTGGCCATCGCCCTGGCCAACGCCGCCGTCACCTGGGTCATTCTCATCATCGCCCCCCTCGGACTGTTCGCCGTCATCACCTGTACCGTCCTCGTCTTCGCCAGTAGTCTCCTCCTCGGAGTCCTCGGGGACATGGCCCTAACGCTTCTGCTGCGAGACTCGACTCCCCCATCCATGTCCGGGGGCCGTCCCCTGTACCCCATTGACTTCAGTTACGATCGCCTAGCCGAACAGGACGACCCCAACGACCAAAAGCCCCTATAATCACACCAGACCAACCCGCCAATCAGCCTATGGGAGTCACCGCCCCCCTTTCGAACCCCACCCGCGAACTCGTGGGTATCGAGTTTCATCTGCGCCCCCAAGACAGCGCCACCCTCTTTCCCCAATATGCCATCGGACTCCATGCCTGGTTTCTCGACTGCGTGCGCCAAACCCAGCCGGACCTGTCGGCCAAACTGCACGACTCCCCCGACGACAAAGCCTTCACCCTCTCCCCCCTCCTCGGCGAGGTTCCCGTCATCGGCCGCCACCTGCATATCCAGACCAATCAGCCCTACCAGTGGCGGCTCACCCTCTTTAGCGCCCCCCTCGTCACCTGGGCCGAAACCTGGCTTACCCGTCTCCCCCAAACCCTCGACTTGCGGTCTCTGTGCTTCAACCTGCGATCGCACCGCATCACCCCAGCCCCCATCACCTATGACCAACTCTACCAATCTCCCCCCCAGCGGCGTTTCGCCCTCAGCTTCATCTCCCCCACCAGCTTTCGTCATCGCGGTCATCACCTGCCCCTCCCTAACCCCGTCAATCTCTTTCAAAGCTACCTACGCCGCTGGAATAACTTTTCAGGCATTTTTGTCGAACCCGACCCCTTCCTGGACTGGATAGACAGCCATGTGAGCCTATCTCGCCATGACATCCAATCCAGTAAAATTGCCGCCGGCAAGCGAGGGTCGGTTACGGGCTTTACTGGGTCCATTGAACTGACCCTCTCGGCCGCTGGAAGCCGGCAAAACCCCGACTTTGCCCAACTCTTTAGCGCCCTAGTTCACTATGCCCCCTATTGCGGGACCGGTCATAAAACCACCTTTGGCCTCGGGCAAACCCGCCTCGGCTGGCAGGATTCCCATCCTCACCCCCCCAGTCCACAAGCCCATCTCGGCGATCGCATTGCCGACCTCACCGACCAACTTCTGACGCAGCAGAAACGTCCTGAGAGCGATCGCGCCCGTCAGGTCTGCCAAACCCGGGCCACCATCCTAGCCCGACGAGAATTGGGCGAATCCCTGACGGCGATCGCCGAAGACCTGGAAATGCCCTATGAAACCGTCAAAACCTATGCCAAACTGGCCCGCCGCAGCCTCAACGGCCCCTCTAATTCTCCTTAAACCTGAAGAGGGGTCTTCCAAGCAGGGGGTAGGATGAAACTCATCCCAGTCCATCTAGTAACAACCATCGGGCAACGCCCACCCCTAACCCAACTGTTATGAAACGTAAAATCTAAATAAAAGGCGATCGATCCGCAAAAGCCAGCAAAACCCTTGCTAGGGTGAGCTTACCCAGAGATTATCCCCGGTCTCAAACGGCGATCGCCCAATTCAGACCGATTCCCAGCCGAACTTGCCTAGCTAAATCTACCGCTTCCCTCCTATGACGGCTTCTCCCTACCTGGTTCTCCTAGAAACCTCTGGAAATCAGAACTTCATCTTCTCGACCAACAAACTCAAAGAAAACATCGGCGCCTCCGAACTCACCTACCGCGCCGGAACTCGCTGGGTTCTCGATGCCGTGGCCGACATCAACAACACCCCAGAATTACGCAAATGGGGCAATAGCCAAGAGTTACGACAGATTTTGCGCAACAAGGATCTGAACCCTCCCATCGAACAAGGCGACAAACCCCTCGAAATTATTATTGCCACTTCCGGGAAAGCCCTAATTCTGTCGCGGACTAAAGAAGATGCCAAAGACCTGATTCGTCGAGTCACCCAGCGGGCGATCGCAGAAGCGCCAGGACTCAACCTCTCCGGGGTATTCGTTGCCATCCAAGACTGGGACCAGAATAACAGTCTCGACACAGCCATCCAAGACGTTCACAAAACCTTTGAAGAAACCCAACCCTACCGTCCCAGCGCCGACGCCCGCTTCCTAAGATTACCCATCATCGCCGACTGTTCCTTCAGTGGCCTCCCCGCCTCCCACCTCGAACATACCCCAGAAAACGAGCGAGTTCCCATCTCCCAAGTCAGCGACAGCAAACGTGAAGCCGCCAAAGCCGGAATCCGTCGCCTGCATCAAATCCCCTCAGAAAACACCACCCCCAAACTCATTCAAAATATCAATCAATTAGAAGGGGATGTCGAGTGGTTAGCCATTGTCCACGCCGACGGGAATGGCCTCGGACAAATTTTCCTGAACTTCGCCGACTGTCTGGGGACAGCCCCATCCAATCGAGAGTATATCAGCAGCTACCGAGAATTTTCCTTAGAACTCGACGAATGCACAGAAGCGGCCTTTGAAAAAGCGATTCAGGAAGCCTTTAAGAAAGACGATAAAAAGGATAAAGAGAATAAAGCCGTTCCTCTCGTTCCTCTCATTGTCGGAGGGGATGACTTGACCGTCGTCTGTGATGGAAAAGCCGCCCTAAAATTTACCCAAGTTTTCCTAACCCAGTTTGAAGCCCAAACCGAACAGAAACCAGAAATCTCCAAAATCGCCAAAAAACAATTTAGCATTAACCGCCTCTCCGCCTGTGCCGGAATTGCCATTATCAAGCCCCATTTCCCCTTCTCCGTCGCCTACGAACTGGCCGAAAGCCTGATTAAATCCGCCAAATCCGTTAAACAGACCGTCACGAAGCCTGACTCTGATCCCAAATCCACTACACCTTTCCCCTGTTCCGCGATCGACTTCCACATTCTCTATGACAGCACCCATATTGACCTAGAACGCATTCGCCGTAACCTCCAGCCTGAAGCCACCACCTATCTCTATAACCGTCCCTACGTCGTCACCGAGTTAGACAAACTCCAGTCCGCCGAGGGTCAAGACTGGGCCAGCCAGCATCACTGGACTCGGTTATACAAGCGTGTGCACGATCTCCAGTCAGATTCTGACGGAGACCAAGATAGAGATGGCGGCGTCAAACTTCCCAGCAGCCAGTCCCACGCCCTACGAACCGCCCTATTTCTAGGTCGAGAAGCTGCCAACGCCCAATATGCCCTGATTCAGAAGCGTTATTGCCTAGAACGGTTTGCAGAGGATAACGAGAAAAAATCCTTGTTTTACCAAAGCCAAGACAGCCAAGACAAGGGGCAAATTAACTTCCATACCACCTTTCTCGATGCCCTCGATGCCCAAGAATTTCTCTAATCGTTTGCCCAGGATGATGCCAAAGCGATGCGTTCCGGCACGTTTCAACCGAGTCGTCGAAGCCCAATCTTAACCGATGCCGGAACACATCCTACCCCTGGGCGACCACAAGGGTACGCCCCTACGTCTTTTCTGTTCCCTGTTCCCTGTTCCCTGTTCCCTGTTCCCTGTTCCCTTCTTAACCCATGATTCCCTTCTCCCTCACGATTACCATGCACAGCGACTGGCACGTCGGATCTGGAACCGGACGGGCCGAACTTGACAGCATTGTGCAACGAGATGCCGATGATTTACCCTATCTCCCCGCCAAAACCCTCACCGGGATATTACGAGATGGCTGCGAACAAGCGGCCCAGGCCTTAGATGGCGGACTGACGGGCCAGTGGAATGATTGGCTAAAGGTTCTCTTTGGCGATCAACCGGCCCTAGCGACAACTGCCTTAGAAAACGAACCTCGGCCCGCCATTGTCTCGATTCATTCGGCACGGTTAGATGAGAACTTGCGTCAGGCCCTGGGCCAGAAGCAGGAACTGAGGACGGCGATCGCCTTCATGAAGCCCGGTGTCGCCATTGATCCAGAATCCGGCTGTGCCAAAACTGACTATCTCCGCTTTGAAGAGATGGTACGTCAAGGGGCCACCCTCACCGCCGAGGCCCAAGTCAATTTCAGTGATGCGTATCCCGGTCTATCCCCAGATGGGTATCTTCCCTTTGTCAAAGGACTCCTCACCGCTGGGGCTAAAATGGTACAACGGTTAGGAGGCAAACGCCGTCGGGGAAATGGTCGTTGTGAGATCCAACTGAACTGGGGAGATAAAGGAGATCCCCTAACTTGGTTGAAAGATCATTATGATCAACTTCCCAAGATTCCTAACTTACAGCCGACAAATTGCGCCGTCAGCCTGAGTGACGATAGTGACAATTCCTTGAATGCTGACGGAACCTGGGTAACGGTTCCCCTAACCTTGGAAACCCAGTCGCCTCTGGTGTTACCGGCCCGGACCGTCGGCAACCTCGTCGAATGTCTCGATTATATTCCCGGTCGCTATCTGTTGCGCTATCTGCACAAGAAACTAGGCAATTGCGTCAACATCAGCCAGGCGATCGCCAACAACGCCCTCATCCTCACCAACGCCACCCTAAAGATTGACCAACAGCCCGGTCGTCCCACCCCCTTCTGTCTCTTCGGCGAAAAACTCGATGGCGGTCTGAGTAAAGGCCGCAAAGTCTACAACCGCTTCCAAGAAGCTAACCCCCAAGGAGTCCAACTCAAAGGCGAACGGGGTGGCTATCTCGGACCTTGGACAGATAACGGCTTACCCGCCTATGAAAAAGTCGATTTAGCCCTCTATACCCACAACACCATCAAGGATGAGATCCAACGCCCCAGCGAGGAGGTTGGCGGACTGTATAGCTACGAAGCCATCCCCGCTGGACTCACCTTTCACGCTGAGTTACGAGTCTCTGAGAAAGTTGATCAAGAACTGTCCAAGAACAACCCGAATTGGCATGATTTGTTAACTGGAAAAACCCGACTTGGTCAATCTAAAAAAGACCAATATGGCGGGGTCAAGATTACCGTTGGCTCTTCTTCGGCTTCTGCTAACACGCAATTGGTAAAAAGTCAAGATATAGACTCAAATAATCTTCTATATGTTTGGTTTTTATCTGATGTCTTGATGCGGGGCGATCGCCTCAACCCCACCCTTAATCCCGACGACTTCACCCAAGCCTTAGAAAAAGAATTAGACGTAACTCTAAACTTCCGTAAAAAGTCTGATTGCTTCTCCATGATGGTACGCCAGCGGCGCACCGAATCCTGGCAAGTGCGTTGGGGCTTACCCCGTCCCTCCCTATTAGGTTGGCAAGCTGGAAGTTGTTTAGTCTATACCGTTGAGGGCAATCTCGATCCTGAAAAACTCAAAAAAGTGGCCATCCGAGGGATTGGCGATCGTCGCGCCGAAGGCTATGGTCAACTGTCCTTTAATGACCCCTTACTCACTGATGACAATTTGAGCGGAAAAGCGCGAGATTCAGATAAGTCTCAAACAAAAGAGATCCAAGTTATTTTACTTTCAAAAACCAAAACTACAGCCACAACCCCAAAAGTGCCTGATGACGTTTTCAAATATGCCCGCCTCATCGAAAAAGCCGCCTGGCGTGAGGCGATTCAGTCCCAAGCGTTGGCGATCGCCCAAAGTCCTCAAAAACGAGAAGAAGTCCTGGGCATCAAAATCAGTGGTGAGGACAGTTGCCCACCCATGAGTCAATTGGGGGGACTGCGATCGGTCCTAGGAAAACTCAGAAAACGAGAAGACCCTAACGCCGTCAGTACCTGGATTAATGCCCTAAAACAAGTTGACAATCGTCAAGAAAAATGGCCCGGAAAAAGCCTTGACAAAATCCAACAACTGGTAACCAATACCAACCAAATTTGGCAAATCCTCAACCTGGACTCTAAAAAACTGACCCTCACCGACAATGGAACCAGCAAACTGCAAGCCAGCCTCTGGGCCGAAGCCGTCCGCACCCTAGTCGATGCCATGATTCGCGCCCACAAACGAGACCTCGAAAAAGCCCAGCAGAACCACTAACCCCAAAACATCAACATGGCACGACAAATTCACAACCGCTGGAGTATCACCGGCGAACTCAAAGCCCAAACCCCCATCCATATCGGAGGCGTTGGCGGCGACGCCGACACCGACCTAGCCCTGGCCGTCAACGGTCGCGGTCAATACTACCTCCCCGGAACCAGTCTCGCCGGCGCCTTCCGCAGTTGGATGACCCGATTACCCAATCAAGATGACACATCCATCAAACAGATCTGGGGCGACCATAAAACCAAAGATTACGGGGCCAGCCAGATTATCATCGACGACGCCAAAATCCAGACCCGCAAACCCATCGAAATTCGCGAAGGAGTAGGCATTGACCGCCACAGCGGAACCGCCGCCGAACGGTTCAAATACAGCCGCGCCATCCTTCCTAAAGGCGTCAGTTTCACCCTCAACCTCACCTTTGACAGCCAAACCGACGACGACCCCATTGCCCTCTGGCAACTCCTCAACGCCCTCCAAAACGGAGATATCCGCATCGGCGCCGCCAAAACTCGCGGCTTAGGGCGGGTCAAACTGGAAAATCTAAACATCCAGCGCCAAGACCTCAGTCATGCCGCAGGTCTATTCAACAGCCTCCTCCACGGCGGAACCCCGCAACCCTGGACAGCGGACCTCCAAACCAAAGCCGCCTACGAGATGCCCCTGTCCCTGGACTTCCAAATCGCCTGGACGCCCCGAGACCCCGTCATGGTAAAAGCCGAAGCCGACGGGATTGCCGTAGATATGTTGCCCCTCGTCAGTCAAGTCGACTCAGGCGTACGCTTCGTCATTCCCGGAAGTTCCCTCAAAGGCGTCCTGCGGTCCCACGCCGAACGAATTATCCGTACCGTCTGCCAAACCCCCACCGGAGAAGAGTTTGCCGACCAAATCCACCTCAATCTCATCAAAGAGATTTTTGGGGCCGCCTCCAAGAAAGACCAAAAACAAGGTCAAATGGGGATTCTCTTCCTCGATGACTGTTACGGGACCCTCCCCATCTCCGAAGACGGTTGGTTCAACGTCGAACGGGCCACAGACCTACATGATGGCTTCAAGTCCCAACTCAAAACCGCCGTCGGGACGAAACCCTATCAGAAACTCCAGCCCGCCGTCCATGTGGCCATTGACCGTTGGACAGGGGGGGCAGCGGAGGGGATGTTGTACAGCGTCTTGGAACCCATTGGTGTAGAGTGGGACCCCATTGGCATTCAGGTGGATTTAGCCCGACTGGAGGAATGGTCTCCTGACCAAGTGCAACCGGCTGTTGCCCTGTTGTTACTGGTCTTACGGGACTTTGCCAACCGCAAGATTCCCATCGGTTACGGGACTAATCGCGGCATGGGAACCGTCGCCGTCACCGACATGACCCTCCAGGTTCAGGGAGACAGCGACATCCCCGGACTGGCGGGAGAACTCAGCCTAGGACCCGATTTTTCGCAACTCAGCGACGACTTGCGTTTGGAATTAAGCGTCGCCTGGCAAGACTGGATTGAACAAAACCAAACGAAAGGTGCAGCATGACAGAAAAATTATACAGTTGGGTCAGTCGATCGCCCATGTCCCTAGACCAAGCCATTCAGACAACTCAGGCGCAACAGATGGGGGCCAATGCCCTCCTTTACTCCCCCCAGGCCTGTCATCTTGCCCAAGTTCAAAACGGCCAAATCTGCGGTAGCGATGGTCAACCCCTAACCCTCAGCCACTACTTTGAAGCCCGCATTTTTAATAAAACCTGTGAACTGCGTTGGCTAAATGAGAATCAGGGAAAGGGGTTTCTCGTGATTCTCGCCGACAAGGATGAGGATCTCGACCTCAATTCTGAGACATTCAGCTGCAAGGAAACCACCCTGAACAGTCATCTGAGTCAAACCTATCTCCTGTGGGGTAAAGCCATCCCCCAGGTTAACCCCAAACAGGGCTGGCAACGTCTGGCCGAAGCCCGCATCGGCAAACTGGATGTGCCTTTAAGTCAGTCATTGAAAAAAGACCAACGGGTTTCTCTCCACTCTCGGGAATATCTTGCCGAGGTGGATGATTTTGGTAATGTTGCCGTCATCGAAGAACGTTTAGTTAAATTGGAGGTTCAGTAATGTCTGTATTAAAAGGTGAGTTGAAAGTCGGAAATAACGGGTCAATTGAATTGCGGTTTCAAGATGATTCTAATGAGAGCAAAACCTTTGGGATTGGCAAAAGCATTCTTACCGCTTCTCTCTACAAAAGTCACAAAAACAACCCCCAAGCCCTTAATGGACTCGACGTTGAGTTTGAATTAGACAACAACCAACCCCGTCGAGTTCGAGAAGTGGGTGGGGTTTTCCAAGCAAGGCCCCAGCCGAAAACCGTTAATCCCAACGTTTTTCACAATCCCTACAACTTCGTTCCTGCCTTACCTCGGAAGAATATAACCGGGGAGTTGGGCGATCGCAAACCCATCGGTCATGGTCGTTACCACACCAACCACTGGACAGGACGCATCGCCGTCAAACTCACCACCATCACCCCCCTCCTCATCCCCGACGCTTCCGAGATGGAGGAAGATGCACAAGGCCATAAAACCTTCCCCACCCGTCTCGACGCCCAAGGGAAACCCTACCTTCCCCCCACCTCCCTGAGAGGGATGTTGCGGTCCGCCTACGAAGCCGTCACCAACTCTCGCCTCTCCGTCCTCGACCCCCATGATATGCGGTTAGCCTATCGAATGCCCGCCCAAATGGGGCTACAGATGGTTCCCGCCCGCATTGAGAACAACGAAATCAAGTTGTATCCCGGCACATCCGGGATTGGTTCTGATGGTCGTCCTCAGGGTCCCATGTATGCCGCCTGGCTTCCCTTTTATAATCGCAACAGCACCAAGCCCCATGGTAAACTCACCTACCCCGATGGGTCTTTGCCTCAACATGGGGATGCCGTAGATTTCTGGGCGGAAAAGTTTGAAAAACAAAATGCTAATGGCGGGTCGATTTTCTCCTATTGGAAAGTCCGTAAAATCGTCAAATCTGGAGGAAACCTCGGGACTGCACCCAATACATCATCGGGTCAAGGTAATCACCAACCGGTGGGAGAGCCACTTCGTCAATTTTCTGGATTTGTCTATATCACCAACAAAAACATTGACGGCAAACATGACGAGCGAGTCTTTTTTAGTGAAGATAAACCCATTTCTTGTCCTCTGTCTAATGACCTGAGAACAAAATGGAAAGAACTCATCACCAACTATCAAGAAATTCACAAAGAAGACCTTCGCAAAGGCTGGACATCTCCCCCCGCCCTCAACAATTCCTGTTGGTCACGACAGGTAATTAGTGGGGCCGCTGAACGTCAGTTAAGTGACGGGTCACTCTGCTACGCCAAAACCCGCAATTCGGGTCGAGGCTGTCAAGTGGACGAACTCTATCCCGTCATGATTACTCGGGGACTGTTCAACCAAGCCCCCATCTCACTGCTACATTCAAGCCTCAAGCCGGCCACCCAAGCTGACAAAAGCCAACTGTCTCCAGCAGACCGAGTTTTCGGCTGGGTTAACCAACAGGGTAAAGGGTCTTACAAAGGACAACTGCGGATTCATAGCGTCACCTGTCAAAGTGATGACCCCCTCGATGACTTCAGCCGTACTCCCGTCCCCCTCGCTATCCTCGGACAACCTAAACCCGAACAAGCTGGCTTTTATAATGCCCAAAACCGGCAAGGAAACCCCCTTAACCCCGGAAGAGGCAAAGGCAGCGGCTACAATTCCACTAATCAAGGGTTACGGGGTCGAAAAGTGTATGTCCACCATCAAGGACTCCCCAAGGGTCACTGGAACAATCCCCAGCAAGATAAGACACAACGAGACGTTCAAGGTCATTACCAAGAATACCGCCGTCCGCAAAACAACGGAGTCGAACAAAAAGACGACCAAAATCGGTCGATGAAAAACTGGGTCAAAGTTGGAACGGAGTTTACCTTCGATATTGATGTGGTAAATTTATCCGAGGTAGAACTCGGCGGCTTGTTGTATCTCTTGACCCTCCCTGACCTTCATTTCCATCGTTTAGGAGGTGGAAAACCCCTAGGTTTTGGCAGTGTCCGGCTAGATTTAATCGAGTCCGAGACGGATTTACGTCCCGGTCAGGATTGGTCAGAGTTTTATCAAACTCTACTCCCCGATGAGGTCGTGGTTAAACCTATCAATATCAGTCAATGTGTGAAAGCCTATCAAAAAGCTGTAGAAGCCGCCTATGGTGGAGACTTTGACAATGTGCGCTTTATTACCGCTTTTGGCCGTTCCGCGAACGGTTTTGACGACAATGCTGCGGTTCACTATCCACGGGTAACTCCCGAGCCAACTCCGGCAGGGGAAGCATTCAAGTGGTTCGTGGAGAATGAACGAGAAAGTAGAAATGAATCGGGAATGAAACTGACACTTCCAGATTTAGCAGATCCCACTCCTAACAGTTTCCCAATTCAGCCAACTAAGCCAAATACTCAATCTTAAGTCCACGAAAAACAAAATGAAACTTCTAACTTTTCTAGGCACGGGAAATTATGCTCAAACCACTTATACTTGGGAAGACAAAGAGGTCACAACTAAGTATGTCGCGGCGGCCATCAATGATTTTTTCGACATTGACACCGTTCAAGCCTTTTTGACCACGGAAGCCCGAGACACTCATTGGATGATGTTCTCAAAAGCTGTGGAAAATGCTGAGGAGGTTTTTATTCCATCAGGTCGCTCTGAGGAGGAACTTTGGCAAATTTTTGAGGCGGTTGTGAATGCCGTGGAACCTGGGGAAACGATTGTTTTAGATGTCACGCATTCGTTCCGTTCCATTCCACTGTTTGTCTTCCTGGCGGGGACTTATTTGCAAAAGTCCCGCAATGTCAAGATTGGTGGCGTGTATTATGGGGCTTATGAACGCGATCGCCCGCGATCGCCCATTTTTGACCTCACCCCCACTTTGAAGTTCATCGATTGGCTGACGGCAACGGATAAATTCCTCGATACCGGTTCTGCCAAAGATTTAGGTCAACTTCTGACCAATATCCAACGTGACTTTTACAAGCAGGGACGGCAAAAACGGGAACCGGTGAGTCCTCGTCAATTGAGTAATTTTGGCAAGCGAATTCAAGCCATCTCAGAGAGTATTGAGTTGGTTCGTCCTTTGAAACTCATGGAAGAAACGGCACTTTTAGACAAAATTTCTTACGAAGATTTACAAGAAGATGTCGGTGCATTTGCCCAACCCTTTTCATTGTTGCTGGATAAAATTCAAGCCGATTATCATCAATTTGCGCTCCCTAACCCGCGAGAAGCGAGTTCCCAAGAAACCTTGCGTAAGCAGGTTGACTTGCTCGGGTGGTATATTGACAAATCATTGAGTGCCCAGGCAATTTTACTCGGGCGAGAGTTAACCGTTTCAGTTCTATGTATAGCTCTGAAATTTAACTACCTAGGTAAAGACGAACGTCAAGATGTTGAACGGGGTCTAAATTCTTTAGTGCTTTGGCGAGAGAATACTCAAAAACCTCGCCCCCTAGCTTTAGAAGGTTTGGTCACGATGATCCCAGACTTAGACTTAGATTGGTTATCCAAATTTTGGTCACGCCTTCGAGATGTCCGCAACGATTTAGCGCATACTGAGATGCGTTCAGATTCACTGTCGGCTGCAAAAATGAGTGAGTTTGTCAAGAAAGATTTACTCAAAGACATCAAAACTCTGATGACAGTTCTACCCCAATAACATCAGAGGAGAGTCGGACTTCCCTCAAATTGCGGGTCTTCAGGATATAGGCTGTAATTTGTTACATTTGAGACAAAATTGTAGGGGCGAAAAATTTTTCGCTCCTACTACCGTTCTTGCCCCAGTTGGGCTTTGAGACGTTCCAACTCCGCCAGTGCCGCCTCAGCCCGCTGCCGTTCCGCCTCAGCCCGCTGTCGTTCCACCTCAGCCCGCTGTCGTTCCCGTTGCGCTTCCTCCTCCGGCAACAAAATTAGACTGCCATCGGGTCTAAAAAAGCGTAACCAGGGGGCCGTCTCCCGTTGCACCGTCCCCTCCTCAACCCCCAACCAAACCCCGAGGGTATCACACCACAACCAACCGCGATCGCCCCTGGGGATATCCTCATAGCCCCGTCCCCCCAAATGCCACCCCTGTAACGACTGGGGGTCAAAGGGATGATAGACAAAATAGTCCCGAGTCCGAAATACCCGCTCATAAATCTCCTTCTTGCGTCCATAATCCTCCCGCGCCGTTGACCCCGAGGTCAACTCCACAATCACATCGGGATAACGGCCTCCCTCCTCCCAAACCACCCATCCCTGACGCTCCCGGTTGGGGTCCAC
Organism: Phormidium willei BDU 130791; assembly: GCA_001637315.1. Taxonomy (GTDB): domain Bacteria; phylum Cyanobacteriota; class Cyanobacteriia; order Cyanobacteriales; family Geitlerinemataceae; genus Sodalinema; species Sodalinema willei. Next base: position 14,339 of record LSZA01000060.1, on the reverse strand, counting down.
ATCCAAGACGGCAAAAAAATCAGGTCCCCGAAAGTCCCGATTTCGGGCTTGTTCGCTACTAAAATAGACGAACATATTGCCCCCCGTAAAGTAGTCCTCCCGCCCCGTCAAAGCCCCGTGAGCCGAGGCAATGAGGACGTTCATAGCAATGCGATGGCGATGAGTTTCCAAAGGTTCTCCGTCGTCAAAGATTAAGTCCGTTGGTGGCATGGGGGGCGTCCAGTCCACCCCTGGCTCATACCCCTGAGGTTGAGTTACCTTCTCAGACATGGTTCCAGCCCCTAGGTCAACCCCTGTATCCTATCAAATCAGAGTCGATGAGTCTGCCTCAAAAACCACATCCTCATACAACGCCTCAAAACTCCCCTGAAACTGAAGACTTTTTAACTCAAACATCCCGTCAACGGGGGTATAACTTTGCAACGTCCATACCCCACCGTCCCCCCGTCGAAACGTCTCCACTCGTGGCTTCTCCGTATTGATTAACACATAGTCTTGCAAACTCTCTAAACTTTGATACGCCGCAAATTTTTCACCCCGGTCAAACGCTTCCGTAGAGGGAGATAGCACCTCAACAATTAACGTCGGAAAACGTTTATAGTGGGTGGTTTGACGATCGCGAGGTTCACAGGTCACAAACAGATCAGGATAAAAGAAACTATGACGCTGTGCCACCCGCAGTTTCATATCGGACAGATACACCCGACAGCCACGTCCTCGCACATGGCTACGGAGTAGGACAAACAAGTTTCCAGCAATCGTAACATGGCTGTCACTCGCACCGGCCATGGCATAGACATCGCCATTGAGATATTCATGTTTAATCTCGCTGGTGGATTCAAGGTGCAGATACTCTTCTGGGGTGAGGGGGAAATCGGAGGATGCAATCATTGCCCTTGCCATGAACTCATACCCTGATTATAGTCAGCCAGGAGGGTCCCACAAAAAAGCCCCACTCCGAGAAGGAATGAGGCCATGAGAGACGAACACATGAAAACGAGAATCTCCTTAGCCGCAGCCAGTTCCAGTTCCTTTGCAGACCTTCTCACCGACGCTACGATTGCGACCCCGTAACGTCGTGACATCGCCGCCGTTGTAAAGGGTCTGTAACCCGGCTTCCATGAATCCGGTCATCTCGACAATTAAGAGTCCCGATTCTCGCAAAATCTGCCGGGGAGACTCGCCAATCCCACTGACGAGGAGGGCGCGACAGTCTTGTAACTGGTTCGCTAATAGTTTCCAGCGCCGTGGCCCCATACCCCGTTCTGGGGTGGGTCGTTCTTCCACGAGGGCAAAACCATCTGGGGTTTGTTGCCAAATCTGTAACCGCACTGCGTCGCCGAGATGTTCGTTGACTAACACCCCTTCAAAGGTGGCGACGGCGACGTAGGGACGTTCGACTTCTGGCTTGCGGGGTAGGGTGGAACAGTCGGTGAGACAGCCCCGGAACTCCTCGGAACGGTCTTCACCCAGTAAGCCTACGGCATCGGCGCGGCAACGGGTACAGTGGGTCATGGGGGTGATGAATTCCCCAGCATGACGACGCAGAACGGCCATTTCTTTGGGTGCGGGTTCGGGTAAAACGCCGAAGGGGGTGTCTGGGGTGGGATACATCGGCATGGCGTTGAATAAATCCACACCCATGGCGGCGACGGTTTCGGCAATTTCGATCGCATGATGGTCATTCACCCCCGGAATCACCACGGTGTTCACTTTCACCACCACATCGGCAGCTTTCAAGGCCCGAATCGCCTCCATCTGACGACTCAACAGCCGTTCTGCCCCCTGTCGTCCGCGTAACACCAGGTTTCCATCCCGGAACCAGCGATAGACTTTGGCACCAATGTCAGGATCGATCGCATTCACCGTCACCGTCACATGAGACACGCCAATCCGGGCAATTTCTTCGATATGTTCTGCTTTTAATCCCATGCCATTGGTTGCCAGACAGAGGATTAAGTCCGGGAAGCGTTCCCGCAACAACCGCATGGTTTCCAGGGTTTCCCAAGCATTGGCAAAGGGGTCCCCCGGTCCGGCAATTCCGGCGACGGTGATGCGGGGTTCTTTCTCTAGGATTTGCGCCATGTACTCGGCCGCCTGATGGGGTTCGAGGACTTGACTGGTGACACCGGGACGGCTTTCGTTGACGCAATCATATTTACGATTGCAGAAGTTGCATTGCACGTTGCATTTGGGGGCAACGGGAAGGTGAACTCTCCCAAATTTCCCTTTAATTTTAGGGTTGAAACAGGGATGTTGGTCGAGGTTTAAGGGGGTTTTGGTGGAGTTTAGGGTAGTCATAGGAAATAGGGAACAGGGAATAGGGAACAGGGAATGGGGAATGGGGAATAGGGAATGGGGAATCTCGTAGGGGCAACCACAAGGGATTGCCCTCTTGTGGGTTAGATGTAGCCGTAGCCGACGGGGGAATCTCGTTGTTTTTTGGCGATGATGGCGTTTACTGTTAAATCAAAGAGGTTTTGGCTGCCCCGATAGCCGAGATGGAGGATGCGTTGTCCGCCCATGCGATCGTGGATGGGGAAGCCGACGCGAATTAGGGGAATCCCTTGTTCGCGGGCGAAGCTGTAGCCTTTGCTGTTGCCGATGAGAAAGTCCGGCTTCAGGCTGAGGGCATCTTGGGCAATGTCGAAGAAGTCTACGTCGTCTCGGACTTGGGGGGCTTCTCGTAGCAGTCCATCGGTGACGGCGGCGATCGCATCTTTGAGATAGCCACTCGACCCCCCAGAAGCGCAGAGAACCGGCTGTACGCCAATTTCTGAGAGAAAGGCCGTTAGGCCCACCACCAGGTCTTCTTCACCGTAGACAATTGCCCGTTTGCCAAAGAGATACTTATGGCCATCGGCATAGGCATCTAGGAGACGACCTCGTTCTAAGTCGTGGCGGCGGGGGATGGGACGCTTACTGAGGTGAGACAGGGTGTTGAAAAAGCGATCGCTCTCGCGCACCCCAATTGGCATCCCCATGGCATAGAGTGGCACGTCGGCTTTCTCTTGCAACAGTTCGCCCCCAGTCTGGCCACAAGCCGAGAGAACGCGCCCAAACTCAATCGAGGCGATCGCCCGAGGCATATGGCGAATCGATTGGAGGGAGGTTCCTCCAGAAGTGAGTTTCTCATATTCCGCCATCACAGGGGCATCGAGAGTATCTGAATAGTCCGGGAGAATCGTCGGTTCTAAGCCAAAGTCCTCACAGACATCCCGCAGATGACGTAAATCCGCCGTCGAGACAAATCCCGGCATCAGATTCAGAGGTTTCGTGCCAATTTTCACCTCCTCCTGACTCGATTGGGGAATGGGAACATCCGTTAGGGCAATTTGGGCGATGGTCTCCCGCACAACAGCATGAAACCCCTCCATATGGGTCCCGGAATAGCTGGCGGTGGAGACGTTGACCACCGGAATCTCAGGGTTGGGACATTCGGCATCGGCATCAACACGCCATTCTCGCAACAACATACTCACATCATCGCCGATGGTTTCCGTTAAACAGGTTGTCGCTACACCAACGGCGTTCGGCGTGTATTTATCAATGGAGTTGTTTAACCCCAGTTTGAGGTTAGACCCCCCACCATACACGGCGTGTTTCTCACTCAGGGATGAGGAGGCGATGTCGATGGGTTCACGGAAATGGCTGATAATATAGCGACGCATATAGGTCGCACAACCCTGAGACCCATGCAGAAAGGGCATCGTTCCTTCAATCCCCCGAAAAGCAATACAAGCCCCAAGGGGTTTGCAGAGTTTGCAGGCATTGGTGGTGGAAATATAGGGATGACCGGTTTTGAGTTTTGCGGTGTGTTTCATGGTTTTGGAGAAGGCAATAGGCAATAGGCAATAGGCAATAGGGGTAGGGTGTGTTCCGGCTGGCAAGGGTTGTTGGCTTTGGCGTTCAATTAGAACTTGCCGGAACGCACCGCTCGCTGGTGGAACACACCCCGGACCCCTCCGGTGGAGGACCCACCCCGCCCTGGCGGGCACCCCTCCGGTGGAGGGGAGGACCCACCCCGCCCTGGCGGGCACCCCTCCCTGGAGGGGAGATGTAGGGATTAGCCTGTTCTTCGGGGCATGAATTGCCAGACTGGACTCATCACAGTGCTGTGAACTTCTCGGGCAAAATTCAACATTCCTTCAAAGCCTTCTAGGGCTTCCTTGCGTTCGTGATTGTGGTCGCAAAATCCTAAGCCTAATTTGTAGGCAATGGGACGTTCTTTGACGCCGCCAACGAAGATATCGACATCCTTTTCTTGCAGAAATGCCGACAGTTCTAAGGGATTAGAATCATCGACAATAATCGTTCCTTCATCGGTGATTTCTTGCAGTTCTTGATAATCCTCTTTCGTCCCAGTCTGCGACCCGACCATCACCACATCCATCCCCAAGAGACGGAAGGCTTTGACTAGGGAGAAGGCTTTGAACGAGCCGCCGACGTAAATCGCCGCTTTTTTTCCTTCTAAGTCTTTCCGGTATTCCAACAGTTTAGGATAGAGAATTGAGAGTTCTTCTCGAACAACAAGTTGGGCGCGTTTGAGAATTTCTGGGTCATCCTTGAAGAAGCGGGCAACTTTGTATAAGGATTCTGCCATGTCTTCGACACCAAAATACGAGACTCGTTCAAAGGGAACGCCGTAGGTGTCTTGCATCATTTTAGCTAAATCTAAGGTGGCTCCCGAACATTGAACCACATTCAGGGCCGCGCCGTGCGATCGCGAGATATCGGCCACTCGACCATCTCCGGTGATGTTAGCCACCACCTGAACCCCCATTTTCTCGAAGTATTGCCGGATAATCCAGATTTCTCCGGCGAGGTTGAAGTCTCCGAGAATGTTAATACTATGAGGGGAAATGTCAGAGGTGTCACCGGTTCCCACTAGGCGGAACATAGCTTTACAAGCGGCATTGTATCCGGCTCGTTTGTTGCCCTTAAACCCTTCGGATTGCACGGGAATGACGGGGACTCCGGTGACTTCTGTCACTTGATTGCAGATGGCTTCTAGGTTGTCGCCAATAATGCCCACAATACAAGTTGAATAGACAAAAGCCGCATTAGGTTCATAGCGTTCAATCAGTTCGAGAAGGGCATTTTTGAGTTTCTCTTCCCCGCCAAAAATGACATCTCGTTCTTGTAAATCCGTCGAAAAACTGAGGCGGTGTAATTCTGGACCCGATGAGAGGGCGCCGCGAATATCCCAGGTATAGACAGCACAGCCGACGGGACCATGAACCAGGTGTAAGGCGTCGGCGATTGGGTAGAGAACCACCCGTGAACCGCAGAAGACACAGGCCCGTTGGCTGACCGCCCCGGCCAGGCTTTGTTTGTTACATTCCATCGCGAACGGTTCTTTACCTTTGCGGTAAACTTGCGTTTCACGACCTTTGAGAACAGTCGGTTCCATGATGTCAGTTAATCCTGAATGGTCAACAGTGACGGGTCCGCTGGGGGAGGCCAGACACTATTGACCTGTGCAATTGGAAGGTGCTATTTCGTTAGCAGATACTCGTCGGCGGTTGTCCCTTCCTCTAAGGCATCGAGGATCTCATCGAGAGCATCCTCGTCCACATTGCCGTACCAGTCGCCTTGAGGATAGACCATGAGAACGGGACTGCGATCGCACATCTTGAGACAGCCAGTTGTGGATACGACCACATCTTCTAAATCGCGATCGACCAGTTCATTTTCCAGGTACTGCACTAGACTCAGAGAGCCTTTCTTGGTGCAAGCCCCTTGAGCATCGCCACGGGTGCGGAAGCCAGCACAGACAAATAAATGATGTTTGGGAGTTTTCATGATGTTTCTCCAGAGATTCAGGAGGGATTCAGGGGGAGTCGGCCCAGGCCGTCCCCCAATTCAGAGATTGGCTTACAGAACCAACTCAAAGGTTTCATCAGCATCATCGCGATCCTTGCGATCGAGCAGGGTGTTGATGATGGTGCAAAGCAGATGTAAACTGCCGCCGTAGCCCAGGGTGGGGAAGTAGCTATGTCCCACACGGTCGAGGATGGGCCAACCGTAGCGGACAAAGGGAACATCTTCAGCCCGAGCGATATACTTGCCGTAAACATTGCTGATGAGCAGATCCACCGGCTCTTGTTTCATCAACTGGTGCAGATAGAACAAGTCCGCATTATCGCGAACCACCGCTTCGGGAACCGTCTCACCCAGAATCTCTTGAAGGCGATCGCGGAAATACTTAGACTCCGCCCCAGTAATGACATAGACCGGCTTGGCACCACAGGTCACCAACATTTCCACCAGCGGAACGAGCTGATCCGGGTCACCGGCGATCGCCACCCGTTTTTCATACAGATAAGCCTGCATATCCGTCATCACATCCACCAGACGACCGCGAGCGTTGACAATCTCGTCCGTCGGCTGAGTTCCGGTGACATCCATTAGAGTTTGCACCAAGCGGTCCGTGGCGGCTACCCCAATCGGTAAATCTAGGATATGAGCCGGAACCTCACATTTGGCTTCTAGGGCGATCGCCGCTTGGGTACTGGCTTCTGGGCCGAGGGCGATCGTTGCCAAACTATCCCCAGTGGTTTTCAAGGCCTCAACCGTCGTTCCACCCTGAGGATACATTTGGAAATGTCCCGTTTGCGGCGTATCCACCACATCGGACGTATCCGGGAACGTTACCGCATCAATGCCCCAAGTGGCGAGCATTTGTTTCAATTCGCGAGTGTCTGAGGGTTCAACATAGCCAGGGATGAGATTCACCTGATTGCGGGACTCACCGCTGCTTTGGGAGAGATACTTCACCATCGACGCCGTCATATTCGACCAGCCGGTGATGTGACAACCCACATAACTGGGAGTATTGGCATGAATAACCGTTTTTCCATCAGGAATCACACCACTCTCACTAGCTTCCCGAATAATGGTCGGGATATCATCGCCAATGGTTTCCGATAGACAGGTAGTTGTAATCGCCACCACCGGGGGATCATAGAGTTTGTAGATAGTCTTCAACGCTTGGCGAAGATTCGCACCACCACCAAACACCGCCGTCCCTTCCGTAAAGGAACTGGTCGCCGCCATAATCGGTTCCCGGAAATGGCGTGTTAAGTGAGAACGGTGATAGGAACAGCAGCCCTGAGACCCATGAGAATGGGGTAAACAACCATGAATCCCCAGAGCGGAATACATTGCACCAATCGGTTGACAAGTTTTCGCGGGATTAACCCGTAAAGCTTGGCGTTCAACTAAAGTAGTCGGAGTTGCGTCTAACATAATCTTTGGGAATATAGGGAACAGGAAAGAAGAAGGGAACAGGGAACAGGGAACAGGGAACAGGGGTAGGGTGTGTTCCGGCTTCAATGAAGATGAAGCTTCGACCAATCGGTTAAAACTTGCCGGAACGCACCGCTCGCTAGCTCCAGGCTGTCTCCCCTCTAGGGAGGGGTGCCCGAAGGGCGGGGTGGGTCCTCCCCTCCACCGGAGGGGTGCCCGAAGGGCGGGGTGGGTTCTCCCTCCTGAGGTTAGAGGCGAGTCCCCAACCCGCCAGAACACAGAGCCGAGATTAATTCAGCCAGGGGGCTTTAACATACTTCCAAACAGGAGTATTGACCCGTAAATCCACATCCTTAGCAAAATTGACCGCACCCCGGAACCCAGCAAAGGGTCCGCCATAGTCATAGTTGTGCAGTTGCTTACAAGGAATGCCCAACTTCTCAATCACGTACTTGTCCTTAATCCCAGATCCAATCAAGTCGGGTTTAAAGCGTTCAATCAGCACATCCAGTTCATGGTGCGAGATATTGTCCACCAGCAGGGTTCCCTCACCCATATCCGGCATCATGCCCTTGTAATCCTTGAGGGTGTTGTTAGTCTCCATCTTGGCAAGAGCTTCTTCCGAAAATGGGGGCTTATACCGTTCAGGATCCTGCTTGACCTGGATTTCTTCAATGTTGCGGCTGTCAGCATCAATTTTGATGTTGGGCAACGCCTGGCGACCTTCGTAATCATCCCGGTGAGCGAACTCATAGCCGGCGACCACAGTTTTCATGCCCAAATCCGCAAACAGTTCTTGATAGTGGTGGGCGCGAGAGCCTCCCACAAATAGGAAGACGGTCTTTCCAGTCAGCCGTTCACGATAAGTGGCCAGTTGGGCCTCCGTTTCTGCCATCTCTTCAGCGATAACCGTCTCAATGCGTTCCGTCAGTTGCGGGTCATCGAAGACTTCGGCAATCTTGCGTAAACTCTTAGCAAAGGCATTGACACCAATGAAGTTGACCTTAATCCAGGGAATCCCGAACTTGGTTTCCATCATGTCCGCCATGTAGTTAATCGAACGGTGGCACATGACCAGGTTCAACTTCGCCAAATGGGATTCCGTGGCTTCATCGTAAGACCCATCACCACTCAACTTACTAATCACCTGAATGCCGCATTTCTCAAGAACGCGCTCGATTTCCCAGGTGTCGCCGCCGATGTTGTACTCACCCATCAAGTTGACGGTGTAACCTTCGACCTCTTCAGCCGCTTCATTGGTGCCAATCCAATTTTTAAAGAAACCATTGTTGGCGATGTGGTGTCCAGCAGATTGGCTAACGCCTTTATACCCTTCACAGTTAAAGGCGACAATGCTGATGCCGAGTTTCTCAGACATCTCCCGGGATACCCCTTGAATATCATCCCCAATCAGTCCCACAGGACAGGTGGAGTGAACGGTAATCGCTGGGGGTTGGAAGATGTCATAGGCTTCCTGAATCGCCTGGCGGAGTTTGGTCATCCCACCAAAAACGATGTCATGTTCCGTCAAGTCTGTGGTAAAGCAGTAGTTGACGAAGTTGCGGCCATTGGCCCGAGCGCGGAATTGGTTGCGGCGAATCAGCCAGGAATAATAGGAACAACCCACGGGACCATGAACAATGTGAACCACATCGCCAATGGGACCGACAACCACCCCTTTACAGCCAGCAAAGGCGCAACCCCGCTGGGTGATAATGCCTGGGGTGGTGCGGACGTTCGCATCAATGGTTTGTTCAGGAAGGTTGGGGTCACGGACAACAATATGTTTAGCCCGTTTTTTGGCGACTTTGGCCGGATAGGCCTCGACAATATCTTTAACGGCGGTCTGGGTCGTGGTTGAGTCAATGGGAGAACGTGCTTCCTTGACATCCTGGGAAGCTTGGGCGATTTGGCGTTCCAAATCAGTTTGGGTGCGTGCTTGGTCAGTCATGGAGTGTTCCTCGGTTAACCAGTCATTTCATCAAGGGCAACTCGTCCGGTTTCTCCGGTGCGGACGCGAACCGTCTCAGTCACCGGAAGGACGAAGATTTTGCCATCACCGGGATTTCGGGTTTGATTCGTGCGAATGAGGGTGGTGACAACCGGCTCAACTTGCTCGTCAGTCACAACGATGCTGAGAAGGCGTTTGGGAATCAATCGGGGAATCCGTCCCAGCAGGGGGAGGACTTCGCTGGCATACTCGGGATTCTGATTGAGGGCTTCGACGGCTTCGGCTTCGATGGCCTGTCGCCCTCGTCCGGTCACTTTAACGGCATTGAATCCCGGAAATCCGGCATCTACGAGCGCTTGTTTGGTGCGCCCGATTTGGTTCATGCGAATTACGGCTAAAACTTCTTTCATGGGTCTGTTTCGCGTTCTGACGCGACCTCACAGGTAGGGAGAACAAGGATTCGGGGTTAAACGGCGACGGTGGTTTTCACGTCAGCGGCTTCCTTGACTCCGGTACTGATGGTGTAGACCTCTTCGACGGGGCTGACGAAGACTTTACCATCGCCGTAAGCACCTTCGGTTCCCGTGCGAGCGGCATCGAGGATAATGCCAATCACGGCGTGTTTGTGGTGTTCGTCAATGACAAGCATCAACAGTTCTTTGGGGAGTTCGTCGTAAACCACGTTGCCGATTTTCAGTCCCCGCTGTTTGCCGCGTCCAAAGACATCGATTTTGGTGACGGCGGGATAGCCTGCATCGAGTAAGGCTTGCAAGACATCGGGGGTCTTTTCGGGGCGCACGATCGCCCGTACCATAATGTTAGTCATGATCTGCAATGAGCAATAAACAATAAAAGGGGGGAGACTCTCCCCCCAGAGATTTCGGGGGATGAACGTTGCACAGCTTAGGCGGTCACTTTAAACCGTGGCATAGAGTCCAAATTCCATGAGCAAGCTTTCGAGTTCTTCGTTCGCCAGCGGCTTGGGAATCACATGATTGGTGTTCTCATCAATGGCCTTCGCCAAGTTGCGGTAGTGGTCGGCTTGAGCAGAGTCCGGTGCATACTCAATCACGGTCTGGCGGTTGAGTTCCGCGTGTTGAACAATGTTGTCCCGAGGCATGAAGTAAATCATCTGTGTGCCTAGGGATTTCGCCAAGGCGGAGATGAGTTCATCTTCCCGGTCTACTTTACGGGAGTTACAAATCAATCCACCGAGACGCACACCACCGGAAACGGCATATTTCTGAATCCCCCGGCAGATGTTGTTGGCGGCATACATAGCCATCATTTCGCCGGAGGTGACGATGTAAATTTCTTGGGCTTTACCTTCGCGAATTGGCATGGCAAACCCGCCACAAACCACGTCTCCTAAGACATCGTAGAAGGCATAGTCGAGTCCGACTTCTTCTTCGTAGGCCCCGAGTTGTTCGAGCATACTGATGGAGGTGATAATCCCCCGTCCAGCACAGCCAACACCGGGTTCAGGACCGCCGGATTCCACACAGAGGGTTTTGCCAAATCCTTCTTTGCGGATATCTTCGAGTTCGACTTCGTCTCCTTCTTCCCGTAGGCTGTCTAACACACTCTTCTGGTGCAAGCCTCCGAGGAGAAGACGGGTGGAGTCGGCTTTGGGGTCACAGCCAACAATCATGACTTTGCGACCGAGTTCGACTAAACCTGCCACAGTGTTTTGGGTGGTGGTGGATTTGCCGATTCCGCCTTTTCCGTAAACAGCAATCTTACGCATGATTCAACCTCGTATTTGTAGAATCTAAAGTTCTGTTGTTGGGGCAGAATGGCGCTTGAAGCTGAGGAGAGTTAGAAAGTTCTACTCATTCTAGGCGCTCGTCCTGTCCAAGATGATTGGGGTCACAGAGGTTGTCCTGATTTCGGACTAGACGAATCTCTGCTATTCTTTTTTTCATCTGAATCTACTATAGAGTTTATTTTTAATAGCAACTGTAGCATTAGTTGCAAAATAAGGGTTTTATTTGTTTTGGTTTAATGCGTATTTTGAAGTGTTTTTAACACTTTTATTTTTTCTTAATAAAAAAACCCTATAAACTGGTTTTGCTGAGCCTGTTTAAAACGATAAAACCACAAAAAGGTGCACGACTTGCGGTTTGCCCCTGCGGCAAGAGATATAATTCACTCTAAATTGTCCTGATCACCTTAAACCCAGAAGACCTAAAAAAACTGTAGAGCGCACAGACGAACTCTACAGCAATCTCTAGGATTTAATTTTTAAATGATGGCTAGGTGAGGCGATTACGCTTAGACTTCGAGGGTTTCCAAGATTAAATCTGGGGCAACGCGATCGCGCAGGGTTCGTTCAATAAACCCTTTGAGGGTTAGGCGAGAACTGGCGCATTGTCCACAGGCCCCTTGCAGCGAAACATAAACCAAATTGCCATCGACATCATAGAGATCTACATCACCGCCATCTTCAATCAAGACCGGACGAATTTCGAGATTTAACACCGACTGAATTAAGGCAATTTTCTCTAAGTTTGTCAATTTCGGGATGTTGGCAGAGACAGCTTCCTGATTGGACATTGCGGGATGAGTTGGCGTGGGATGAGTTGCCGCATGGGTTGTCGTAGGAGTTTCATAGACTTCTGCCACGAGATCATCGAGTTCCGCTAAACAGGACCCACAGCCGCCACCGGCTTTAATATAGTTGGTCACTTCTTCGGCGCTGGTAAGATGATTATCACGAATGACTCGTTTAATACGAGTTTCGGTCACGCCAAAGCATTGACAGATTAGAGGAGACTCGTCATCGTCCTCATCGATCGCCGGCGAGACCCCGTGATAATTGGCAATAGCAGCTTCCAACGCTTCCTGTCCCATCACCGAACAGTGCATCTTCTCCGGAGGCAATCCCCCAAGAAATTCAGCAATGGTGCGGTTGTCGATACGTAAGGCTTCGTCGAGGGTTTTGCCCTTAATGAGATCCGTTAACGCCGACGACGAGGCGATCGCACTAGCGCAACCAAAAGTCTGAAATCGGGCATCGAGAATCAAATCATTGGCTTTGCGAATCCGCAGATGCAGTCGCAGGGCATCCCCGCAGGCAATGCTTCCCACTTCTCCGACCGCGATCGCATCTCCGTCACGACAATCCTCTAGGGCGATCGCCCCCATATTATGAGGTTCGTGAAACAGGGTCATAACTTTGTCAGTGTAATCCCACATGATGAGGCTCCTTCCAGAATAAGGGAATAGGGAACAAAAGGCATAACCCACCCCTAACCCCTCCCAAGAGGGGATGGCAAAAGGCAACAGGGAGGTTAGGCGATGCCGACGCGTTGAGTTTGTTCTTGTAACCAGGGATGAGTGGCTTCGTTGTCTCGGGAAAAGGGAGAGAGATCTCGTAACCGTTCAATCATCGGCGAGACCACCGCTAACACCTGTTCAATCTCGGCGGCGGTGGTGTAGCGCGAGAGACTAAAGCGAATCGAACCATGCAGCAGCGTATAGGGTAACCCCATCGCCCGCAGGACATGAGACGGTTGCAACGAACCCGACGTGCAAGCCGAACCCGACGAGGCACAAATCCCTTCGCGATCGAGAGACAGTAAAATCGCCTCTCCTTCCACATATTTAAATCCGATATTGGCCGTATTCGGTAACCGTAGGCCCGGATGGCCGTTGCGTTGCGTATCCGAAATGGTGCTGAGAATGCCTTGTTCGAGGCGATCGCGCAACTGACTCATACGAGTATGATCCTCATCAAAGCTGTTCAGCGTTAACTGCGCCGCCTTCCCTAAACCGATAATCCCAGGGACATTCTCCGTTCCCCCCCGTCGTCCCCGTTCCTGATGGCCACCCGCCAGCAAGGGACGAAAGCGGACACCGCGACGGACATACAACACGCCAATGCCTTTCGGACCATGAAACTTATGACCCGAGAGAACCAGAAAATCAATGACACCGCTGCTGACATCGAGGGGAATCTTACCCGCCGCCTGAACCGCATCGACATGAAACAAGATCCCGCGTTCCTTGGCCAGATGGCCAATGCGTTCAATGGGGAAAATGGTTCCCGTTTCGTTGTTGGCGGCCATCACTGAAATTAAGGCCGTATCATCACGGATAGCCCGCCGCAACTCCTCTAACTTCAATTGTCCTTTGCCGTCCACCCCGAGATAGGTGACGCTATAGCCTTGTTTTTCCAGCCGTTGTAAGGGTTTGAGGATAGCGGGATGTTCAACGGCGGTGGTGATGATATGGCGTTTGTCGGGTTGACTGTCGAGGGCGGCGCGGATGGCGGCGTTGTCGCCCTCGGTTCCGCAACTGGTGAAGATGATTTCATTGGCTTCCGCGTGGATGAGGGCCGCGATCGCCTCGCGACTCTCACGCAGGCCACGGGCAACCTGTCCCCCGAAGCGGTGCATACTGGAGGGATTGCCGTAAAACTGCGTGAAGTAGGGCGACATCGCCTCATAGACTTCAGGGGCGACGCAGGTGGTGGCGTTGTTATCAAGATAAATGACTGACATGGCGGGGGCGAGGTGGGGGGGCGAGGGGCGAGGCTACGTCAGGGGTTGACGATAGCGATCATAGAAGTGAAATAGGGCCGTTTCGATGGTGTCGTAAACTTGCACCGGTTCGATTCCGGCCTCACGCAGACGATCCTCGGGTTCGAGGCCAATGCGGGAAATCATAATCGCTTGGCAGTCTTGCAGGGTTGTGAGAATGGCACTGAGATCACCGGGGCTGTCTTCAGGGCCGTGACAGTAGGGGGCGACATCACGGACTTCGATAAACTCGGCGTGCGATCGCCTCACATCATAGATATGAAACTGACTGGCATGGCCGAAGTGGGTATCGACTAAGCCCCGTCCTTGGCTGGCGACGGCGACGCGGGCTGTGGGTTCGGGTAGGGTTTGCGGATGGGCAGATGTGGATTGAGTAACGGTCATCAGTCCTCCTAGGCAAATCGTTCACTGAGAAAACCCAGTCATTTTGTATGTATTTATACGGATGAAACCACCCGTAAATTCCTTGGCATTACTCTACGTCATCCGGGGTCTGTTCCCGCCTCTTCCATTACCCAATCGACCCATCGCGCTGAAGTCGAATTTCTGGGGGTTTAGAGAATTTTAAATTTTTTTTGGGGGGTGGGGGTCTA
>LSZA01000059.1 GCA_001637315.1 Phormidium willei BDU 130791 | reverse complement strand
GTAGGGTGCGTTCCGGCTTCATTCAATCCTTGCATTTTGCCAACAAGATTAAGCGAGCCGGAACGCACCGATTCGGGAAGCAGACGACAAATCCCCAGATAAATTGACGAACCCTTGCCAGATTATAGCCCCGGTGCGTTGCGGCAGCTTGTAGATTGTCCCCTTGGTTCGACATGGGTTTGAGCCGCAACGCACCCTACCGTTACTTAAAACGGTGGGTTACGGTGGATTGCTAGATTGCGCTCACAGCTTGAATTTGAGCCGCCTAACCCACCCTACGTTAGAGCCTCATTTTAGCTGTGTCACGGCACTACCTGGAAAGCTTGAACATCAATGTCCGAACAACATCCAAGCTATACCGCCCCATACAACCCATGCAATGACAACAATTGGCGGAAAAACAAAAGCAAAAGCCGCTAAAAATATTGTAGTAAGAGATCCAAATTTTGAAACATTAGCATCTTTAAGTGAATATAGTGAAAATATAATTATTCCAAGAGCCGCAAATCTAATTAAGAAAGTAATAAAAGGCTCCCAATCTCCTGTCATTACTTCATAACCCCTTTGCACAAATTCTACAAACGTCATACTTAAATAAACTGATTGCATACTGACTCATCCTAGAGTTATAGAATTTCAATCGACGAAGATTTCAGATATTATCCCCCTAAAATTACTGAAACAAGAAGCTTTTGTGTCCAGTAAAATCATATAGATTGCCTGGGAGCATCTCATTAACGTAAGTCGCAATAGACCGTCGCTTATTGCAACCTAGAGATTGCCTGGTGTACGTCGGTTTCAAGAGCTTGATTAGCGTTCGAGTATCAAGTCAGAGCGCCGATCTGCATTAATGAGATGCACCCGATTGCCGATTGCCTCCAGCATAGCAAATTTTTATCGCTGTCAAGCCCACAAGCCAACTTTTCACCCAGAACCCCTGAAATCCTCTCTAACATGGAATAAACTGGAACAATGACCCAGTGACGGTAGGGTGCGTTCCGACAGCTTGTAAATTGTCCCCTTGGTTCGACATGGGTTTGAGCCGCAACGCACCCTACCGTAACTCATTGATTATGGGTGAATCGACGGGGATGAATTGATGATTGGAGATCGCCCTCTTTCTCACCCTAGAAATTCCTACGCTAACTGCCCCAATCTATTGGCTACACTGGTGGTCAGGTACGGAGGTACAGCAATGTCTACCCCAAATATGGGCAAAGTTCTCATAACCCTCACCATTACCAATCGAGTCGATCGCATCAGCAGCCAAGCGCGGGTATATCCCTAGCAATCCGGTGCGATCGCTCACCCTCCATAACATCCCCGTTGATAGCGGTGTAACAACCCTCTGTTTACCTGCTGATGCGATCGCACAATTAGGACTAGGGGTAGGGGGTGTTAGCAATTAAGATTATCAAACCGGTGCGTTCCGGCAGCTTGTAAATTGTCCCCTCAGTTCGACATGGGTTGGAGCCGCAATGCACCCCACCGTAACTTGGCAGATTCGGGAAAAAGACGGTCAATTGTTAAGTTTTATCACAAATTCCGGCAATTCCCGTAAAAACGCCTCCCAGAAAACGACAGATTAGTGACGGGATATCTTGTAACCGGCCAACATGGCTCAGCCGGACATCCTGTTCCCCAGCCAAACTGGTGATAGCCAGACCGCCGGGTGTTGTTCACGCATCTATCACGACCCATGACCTCCCAACCTCAAAACCAAAATTCCGCTCCCTTACGGGTGGTTCCTCCCACACCGAAAACTCCCAAGCAACAGCCAGCTCCCGCTCCCGCCGCTGATGTTCCTGAGACGGGTCCCGATACCAAATCGGCTCAGTCAGACCCCCAACCGGCTCGACATCGTTGGCTCTGGGTGGGAACGGCTTTGGTGGCTCTGGGAGCGGGTGGTTTGATTCCGCTTCCCCATCACGTCGTGGGGGATGCAACTCTCAAAACGCTTCCCGGTCAACGACAAACGATTCATATGGACCGGCCTGGACAGGTTCAGCTGAGGGTCGAGCCTCATCAGGAGGTTCAGCCAGGGGATGTGGTGCTGTCGATTCGTAGTGAAGATCTCGCAGACCGTTTGGCGGAGGTGGAACGATCGCTGCTACAAGAGGAAGCTGCTCTGGAGGTAGCTGAACAACGGCTGGTGCGATCGCAACAACGGCTACAACAAGCCAATGAGGAGTTGCGACAAGCTCAAGGTCGCCTGGATGATCATCTGGCTGATATGCGGGCGATTCAGGGTGGAACTGGGATTCCTCAGACGCGTCGTTTTCAAGAAGAGCGGGGTGCGATTGAAGCTCAACACGCGGGCGATCGCTATGAAGTTGAACGCCTCCAGGGTGAACGACAGCGACTCGAAAGTCGTGCAGCGGCGATCGCGGAGACTCTGAGCTTACTACGTCAGGAAGAGCAAGACCATCAAGATGAAAAACGCGAGTTGGCTGAAATGGTTGAAGATAAGCTAATTGGAGACCGTCACCATTTGATTCGCGATACCAATCGAGAGTTACGAAATATCCGAAGACAAATTGCTGAACAAGAAGGGGAGCAAAACCAAAACCAAGCTCGTCTTCAACAAATTCAGAGCCAGATCCGAGGCCAGGAAGCCTCCTTGAACCAACGACATCATCAAGCTAACGTGACTCGTGAGCAAGAACAACAGGTCGGTTGGGACCTCAATCAGCAACGGATGGACTTGCAAGAGGAACGCGATCGCCACGACAGCGAACGCGCGATCGCCCGCAATGAGGTAGAAACCGCAACGATCCAAGTGCAAACCCATCGGGAGGCGATCGCCACTCACCAGGCGCAACTCGAAGACCTCCGCGATCGTGAAGCCGAACTCACCAAAACTGCAACCATTTCCGGAATGGTCTTAAATCAAAACCTCGACCGACGTAATGGCGCCTTTATTCCCGCCGGGGAAGAAGTTCTCTCTATTGCTAACCTCGCCTATTTAGAAGTCACCGCTCAAATTTCACAAGCCGATTATCATCTCGTTGCCGAACAACAAACGGTTGAATTTCGGATGCCCAACCAACCCCCCAACATCGAATATAAATCAAGGATTGAGACCATTCGTCCTCTCACCAATCGCCAAGAGTCTGGGGTCGAAGATGTCTTTGAAATCACCTTCCATATTGAAAATCAAGACAATCTTCGCCTTCCCGAAGATAAAGGCTACGTTCAAATTCGCACCGAAAATCTTAACGCTTATCAGCAAATACAACACCAATTTGGTCGTCTGATTGACCTTCCTCGGTTCTTCCCCTGGGTCTCCGAAGAAACCTCTTAATTCAGCGTCCTCAATCAATACTCGAAGTTTCGGGGTGGGTCACTCTAGTCCCACCCCGTTCTGTTATCGCGTTCCCTCTCCCTCAGCCAAATTTGGATTGCAAAGTTTCTGTGAAGATTCTGTGAAGAGCCGAAACCCCTGAGGAGATAAACGCCTCAAAACATTGTTCCATAAAGACTACAGCCATTAAGCCTGCCTTCGGTAAAGCCGCAATTTTCCCGCAAACTGTAAACAAATATTACAATATCACCGGGTTTCCGTAAAACTGCCCCCAAAAAACTGACAGATATAATTGGCCTTTTTTAAAAAGTCCCTAAAACAGCAAATTGCAAAGCTAATCTTCACACAAACTTCATGGAAACTATCCAGAAATTGAGATAGGCTAAAACCATCAAAAAAGAAGGTTTCACTAAGTCCATAAATAGACCCATCAGACGAGACCTATCCCCAATTCCTGCGATCGTCCATTCGTTCAGTCTTGCGAGTCCGGAGCATCTGCCATCATGTCCCCCTTCAACCCCAAATCCTGGTTTAACCGCCGTTCCCCTCAAGACTCTCCCGAAGCCACGGCCAAAGAAGAGAACCAACAAACCTTTATCCTCGAACCGATTTACACCCCCAGCGGCTTCACAGATGGTGGGGATGACCCCGAGGCGGGAGACCTCAGTCCTATCGACGACCCCATGGATGACCTCGGTGATGACTTCAATGGGGAAAGCGATGTCCCTGGAGACGACGGGGACAACATTGAGGATGACGGGGAGAATATCGAGGGGGATACAGAAGACATCCTTCCTGAAGGGGACAAAGATGTTGGCGATGTCGATAACGAGACTATTCCGGACAATGAGATTGGCGAGACCATTCCCTATGCTGAAGATGAGGAAGACCCAACTCAAACCCAGAATTCAGGAGAAGACGGGGAGGCGTCCTTGGGGGGTGATGCAGACATCCCTGACGATGACGGAGAGACGAATGATGAGGAATTAACAGATGATGAGAGTCCCGATTCTGAGGAAACTCCAGAAGGGGATGATATCAATAATGACGTTGAGAATGAGTTAGAGGATAACCCAGAAGACGATACTGACAACAACCAAGCTGAGAATGAGGTCGAAGACAACCCAGAAGACGACACTGACAACAACCAAGCTGAGAATGAGGTCGAAGACAACCCAGAAGACGACACTGACAACCTGAGTGATGCTGAAAACAGCAAGGAAGCAGGCGAAGAAACCGCTGACGTGGACAACAGCGAGGAGGGAGACTCAGAGACCAACAACGAGGCCGAAGACGATTTAGAGGAGGACGACGACGATAATCCCCTCGCCTTTGATGTGCCTGAATTTAACAGTGGCATCTTCCAAGTTGGCAACAGTGGCGAAGTTGGCGTGGACTTTCTGTTTGATGGAGGACGTTATCAAGGGGAAGTGGCTTTCTTTAGCCTGGCCGGTTTCGATGAGCTGGAGTTTAACAGTCTTGAAGACTTCATCACCGAAGCCGCACAACGGGCCGCCAGTGGGAGTGAACAGGGTCATATCGTGATTCGTGTGGCCGATGAAGGTGCGCGGTTTACGGGGTCTCTGTTTGGAGAACCCAATTGGAATACCGGTGTTTATGAAGGGGTGAAGACCTTTAACATGACCCCCGGTGATGAGTTTGGCGTGATGCTGGTTCCCAATGGTCGCGTCTCGGATGTTCTGGATAATCCTAGTCTTGGCGGTGCGAAACGGCCCCTGTTCTCCCTCGCCTCGACTAACCCACGAGAGGGATTCCATCTCGGTCAGATTGCCGATTTGACGGGAGATGGGAATACCTTTGTGTTTGAGGATAAACGGGTTGAGGTGAGTGACTGGGACTACGATGATGTCATCTTCCAGATTCGTGGTGCAGTAGGGAATGCAGTTCATGTGGATGATGTCATTGACCCCAATTTAGATTGGCGACAGGATGACCTGGGGAAAGCCTTACTCGCCTATTCCAAACCCTATCTCGCGACCCGTGAACAGTTGGATTTGGCGGAGTTGGTGGCTCAAGAGTTCGATGGGGTTGTGGATGGGGACGACGATTTGAGTTCCCCAGATTCGGACAACCCCAATTTAGATGGGGAGGAGTTGGATGAAGCTGATGCTGACCTGGATGAAGTAGACGAAGCTGACGACAGCGACTCCCAGGAGAGTTCCTCTGACTCAGACTCACTTGAGGAGGATGAGGCGGTTGAGTCTTCGGGTGAAAGCAGTTCCACTGCGGGGGAGAGTTCCTCTAATTCCACGTCTAATCCTGACAGTTCCTCCACTTCAGGGGGGAGTGAGACGGTGAGCGAGACGCAGCCATCGAGTGAGGAGTCGCAGGTGACATCCGTCGACAACTCCACTGAACCGGTGACGGAGGAGGACGCGAGCGAGGGTTCAGAGTCGTCTGAGGAAGTCAGTGAGGTTCAACAGGAGCCAGTTTCAGAGGAGCCAGTTTCAGAGGAATTGGTTTCAGATAACCCCGTGGGCGAGAACGAGGTTAATGGGTCCTCTAATGGGTCTTCTAATGGGTCCTCTGAGGACACTGCTAATAACCAAGCGGCTGACCCGCTCGTGACGGTTGCTAAAGGCTTTGAGTTTGCTGAGGAAGACCAGCCCTTGGTCGGGATTATTGATACAGGATTTGCCGAGAATAATCCTGACCTGGACTATGACAACATCACGCTAGGGAAGGATGTCGTCGATGGGGATGATAACCCGCTGTTGGCTCCTGGAGAGGGGAGCGAACATGGAACCCATCTGTTGGGATTGATTGCCGCTGGAATGGACAATGGCATCGGCATGGATGGCATCAATCCCGAGGCTCCGGTCTGGTTAGGTCGTGGCGTGGGGTCTGGAGAGTGGGCCAGTTCCCTGGTTGAGTTTGTGGATGCGGCGGCGGAGTCAGGTCAGACGAATGCGGTGGTGAATCTGAGTCTGGACTTGACGGAGATGGATGCTGAGGGCAATGTGAGTCCTCGCTATGAGTTGACCGTGGCCGAACGGACTGCCATTGAATATGCCCGTCAACAGGGGGTGTTGCTGGTGGTGGCGGCGGGAAATGATGGGGGCAATCTGTCGGCGTTAGCTCAAGCCTCTCGGGAGTTTGACAACGTGCTGACGGTGGGTGCGGCGGAAGCCTTTGACCCCAATCTGGCGGTGGCTGAAGGTCATGGTCGGGCGGAGTATTCTAATTTTGGTACTGGGTTAGGATTGCTGGCCTCTGGGGGGACGGCTGAGAATCCGGTGCTGTCTACGGTAGGGGATGATTTGGGAACGCTGGCGGGGACGTCGGTGGCGACGGCCCGGGTGACGGGGGCCACGTCCGTGGTTTGGGCGGCCAACCCTGAGTTGAGTTATCGCCAGGTCATCGAGATTTTGCAAACTACGGCTACAGATTTAGGGACTCCGAATTGGAACCCGGATACGGGTGCGGGACTATTGAATTTGCTGGCGGCGGTGCATCTGGCGAAGGCCACGAAACCCCAAGCCTATGACCCGACTCCGATTGAGATTGGGGAGACTCCTCGACGGCAACATATTGTGCAGCCAGGTGAGACCCCTGCGGGCCTGGCGGAAGCGGAATTGGGCGATGAAGAGGCTTGGGTGGAGATTACGGATTCAGAGGGGAATCCGTTTGAGAGTCCTGATGAGCCGTTGGAGCCAGGAACGGTGGTGGAACTGCCGATGTATGGGGGAGGGGTGGTGAATCCACAGGTTGAGTCTCCGGCGAGGGAACCCCAGCCGCTGACTCCGGCGAATCAAACGCCGGAAGATTTACAGGTGTCTCTGAGCCGACTTTATAATCCTGGGGAGACGATTCGGCTATCAGGTTGGGTGAGTGATGCCGATAGTGCAGATGACTTGGAACGGGTTGAGTTCTGGTTGCGACAAGATAGCGGGGATTGGGTCGAGGTTGGGGAAACCAGCGAATTTGCGATTGACCCCAATCATCCAGACTGGGGTGGGTTTGAGCAAGAGTTGAGCGGGTTGACACCGGGTCAGTATGAGTTACGGGTGATTCCTTCTGACGAAGGTGGACAAGTGGGAGAGGCGGTGACTCAGACGTTTACGGTGCTGTCTGTCCCCGAAGAGCAGCATCTGTCAGAACGGGTGAAACGGGCAATTAGCCAAGCTATGAACTTAGAGGCCTATCATCCGGATATTTTGGCGTTAACGGAACAATGGGTGGTCAGTGTCAGACAGGAAGAATCCCCTGAGGCGTTGGCACAACAGCTTGGTGGGACGG
The DNA here is from genome assembly GCA_001637315.1 of Phormidium willei BDU 130791. Classification (GTDB taxonomy): domain Bacteria; phylum Cyanobacteriota; class Cyanobacteriia; order Cyanobacteriales; family Geitlerinemataceae; genus Sodalinema; species Sodalinema willei. The sequence goes on along the minus strand of LSZA01000059.1, from coordinate 21,403 downwards.
TGTTGGAACCCACAGGACATATTCCCAATACCTATGTCTGGAAATTTGATGGGGACCATGACCCCTATGAGATGGCGGGGGCGATGGAACGGGTCCGTGAGATTGAGTTTGCTTATCCTTTAGTGGACTTACCGATTGACCTGCATTCTACGCCGTGGCATCTGGAGAATAGCGGACAAACGGGGGGTCAGCCGGGGGTTGATAGCCGGGTTAAGTTAGCTTGGGATAATCATGGGGTATCGGGACAGGGAACAACTATTGGTGTCCTCGATACAGGGTTTGATTACAACCATCCCAACTTACGTGATAATTATCAGGCTCATCTCAGTTATGACTTTGATGAGGATAATGCTGACCCCAGTCATCTTCTTTCAGCAACGGCGGGCTACTCTTCCTCAGCTTGGATTGATGCAGGTGAGACCCTTGAATTGAAGTTGGATGATGACGCTCGACTGCGAAATGCGTCTTTTAATGGTTACATTTCTAACGTTGCGTTGAATCTGAACGGATTGAATCTATTTGATGATTCTCAGCTTGAGGATGTGGAAATAGCTTTAGTTAGCCCAACTCGTCAAGAGTTTGTCTTGACTGAATTAGATTCTGATCCAAAGACCTATTCTACAAATATCTTCAATGGAGAACGTCCTAATATCCTGAATCCTGATGATCCCTGGAAACTCAAAGTCACGAATAATAGCTCTGATGATATAATTTTAGAACGAGATACTTCCATTGATTTTGAGCTTGTTAATACCCATGGAACTCAGGTGGCTGGGGGGGCAGTAGCCAGTTCAGGTAGTGGAGGTCAGGGCGTTGCTCCAGGTGCCGATTGGGCGGGATTACGGTTAGGAAGTGATGGCTTTACAGAATTAGAAATTACTAAGGCGCTCTCTCATGAGAAGCAGGAGATTGACATCTATAACAATAGCTGGGGGACAACCTTTAGGAGTATGGCTCTCCCCGGGGCTATCTGGACACTGGAGAATGGTATTGATAGCGGTCGAGATGGATTAGGCAATGCCTTCGTCTTTTCCGCTGGTAATAGCCGACAGCAACATGATAATGTCAACTATAATCCATTAGCAAACTCTCGCTATACTCTGGCGGTGGGTGCTGTAGATCATGTGGGGAATCGTGCGATTTATAGTACCCCTGGTGCACCATTGTTCTTATCAGCACCGTCGGGGAATACTCACGGAATTTTTTACGAAGGAAGCCATCAAACTATTCCTGACAACGGCTCATCTTTATCGGTTGAACTGGGTGAGTTTGAGGGATTGTCTGCAACTGAACTCATCAATAACTTGCAAATTCAGTTGGGAATCAATCATGCACAATATGATGACTTAGAGGTCAGTTTGGTTCGAGTGGGAGAGGATGGAACTGAAACTCGGGCAAAATTATTTAGTGATGTTCCCTTTGAGCAGCCTTATAAAGTGCCTGGAATCATCGAGGAAGATGGGGTTGTGAGTTTCTCAGATACATCTCCTCGGGAGTTACCCAATCATGGCGCTCTCTTTCAGGGAACATTTCGTCCAGAGGAAAGTTTGGATATCTTCACCCAGCAAGAGGCTAGTGGGACTTGGAGAATTGAAGTCAAAGACCGCAATCAAAATAATTTGGATGGGTCACTCACCAGTGCGGCGGTGTTCCTGAATACGCCGGGGATTGCCACCACGGATATTCAAGGTGAAGCGGGGACCAGTGCCGGAAATTGGACGAATCAATTTGGGGGAACTTCAGCGGCGGCTCCTATTGTGTCGGGTGTTGTTGCTTTGATGTTAGAGGTGAATCCTAATCTGACCTGGCGTGATATTCAGCATATTTTGGTTGAGACAGCGAATCGAGAGGCAATCCATGATGAGAATGCGGACTGGACTGGTTCCTCGGAGGATGCTATTCGCCATAGTCATCAGTATGGTTTTGGCCTAGTGGATGCTGATGCAGCCGTGGCGGCGGCGAAGAGTTGGGTTCCTGTGGAGCCAGAAACCTCGCTGACGGTAACTGACCGACCTCATATCAAAAACAGCCGCATTCGCAAGAATGACCCCGAGGGGGTGAGTTCTTCGATTGAGATTGAGGACGATTTAACGGTTGAATGGGTCGAGATTGATTTTCGAGGGAATCATCCTAATCCTCAGAATTTGACGCTGGAGTTAGTCCATACTTATACGACAGCGGAGGGAGAGGAACAAAGCACAGTCTCTAAGTTGGCGAGTCCCTATAAACCAACTGGAAATCATGAGCATGATGATTGGTGGTTTACGTCGGTTCGTCATTGGGGGGAAACGTCTGAGGGAACTTGGACGCTACGGGTTGCGGATGAGGGAGATAACTCATCAAGTTTGAATACTCGGGATGGCATCTGGGATGGTTGGACGTTGACCCTTCATGGCACGGAGCCTCCCCAGGAATCTGAGTATCCTAAACCGGGTTATGTGAATGAGCGAGTGGGTGACTTGCCTTTGAATATGCGCTTAGATCCCTCAATGAATAATCCGGTTCCGGGAGTTTTAGAAAAGGGGACTAATTTAACTATTCTGGAGCCAGTGACAGGTGGGAGTTATGAGATTCCTCCCTACGAGGGTGAATTTCGTTCAGATTGGTACAAAGTTCAAGTTGGAGAGCAGATTGTTTATGTAGCCGCTTACTATATTAGTGAGGGTGAGTTAAAAGATGATGCGCCTGTTGTGCTTGCACCTCCAACCAATTTAAGTTCCGAGAGAAATGGCGATAGTATGACTTTGAATTGGGAGGCTCCAACCGATAGTTTAACACCTCAACAAGACTTCAACTATAACTTGCGTATTGGAACAAAAAGGGGAAGTTGGGAAATAATGAATGCAACTCACCAAGAAACTCAAGTTGGCAATGTTGGTGCCAATTCCAGTTGGACTTTGGACAACTTGGAACCAGGAACTTACTACTGGAGTGTACAAACTCTTGATGGTGACTTCAAGACTTCAGATTTTTCGCCCTCCCGAATTTTTATAGTTCCTGAAGAAAGACTTGAAAGAAGGATTTCTCAGACAGTACACATTTTGCCGGGTGAAACAGAAAAAGTAACATGGAATTTTGTACCATTGTCTTCCATTGGAAACACATACGAAATGGATGTTGACATGTCTGTTGGCGGTGAACCGCAAATATTGTATAGAGGAAAAGAAGGGTTTGTTCAATTTAGACAAGGTGGATTATCACAAGAATATCAAGGAGTGGAGTATGCTATTACCAATGATGCTATTTCTACTCGGATCAGCCAGAATGATCAAGTTAAATATCGTCCTTTTTCAGTTCTAAATCCTCTTACACCGACAGGAGAAATAACAGCTGGCTTAGTCGACTGGCCAGGTTCTGAAAACCTAACCATGATTTCTGAGATTCAGGCCTTAGATCTGGAGACGATTTTTGAGCGAGTAGTTGCTCGTGATGAAATGCTAGGCGAATGGGGTAGCGGCGCAAAGCATTTAGAAGATCTTCATGATTTCTGGATAGCAGATATTCGCTTTCAGTTGGGATTTTCTAGTCGAAATTGGTCCAGACAAACAACGGGGCATCAAAGTGTAAAAGTGAAGCTTGATTTATCCCAATATGATTTTGGTGATATCATGATTTGATAAGCCATTAAATGTCTATCAGTTTGGGCTATCAAGTACCTAGTTTTACAACAGATAGCCCCCTTAGTCTCGCTCACATATTCTCAAAAACACCATAGAGGTAAATGTCATGCCATTTTGGTCAGCACAACAACAAAACTATCAGGATACCGGTGGACTGGTATTTAGCCCCGGCACGAGCGGGCACATTCAAGTCACCCCTCAGGATGGGTCAAATGAGGTCTTGGATCTTCCCTTTCTCTGGTGGATGCCTTATCAAACTCATGCTACCACCTTTTACTGGTGGGAAGACTATGAGTTGAGTGATGGAGGCTCTCTCATGACGGAGAGTTTGAGTGCGATTAACTTTGTCCGCTTCACCTCTTACTCTGATCCGGATGAGTTTTATTATCTTCTTCTCCCCAACATAGATCCCGACCCATTCCTCTCTTTTGACTCGATCTATTTAGAGTCAGAAAATGCGAACCCTACAAATGACATTCCTCTGTTGACTAGCCTCATCAATTCTGAGTATGAGGTCAATCGGATCACTGCATCGAACGTGGGATTTGAGGATATCCTGACATTTGAACGTCCAGACCTACTTCAACCTGAACCTGAAGTTCCCCTGAATCCTCCTTCCCCAGAGTCACCAGATTCCCAAGATGTCCCAGAGGTTACCTCACCCCTGAGTCTCATCCTGATCGGCATCATTTTGGCGGGTTCCATTCTCAAACGACGATTCACTTGCCGGATGGCAACCCAGCATCGTTAAATACTAGGGAAGGTCGTCCATTCAGACATCCCTGGGAGAGTGAACATGAATCATTGGAGATCCGCTAGTTGGGTACTGCCCCTTGCGGCGATTGTCTGTCCCTTACCAACACTCGCCCAAATTATCCCTGATGCCACTCTCCCAATCCCTTCTAGTGTCACCCTTGAAGACAACCAGTTCACCATTGAGGGGGGAACCGAAGTCGATCGCCATCTGTTCCATAGTTTTGAGGAATTTTCTGTACCCACCGGGAATGAAGCCTGGTTCCGTCATAATTCCAGTATTGAGACAATTTTTACTCGGGTGACTGGGGAGGGGATTTCTAACATCGATGGACTCATTGGCGCCGATGGGGTCAATTTATTTTTCCTCAACCCCAATGGCATCGTCTTTGGTCCCAGCGCTCAGTTGGACATTGGTGGGTCATTCCTCGCCACAACAGCAGAACAATTTGAATTTGCAGACGGAACAACCTTTGGTCAAACTTCAACCTCCCCTAACTTACCACTCCTAACAGTTACGACTCCTGTGGGATTGCAGTTTGGAGCCAACCCCGGTCAGATTGAGGTTCGTGGTTCGGGTCATAACTTTGCCCCGGAACCCGGAACGGGCCGGTTACAACGATCGCCCGCTGGAGGGTTACAAGTAGAATCCGGTCAGTCCCTAACCCTTGTGGGTGGGGACATTTCACTGAATGGGGGTAATCTGACCGCTGAACAGGGAACGATCCACTTGGGGAGTGTAGGGAGTAACAGTCAGGTGAGCCTAGACAATCTCTTTCGACCCAACTATAGCGGTGTTGACAACTTTGGTTCCCTAGATTTGCGACAACGCGCTTCTGTTGATGTGAGTGGTCCGGGAGGGGGGAGTATTGAGCTGCGATCGCAACGTCTGAATATTCAAGATGGTTCCACCATTCTCTCCCTAACAGAAGGAAATCAGCCAGGAGGCAACATTAACGTCAATGTCAGAGACACGATTGAGTTACTCGGACTTGACTTTGATATGAGAGGTCCAGCTCCCAGTAGCATCCTTACGCAAACTCAGGGACTGGGAACAAGTGGTGATGTGAATCTCACCGCTGGCGAACTCTTGATTCGCGATGGAGCGCAAATTTCTTCTGTCTCTTTTAGTCCGGGTTCCAGTGGCAATTTAAACCTCAACATTGCCAACCAATTAGAAGTCAGTGGTGGAGTGATGCTTCCTGGCACACCGATATCCGTATTTAGCACCCTATCAACTGCTACCTTGGGATTTGGGCCTGGCGGCGATGTTAATGTCAACGCGGATAACATTTTAGTTCAAGGAGGTGGGGTCATCAGCAGTGACACTCGAGTTGGTAACTCACCTGCGGGGAATCTGAACCTAAACGTCCGGCAGTTAAGGGTTTTCAGTGGTGGACAACTCTCCGCAACGACTTTTGGTGCCGGAAACGCAGGCAATATCTTGATCCAAGCCAGGGACTCTATCGAAGTTCAGGGTGGACTAGGGATAAATGCGAGTGGCATTGTTTCTCAGGTTGATGTTCCCCGTTCACCTGATGGAGAACCCCGTCCACTAGCAACAGGAACTGGGGGCAATATTGATATCCAAACGCCACGATTAAGTATCCTTGAAGGAGCACAAATTTCTGGAGCAACCGCTGGTGGAGGTTTGGGAGGAAATGTCACAATCACCACAGAACTTTTAGAAATTTTGGGTAGCACCCCTAGTCCAAGAGGAGATATTCCCAGTGCTATCACCACTACCACTCAGGGAGACGCCGATGCCGGTCAGTTAACCGTCAACAGTCAACAGATTCGGGTTCAAGATGGGGGGCAAATCACCGCCGGAACCCGAGGCCCCGGAGATGCTGGCAACCTAACTATCACAGCCAACGACATTGACCTCAGTGGCACAACTCCCGATGGCAGACCTAGCCGCTTCACAGTGCGGACGGAAGGACCAGGAGAGTCCGGAAACTTGAGGATTGAGGGGAATCGCTTGACTGTCCGCGAAGGTGCCGAAGTCAACGTTGATGGAATTCTTCGGGATCGAGACGGGACTCCTCTCCTAAACGTACCCTTGGGTAGTGCCGGAAACTTAACCATCCAAGTCCGAGACCTCTTCCTAAATAACGGTCGCCTCACGGCCGAAACCACCTCCGGCGATTTCGGTAATATCATCATCACCGCTAACGACTTTCGGCTACTAAACAATAGTCAAGTCACCACCAACGCTGTGGGAAGCGCAACTGGGGGCAACATTGAAATCGATACCGCAACCCTGACCGCCCTAGAAAACAGTGATATCAATGCCAATGCTCAAGATAACTTTGGCGGTCGAGTGATTCTCAACACTGAAGGACTCTTTGGGACGGAATTTCGCGAAGAAAGCACCCCCAACAGCGATATTACAGCCACCTCAGCATTAGGACCCGACTTCAGTGGCATCGTGGAAATCAACACCCCAGAAGTCGACCCCGTCAGCGCCCTCATCGAACTCGAAGACCGACCCGTCAACGCCGCCGTCGACCAAAACCCCTGCATCCAAGGCAGCGAAACGGAATTTGTGCAAACCGGCAGCAGTGGCCTTCCCCCCGGCCCCAACGACCCCTTCACCGGAACCACGGGCTGGGAAGACCTACGACTCGACCCCCTCGATGACCCCCAAGTCCGAGACGACAGCGCCGAACCCCTCCCCTCCACCCCAACACAGATTCGCCAAGCCCAAACCTGGCACGTCAACGCCGAGGGGGAACTGGTCTTAACCGCTCCCGGAACAGGGTCTAACTATCGCCCTCCCGCCGCACCGGACAACTGTTCCCCCCAGTCCCAAGCACTCCAGAGTGAGAAAAGCGATCGCCGCGCACAATCGCCCCCAAACGCAACGTTTCAAGTCCAAGGCTTCCGATTCCGGGGCAACACAGTCCTCTCCGATGCAGAACTGGCCGCGTCCATCGACGAGGACTTCAGAAATGGCGACCTCCAGTTCCAAGACCTGCAAGCCGTCGCAGACCAGATTACAGAGGAGTACAACGAACAGGGCTACATCACCAGCGGCGCTTACATTCCCCTCCAAACCACCCAAAACCGGGTGGTCACGGTGCAAATCCTGGAAGGAACCCTGGAAAACATCCAAGTGCGCACCAGTGGCAACCTCAACCCCAACTACGTGGTACGCCGCATCCAGCGATTTACCGAGGGACCCGTCAACCAAAAACAACTCCTAGAAGCTCTACAACTGCTGCAACTCGACCCCCGCATTGACCGACTCTCAGCGGAGTTGGGGGCGGGAGTACGAGCGGGAACCAATCTGCTCAATGTCCAAGTCCAGGAGAGCAATGCCGTCACCGCCAGTCTCAGCCTGGACAACGATCGCTCCCCCACGGTGGGCAGTTTCCGACAACAGGCCGATAGCGGCATCGCCAACCTCTTCGGCATCGGGGATGTGGCGACCCTGTCCTACAGCAATACGGAGGGAACGGGCAACTGGAATCTGGGCTATCGTCTGCCCATTAACGCCCTCGATGGAACCATTGGTTTCCTCTATAGCACGGGGGACAGTCGCATTATCGAGGCGCCCTTTGAACAAGTGGATATCCAAGCGGACACCCGCACGTATGAGGTCAGTTACCGCCAACCGCTGTTACGCCAAGTGCAACCCCGCTTCGAGGGAAATGATGGGGAGAATCATGGGGAGAATGAGCCTTCAGCCCCTCAGGATTACGTGTTTCGGGAATTTGCGGTGGGATTGAGCGCCTCGCGACGGGACACTCAAACCTCGATTCTTGACCGTAATTTTCCCCTCTCTCCCGGGGCCGATGACCAGGGGGAAACCAATATTTCTGTGTTGCGCCTGTTCCAAGATTGGACGCAACGAGACAGCCGCGAGGTGTTTGCCCTACGCTCGGAGTTTAGTCTGGGAGTGAACTGGTTTGGGGCCACGGTGAATGACGGTGAACCCGATAGTGAGTTCTTGGCTTGGCGAGGTCAGGCTCAGTGGGTGCGGCGGCTCTCGGGGATGGGGACTCCTGGGGAGGCAGGGACTCGCTTACTGGTCCGAGGAGATGCCCAGTTGGCATCCACCTCCCTGGTTCCCATTGAGCAGTTCAGTTTGGGGGGACGGCGGCGGATGCGAGGCTATCGTCAGGATGTGCTGCTGGCGGATTCGGGTTTGTTTGGCTCGGCGGAGGTGCAATTGCCCTTATTCCAGTTTGCTCGCCGCCAGGGGACGGTCTGGCTGGCTCCTTTTGTGGAGGTGGGGACGGTCTGGAATTTGGGCGATCGCGCCAATCCTGACACCAGTACCTTAGCCTCGGCCGGATTGGGGTTACGCTTACAGTTGGGCGATCGCCTCACAGCCTCGTTTGACTGGGGGATTCCCCTCATTGAACTGGATACGGGCAACGATACGTTACAAGACAACGGTTTGTATTTCTCAATCAGGTTTAACCCCCTATGATGCGTTTTTCTAGTGCGTTACGCTTTTGCGTCGGCTTGCTGCTGGGATGTGTGATTAGCCTAGCTATCCCGGTACTTCGGCCCGATGTGGGAGTCACGGCTCCCCCGTTGGATGGCTCCCTGTTGGCTCAGTCATCAGAGCCAGATGTTTTGCTGCGTCGGGGACGAACGGCCTATGAGGCGGGAGAGATGGCCTCAGCGGCTGAGTCGTTGCAGGAGGCGGCTCAGGCCTATGGGGAACGGGGGGAATCGTTGAATCAGGCGATCGCCCTCAATTACCTGTCTCTGGCGCAACAGCAGCAGGGACAGTGGAGGGAGGCAGAGGCGGTGATTAAGGAGAGTTTAGACTTGATTGGGGTTCCAAGTGCCACGGCGCGGGATGACCGGCAACGGCTGTTTGCTGCCGCCTTGACCACTCGGGGTCAGTTGCAATTGGCTGTAGGCCAAGCAGAAGCGGCGTTTGAGACTTGGCAGGAGGCGGAACGGCGCTATGAGCGGTTGGGGGATGTTGAGGGCCGTTGGGGCAGTCAACTGAATCAGGCTCGGGCGTTGGAGGCGTTAGGGTTGTATCGGCGATCGTGCGATCAATTGTTAGATGTCTTGACCTCTGGGGCGTTGACTTGTGATGGTTTGGCGGCGGATGACCCGGATGTGAGAACTCGTCAGCGGCGGGAGTTGTTGGCGGCGATTGAGCGGCAGCCGGATTCTCGGTTGAAGGCGATGGCGTTGCGGAGTTTGGGGAATCAGTTACGGCTGTTGGGGCAGTTGGACTTCTCCAAAGACACCTTAGATCAGGGATTGGCGGTGGCGCAGCGGCTTGAGTCTCCTGGAGATATCGCCCTGTCTTTATTGAATTTGGGACATACGTATCAGGGGTTATCTCAACAGGCCCGTAACTATAATCGCCCCTCGGACGCTGAACCGTTAGGGGATCTTGCTCTGGGGTACTATGAGCAAGCTGCTCGCCGTGGTGATGACCCTTCGGTGACGGTTCAGGCGCAACTGAGTTTGATTCGGATGTGGGTGAAGTCACAGCGGGAACCTGAGGCGGTGGCGTTGTTTCCTGAGGTACGCGATCGCCTCTCGGCATTGCCCGTGGGTAAACTTGCCATTCAGGGACGGATTCAGTTGGCTTGTAGTCTGCTGGGGTGCGATCGCATTGGAGTCCAGAATGAGCCACCCAGGATAAGCCTGGATCGAGCGGTGTTAGGGGAGTTATTAGAAACCACGGTTCAGCAGGCTGAGGCGTTTGGGGAGCCGAGACTGACAGCGGTGGCGATCGGTCGTTTGGGAACGTTTTATGAAGCCAGTGGGGATTGGGAACGAGCGCGAGAGGTGACTGAGGAGGCGATCGCTCTTTCCGGAGAGCAACCGGATTTAGTCTATCAATGGCAATGGCAACTGGGACGAATTTTGCAAGCGCGTCATGAGCAAACTGCGGTGCAAGAGGCGGATGCGGGAGCTATTCTCGCCTATGAGAAGGCTTACACCATTCTCAATGGTTTACGGGGAGATTTAGCGAGTCTGGACTCTAGTGTTCAATTTGATTTCCGCGATCGGGTTGAACCAGTGTATCGGCAATTCATTGATTTACTCTTGCGCGGCGACAATCCCAGTCAGGACAATTTAAAGCAAGCTCGTCAAGCCGTAGAAGATTTACAACTCGCCGAACTGGATAATTTCTTCCAAGATGCTTGTGCTGAGCCTAGAGTCGTTGATATCGAAACCCTAGATCCTCGCCATGAAACGGCAGTTATCTACTCGATCATGTTGAAAGATAGACTTGAAGTTATTGCCAAGCTACCTCATATATTGAACCTTCAGCATCACTCAAGCCCGGTGACTCCAGCAGAAATAGATGGTGTCACTAAGACTCTATCCGAACTCATGAAATCTTCGAGTCCAACCTTAGAAGAAATTGAATCAGAAACCCACAAACTTTATCAATGGATTATTGAGCCACTTAAAATTGAGCTTGATATTGATTCTTCCAGGGAAAATAGTTCAATCAAAAACCTTGTTTTCATCTTAGATGGTTCTTTAAGAAACATCCCAGTTTCTCTGATTTTCGGTGAAGACCAATATCTTGTTGAACGCTATGCAACTACGATCACTCCTGGACTTCAACTCCTAGAATCACAAATAACCAATCTAACGATAAACAATGCTCAAGCCTTACTGACTGGAATTACACAATCTCCAAGTTTTGAAAATGAACAGATGGGAAATCTCCCCAATGTTAGGCGTGAGCTACAAGCTCTTGGTCAAATTATTCGGCGGAGTCAGGAAGTATCAGAAGATCGTTTTGTCCGACAAAATATCCAAAACCGAGTTCAGTCAACTCCTTTCAATATCGTTCACATTGCAACCCACGGCAGATTTAGTTCAGATCCGAGTGAAACCTTTATTTTAGATTACCTCGGACGCATTACCGTCCGTAATTTAGATCAACTACTAGCTCATAATCCTATTTTACAATCTGGGTCTATTGAGTTACTAACCTTAAGCGCGTGTGAAACTGCTTCCGGTGACCAGCGTGCCGCTTTAGGAATTGCTGGCTTTGCTATTCGTGCGGGAGCTAAAAGTACTTTGGCAAGTTTATGGAAAGTTGAAGATCGCTCAACGGCAGAGTTTATGCGAAGATTTTACGAGAAACTTCTTGATGAAAATCTAACAAAAGCAGAAGCACTCCGTGAAGTTCAAATCGAGTTTATACATAAGGAAACCGATGATCCTTTTCACTTTCGTCCTTACTTCTGGGCACCCTTTACCTTAATTGGTCATTGGCTATAATCCTATCCTTCATAAACTGCCGGGAAACAGCCGCCAGTCTCTTATTCGATAAGATTGACGGAACCACTCAGGGGTTCTTCGCTGATATGACCAAAACCCATGGAGGTTAAGAAACGACGCCATTCTTCATTTAAAGGTTCGCTATCAGGATAATCCAGTCGAACCTGAGCAAATTGGGTCAGTGCGTCAAACCCTATTCCATTTTTGGCGTAAACTTCAGCCATTTCCAACGGATGCGTCACTTCATTCAGTTCAGCTTCAAAATCAGGGTTCACGTCAGAGGGGTTCCGTCGCTCAACAAGACCGTAAACTGAAGCAGTAGTCGTCCGTTGGTTAGATACCGTGTCCGGTGTTGGGCAATTGAGATCAAAAAACCATTGATACTGACGATTGGGTTCTAAAGGTTCTACCGTTTCTGGAAGTGTGATACTCACAATCCCTGGTGTCCCCCGATTGGAATTTCCCGGAAGTTCAAATTCCGCTCTCCAGTATTTCTCTGAGGCTCCAGAGTCCTGTAGAGAAAATTCTCCAGAAGTGGCTTCTTCAGAGGTGTAGGGAACATAAAACCAAAATGTTGGGTACTCCTGGGTGGTTAATGTCAAATCCCAAGAACCGTAGTGACCCACTAAATGAGTCAAAGGAATTGCCGTTACGATACAATCGCCGCGACTACCAGCCATATCATCAGTTTCGGGCGGTTCCTGGGGGATATCATTATGGCCTGGTGAAATAAAAATAATTTCTAGATTTTCTACAATTTCGTCAATAGCAGGGTCAGCCATTAATTTCAAGTTCTTGGATGTAACCATTCCATCAATCAGGAAAAGAACAATGGCTAAGCAAGTTTGTACAATTAACTGATAAGCTTGAATTGATTTCATTTTACTAAACCTCAAAAAAACGTTGAATGGTTCGATTGGAAAATAAAACAGCGACAGTTACGCTGGTAATCAAAAGTGTTAAGGCTGCCGGAATCAATGGAACCCAAAGTCCTTGTATCAAGAAAAACCAGCAAAAACTGAAGAGAACTATTGTTCCCACAGTTGTAGCCAGTCCCAAGTATAAAGTCGATCGCCAGCGCCAGGCGAGTAATCCACCGAATAGTGACCATAGCCAAGTCCAAAGAATCACCTGAGGTAGTGATAACCATCGAATTAAAGGTCGAGAATCTAAGATTGCACTGAGCATTTGGCTAACTGTATGAGCTTGTAGCTCTAATCCGGAGATCATCCCCCAACGACTATAATAAGGGGTCTTTTTATTGTGATCGTTAAAACTTTGTGCAGTGGTGCCTATTATAACAATTTTATCTCTAATAAATCCTGGATCAAAATCATTACTTAGGATGTCGTTGAGTTTTAACTTATTAGAAATTCTTTCCGTGTTGCGATAATTGATCATCATCTGAAATCCGCCCGAATCAAAATCATGGTATCCCCCAGAATTTGAATCTAAAAGTTGTAAGGGGATACCAGCTAGTTCATGTGTTTCTTTCATGGTTTCATAATCAATTGCGATGTTCTGTTCTTCTAAATATTTTTTAATCAAAATAAATACAAATGAATTATTAGTGGGACAACTTTTCCCTGGGGTGTTCAGGGCTAATAAGTGGCGGCGAATTGAACTATCAGGTTGATCTGTCAACAAATTAGTGAAGCCAAAATTTGTGTTAGCAACTTCTGGAGCAGGAGGAACACCAGTGGTATTGTCTTGCATGGGAAAACTGCAAATATGGAAAAAGTTTTCTCTTTGCATTAACTGCTGTAAAGTTGGACGTTCTGATTCCGATTCTCGAATTACTTGTAATCCAATAACACGAGGCTTATGCTCTTCTAATATACTTAATAGTCGTTCCAAAGCACGGTCAGAGAGAGAGGCATCCCCTCGCTCGGACACAGGCTGCGATTGAACATCGTCCTCCGTAATCTCAACCAGCAACAACCGCTCATCCATCGTTTCGGCGGGGCGCGATCGCAGCAAATGATCATACGCACTCAACTCCGACTGTTCCAACCAACCCAACGATCGCCCACCCATCACCAAACTCGTCACCAGCATACTAGCCACCAACACCTTTCCTAACCCACTCCACCAAGGAGACGTCCGGAAAGGCGGTGGAGACAACGGCGTTAATAACCCTTGCCACGTCGGCGGAACCTCCCAAGGATGCTGACAGATCACCGGCAGCCAACTGGCACAGGGAAACTCGTTTTCCATCCCCTGCAACCGCTCCCGCGCCTCTCGTACCGCTTGATAAAAGGGCTTTCCGTCGGCAAATCCCAAGAGAAAATACTTCAAAAACTTATGAGCCACCTGATCCGGGATTAACTCCCGCATCACAATCGTAATTGGGATTTGCAGGTCATCCAAACGACGGGCCAACCCCAACCCATCACAGGAGTTGAAAATTGCCACCTGTAACCCCTGATTCACCGCTTTGCGCAAGGCATACCAAAGTTCATCAATCGTCAAACTCTCCCTGGGATTAATATGAATCCGTCCCTCATCCCCTTCCGTTTCACTATGACCGGCAAAAAAGATAATATCCCAGGGTTGGTCCCAAAGCTGATCGTTAATCTCAGACTGGGTGGGTTCATCTAAAAATTCAACCTCTGCACCTGGTAAATTCTTTAGGATTTGGCGATCGCGACTGACCTTAATCCCCTCAGCATGACCCAAAATTGCTAAAATTCTAATCTTCTGCCTCCCACCCTGAGAAGAAAATCGCTCACGACGTTGAAACTTCGGTGGACTCAACGCAATTTCTGTTTTAGGATAACTTTGGCAAAAACTCCACAGATGCCAGGGAAGTTTATGTAAACGGGTGTCATTGGTGCGAATAAGAACCCGGATATCATCATCGGGTTTAAGCTGTTGCCGTAATCGACGATCAATGCCTCGAAAAGACTCCGCATCCAACCAAGTGTTGAGGCGATCGCGCAGGCTTTTCCCCGACTCCTGACAGGCCTTCAAACGCGCCTGAATTGAACCACCATATTCAATCCCCTTTGACTTAATCCGATACGGCGCACTCAACGGGCGATAGTTCTCTAACCAATGGCGGTCTAACTGAGCCAGTAAATCCGGGGCAGCGGGCAACTGACCCGTCTCTTCAATCGAGGGGCGATCGCCATCTTGACTAATTTCCAAAGAGACTTGAAAACCCGCATTATCCAAGTTTCCAGTCAGTTTTAAGGTTACAAGTTTCGTCATAATTTATATCCTCTTGTTATCTCTCAGATCAAAAAGTGTTCCAAAAAACTGACAGTCCCTAATGTAACTTTAACACCAAACTGTTCTTGAGGCTGTCCACTAAAGTTTAGCTTAATATGTTCTGTACTTTTAGCAAGAGCCTGCATCACCGCCTGACCTTCATCATTCAAGATAGAAATCTCCAAATTCAGCGGTAACTCACTCTGTCTATCCAGAGATTGTATCTCCACCGAAACATCCATTTCCTCTGAAATTTCTGAGTCTAAACTAATCAACAGGGCGATCGCCTCCGACATCCCCTCAAAATGAAGCAGTTTTCCCCGTTTAATCACCGAGTTTTGCTGAGTCTCCTGACTCTTCATCCGGCTTCTCACCACCCAGGCGGGTGCAGGCTGTTCTGGGGCAACTAGCGCTTCGAGATTCTGCCATCCTGCGTCCACCAAACCGTGAAGCCACTGGCTGAGTTGAGTGACCTGGGATGATGCCGCTGATGGCTGATTTTCCCATTCTTCAACCTTCAACAAAAACAGATCTAAATCATCCCAATTTTGCAAAGAAAACTCTTCTCCATCTCCAATTAATTTTTCGGAAAATCCTCGCAAAACCGCCTCATTCGAGTCTTCATCTAACACAACAGCAAAATAACCAAGTTTATCGCACTGAGCCTCCCGAGAAACTTTAACTTTGTTCTGGTTAACCATCATGGCACAACATTGAACCTGACCTAAGTTCTTGAGTTCCAAATCAGCGTTATTTGCCAAATATTGCAACCCCGGATCCCACACAGTACTTAGTTCTAGACTTGTTTCAATTCCCATACATTGACAGTAATAATCAACGGCTAACACCGCCAAGACATTACAATAAACCTGTCTAGATTTATCTAATGTATCTTGATATTGACTCACGTGATCTGCTTGAGAACGCATCATTTGCGTAATCGGAACATTGAACGTTAACTCGTGATGACTATAATTCATGGATTACTCCTGACATAAACTATTTTTGGTTAAGTTTGTACGTAGTCTTTAATAAACTTGGAAAATTCACTCAGGCTACGTTGATAAAAATCACTCAAGGTTGAAATACGCACTCCCAAATCAGCAGAAATGGTTTTCCAGCTCTCACCATTGAGTCGTCGAATGGCAATTATTTTGAACGTAATGTCTGGATTTTGGCGTAGGGAACGACGTTCAAAGAGTCCAGCCGGGTCATCCCGTAAACATTGCGCGATCGCCTCAGATAGACTCGGAGATGACCCCCTCGTCAAAACTTGCTGTTGTGCCTGAACCGATGGTGTGAGAGAAGTGCTAGAAATCTCGCGGTGATCGCCAATAATCCGGGGAATTGCCTCATTGAAAAAACGCCGTTGCAAGAGAAAGTTAACCCATCGTAAAAACGGACTTCTCTTAGGGTTATAGGCATCAATGCGATCGCAAATGTAAATAAACAACATTTGCAGCGCCTCATTATAAATATCATCATAAACATGGGGAAACTGCCCAGTATAAGGATGACAGAGGCGACCGGAGGTGCGAGTCAGTTGCACCAGTCGCGTCAAAGCACGACGGCGCTGGCGACTCCCTGGGGGGGAGTTCTGAGCCTCAAGAGCTAAACTCCTGAGTTGCTCATCCAACTGAGCAAGCGGATTATGACTCGGCTGTTGAGTATCTCTATCCTCCACGAGGAACCTCCCAATCATCTATAACTACTGTCGGGATAACAGCCCTCGTTTTACGGAGATATGCCAATTTGTTATAAAACTTCACATTTGCAGACACCTTAACCCCCTCCTCCCCTCCTCCCCTCCTCGTGTCATGGCTGAAGCCGTGACACGCACTCTCGGCGGCTCTGCCGCCTGCTCTCGGGAGGCAGAGCCTCCCCAATGGCATGACTTGGCTGAGCCAAGTCACGAGAAAGAGAGGAAGAACCCGAAACAAAACTGCCCATACCGCCAAAGCCGTATGAGCAGAACTCAAGATATCCAGGGTGAGCCAGCAAATACCTACATCGGACAGCTCAACTCACCCGATTTCGCCGAAAAGCGAGCATTTTCCCGATAATCCACCGGACAGTCAATCACCGCCGGTACATCCTGAGCCAACGCTTCCTTCAAAATCGGCACAAACTCCTCCGTAGACGTTACCCGATAGCCTTTCAAACCCATACTTTCAGCAAACTTGACAAAATCCGGGTTGCCGAACTCAATAAACGAAGCCCGGCCATATTGAGCCTCCTGCTTCCACTCAATCAAGCCATAGCCCCCATCATTGAAAATAATGGTCACAAACGGGGTTTTCGTGCGCAGAGCCGTCTCCAACTCCTGACAATTCATCATGAAGCCGCCATCTCCCGTCGCCGCCACAATTTTGCGGTCTGGATGCACCAGCTTCGCGGCGATCGCCCCCGGAATCGCAATCCCCATGGCCGCAAAGCCATTAGAAATCAAACAAGTATTGGGCCGTTCGCAGTGATAATGACGAGCAATCCACATCTTATGAGCGCCCACATCAGAAATCACCACATCATCAGGCCCCATCACCTGCCGCAAATCGTAAATCAGCTTCTGAGGCTTCAGGGGAAACTCATTATCATTGGCGTGCTGCTCGTAATCCTGGCGAATATCATCCCGTAGCGAGAGGGCATGAGGAGTCCCCTTACTCGAGCGATCCGAACGGCGTAGAATCTCATCGAGAGAGTCTGTGATATTGCCCACCACTTCCACCAAGGGAATGTAGCTGCTGTCAATCTCCGCCGAATCCGTCCCAATATGCACAATGGGAATTTCCCCTTTCGGATTCCATTTCTTAGGAGAATACTCAATCAAATCATAACCAACCGCAATCACCAAATCCGTGTTGTCAAAGCCACAACTAATGTAATCGCGCTGTTGTAACCCCACCGTCCAAAGAGCTAGGGGATGCGTATAGGCGATCGCCCCCTTACCCATAAACGTATTGGCTACCGGGATATTCAACCGAGTCGCAAACTCCGTCAGAGCATCACTGGCATCATCACGAATCGCCCCATTCCCCACCAGAATCAGAGGATTATTCGCCCGAGAAATAGCCGTCGCCGCATCATTGAGACTCTTATACGAGGCGTAAATTTTGTCCTGGCGATCGCACTTGAGGGGGCTTCCCTGCACCGGCATCTCAGCGATATTTTCGGGCAAATCAATATGAACCGCCCCCGGTTTTTCCTGTTGTGCCCGTTTAAACGCCTTACGGACAATTTCCGGGGTATTACTCGGGCGAACAATCTGCGAATTCCACTTGGTTACCGGAGCGAACATCGCCACCAAATCCAAATACTGATGAGATTCAATGTGCATCCGATCCGTTCCCACCTGGCCCGTAATCGCCACAAGAGGCGCACCATCGAGGTTAGCATCCGCCACCCCCGTCATCAAGTTCGTCGCCCCAGGCCCGAGAGTAGACAGACAAACCCCCGCTTTTCCCGTTAAGCGTCCATAAACATCCGCCATAAAGGCCGCTCCCTGCTCATGGCGAGTGGTGACAAACTGAATCGGCGAGCCTCGTAGAGCTTCGAGGACTTGCATATTTTCTTCACCCGGCAAGCCGAAGACATATTTGACGCCCTCGTTTTCCAGACATTTGACTAAGAGTTCCGCAGTGTTCATTAAGACCCCTTGCGTTGCGTTGAAATGAGTTGAATTAACAGATGTGAACAGACGCGATAACAGGTGTGAAACCACAATTCCAAGATAATCCCTTTGCCAAGTCCTTCGCCCAAATTGATCCAGAAGGGGGCAACTCGGAACCGATACCCTTGGATGCTATTGACTGATGACCACAGTTTTGATGTTGACAAACTCCTGAATACCTTCTACAGCGAGTTCACGGCCATAGCCCGATTTCTTGATGCCACCGAAGGGCAGTCGCGGATCAGATTTGACCATACCGTTGATAAAAACGGCTCCCGCTTCCAATTCACTGATGAATTGTTGTTGCTCGGGTTCTACTGTGGTCCAAGCACTAGCACCTAAGCCGTAGGGAACTCGGTTCGCCAGGGCGATCGCCTCATCGATCGTACTGACGCGAAACAGCAAAGCCACGGGGCCAAACAGTTCTTGATCATCAGCAATAGTCCCTGATGGAATATCGCTGAGTAACGTCGCCGGGTAAAAGTTCCCCGGTCCCTGAGGGAGTTCGCCCCCGAGTCGGAGTTTAGCGCCCTGTTTGACTAAGGTTTGCACCTGTTGATGCAGTTCATCGCGAATGCCAGGAGTGGCTAGCGGCCCGAGATCGTTGTCGGGAGTGAAGGGATCACCAAAGCGCAGAGCCTCCAGTTTAGCCAGGAAGCGCCCTTCAAACTCATCGGCAATCGAGTCGTGGATGATGAAGCGTTTAGCCGCAATGCAAGACTGGCCGCTGTTGAGCATCCGAGCGGTGACAGCCGTGCTGACAGCGGCTTCGAGGTTGGCACTCCCCATGACGATAAAGGGATCACTGCCGCCGAGTTCCAGAACCGTTTTTTTCAGGTTTTTGCCCGCTTGTTCGGCCAGGCTAATTCCGGCCCCTTCACTGCCCGTGAGGGTGGCGGCTTGGATGCGATCATCAGCTAGGAGCGCCGCCACGCGATCGGCCCCAATCAGCAAGGTTTGGAACGCACCGCTGGGGAATCCCGCTTCCGAGAGAACCGACTCGATCGCCAAGGCACATTGAGGAACATTCGAGGCGTGTTTGAGTAAGCCCACATTGCCCGCCATCAGAGCCGGGGCCGCGAAGCGGAAGACTTGCCAAAAGGGGAAATTCCAAGGCATGACCGCCAGAATCGCCCCCAGGGGATGATAGGCCGTATAACTAAAGGGGGCATCAGTGGTCACGGGGCGATCCGCCAGAAACTCAGCCGCGTTGTCGGCGTAGTAGCGGCAGACGAGGGCGCATTTGTTGACCTCCGCGACGGCTTGGGCGATCGGTTTGCCCATTTCTTGGGTGATCAGTTTCCCGAAGCGTTGAGCATCTCGTTCGAGGATATCGGCCGCGTTCTGGAGCCAGCGCGATCGCTGGACCATCATCGTATGGCGGTATTGCCCAAAGGTGCGATCGGCTCGTTCGAGTTTGGCCTCGAGTTCCGTGTCGCTCAGGGCCGTGAAGGTTTTGATGGTTTCTCCCGTGGCGGGGTTGATGCTGGCAATACCCATAAGTTCTGTTGGTGTCGCGTCGCCTGGGGCGATCCGTCTGAGGCGATCGCCGCTCATGGGACTAGACCAGGGGGCGATCGCGCGTGTGATCCCATTGTCGGTTCAGGACGCGGGACGTTTGCCACAATTGTTACAAAACGACAAGTTGTTATCAAAAATTTTGGGTCTAAAACCCCGTCCTTCTAGGACGGCTTTTGACAATCCTGCTTTTTTGTGCCACGATTTTCCGCACAACCGATGCCAACGGTGCGATGCTTGTTCTTGAGTTCAAAAGCAAAGGGAAGCCCCACCAAGACGCGGCGATTGAGGAAGCGATCCGAACCGCACAGTTCGTTCGCAACAAGGCACTGCGCGATTGGATGGATACCCCTCGGGTCAACAAATACGACCTCAATAAGTACCGTCGGGTACTCGCTCAAGAGTATGACTTTGCTCGGGAACTCAACAGCACGGCTCGTCAAGCTTCAGCCGAACGCGCTTGGTCGGCAATCGCTCGATTTTTCGAGAACTGTCGCCAGTCGGTTCCCGGCAAAAAGCGGTGCGACCCCGCGCCGTCGCACGGCGCCAGGGAACGCGCACCAAGAGAAGGATATCCCAGGTTCAAGAAAAACAGTCGTTCGGTCGAGTACAAAACTTCCGGCTGGAAGTTACTCGACCCCAAGCATATTGTCTTTACCGATAAGAAGAATATCGGGCGACTGAAGCTAGTTGGAACCTGGGATTTGGCATTTTACAGCACAGAACAAATCAAACGGGCTCGGCTGGTTCGCAGAGCCGATGGCTATTACGCTCAGTTCTGCGTCAAAGTAGAGGTTCGAGAAACACTCGAACCGTCAGGAAATACCGTGGGTTTAGATGTCGGACTCAATTCGTTCTACACCGACTCAAACGGACAGACTGAACCGAACCCGAGATTTGACCGAAACGCCGAGAAAAAGCTCAAACGCGCTCACCGAAGGGTGAGTAAAAAACAGAAAGGCTCTGCCAACCGGAAAAAAGCCGTTAATCGACTCGGACGAGTACACCTCAAAACAAGTCGGCAACGTGTTGGCGAAGCCTGCGCCTAAGCGCATAGAACACGCCAAGAAACTGGCGCGTTGCGTAATCCGACTTCAACAGGTGCCAGCTAGACTGGGTGACCCCAGCCCCCGCCGCCTCCCCTCCACAGGCATTTTCGATTCCCCGTTGCCCACGGGTACAAATCACTTGTCCACTGGCTACATCACGGGGTTGGACTGACCCGCAGTTATGGCAGTGATGAATCCGGGTTGAGAGGTCTTTGCGAACCTCCACTCCACAATCCCGGATGCCCATGAGGGGCCACAGCCGGAATCTCGACATCAGCCTGAAGGCTAAGCATGACAAAGTACCCGGATGCCTTGCGCACAATTCGAGCTTGTTTGACCTGGAACACCTT
>LSZA01000058.1 GCA_001637315.1 Phormidium willei BDU 130791 | reverse complement strand
CGTTCCCCGTTCCCCGTTCCCTGTTCCCCGTTCCCCGTTCCCTCCTGTTCCCTGTTCCCTGTTCCCTGTTCCCCGTTCCCCGTTCCCTATTCCCTGTTCCCTTCTTCTTGCCTCTTGCCTTCATCTGCTATAACAGACGAGAACGGCAAGCCGATTGGCCGTTCCCCGAGTTACTGGCCTTTGAGGATTTCATGTCCGATCTAAACATCTCTGCAATTATCTGTACTCACAACCGAGATACCTATCTCGGGGCCGCCATTGATAGTCTCCTGAACCAGTCAGAGTGCCAGAACTATGACGTCATCGTCGTTGACAATGGTTCGACAGACAACACCAAGGCCGTCGTTGACGCGCGATCGCCTCATCCTCGTCTCCGCTATATCTGGGAACCTACCCTCGGGTTATCCGTTGCCCGCAACACCGGGGCTAACGCCACTGAAGCGCCGCTGATTGCCTATCTCGATGACGATGCCGTAGCCACCCCCACCTGGCTAAGTTGCCTCAGTCACGCCTTCGAGGAGAATGATAAATTGGCGATCGCCGGTGGCAAAGTGACCCTCATCTGGGCCGAGGGGATGTCTCAACCGCCCTGGCTCTCCGATGAGATGTCCGGCTGTCTGGGGCGGTATGATTTAGGAGACCAGCTACGGTTGATTGAAAACCCAGGACTCACCCCCCGAGGCTTAAACTACTGTATTCGCCGAGACTTCCTCAATCAGATTGGCGGTTTTGACCCCAATTTGGGGCGAGTGGGTAAAAAACTACTCTCCAATGAAGAACTCTACATGACCGAAAAGGCCTTAAATCTCGGTTGGCAAGTTGCCTATCTTCCCAACGCCTTAGTCGCCCATAATGTCGCCCCGGAACGAGTTAACCGCAGTTGGTTTCTGCAACGAGGCTGGTGGCAAGGGGTGAGTGAGTGTTATCGGGAACAACTTGCCGGAAATGCCGGGTCTAAACAATTGTTACGAGGAGGAGAACGAATCGCCCGAGGACTTTATAAATCCCTTAAATTTGTGCGCGATCCTGCACAACGCTTTGAGAATTTGGTGTATGCTTACGGTCAGATTGGCTATCTAGGGTCTGCCATTGAGGGGATGCTCTTTCCGCCCAAAGACCTCCCAGGCGATCGCCCGGAAACCCCTGCTTAAATCTCGTGGAGTCCATCGGTTCCCCTCATTTCTACTCAATCCCCGTTCCCTTAAACTGCGTAGGTTAGCTTGTATGTCTTCGACTGATCATAAGATTCCCGTGTCCGTCCTCATTCCCGCCAAAAATGAGGAATCTAATCTCCCGGCTTGTCTCGAAAGTGTTTCCCGAGCCGCTGAAGTCTTTGTGGTAGACTCCCAAAGTAGCGATCGCTCCTGTGAAATTTCCGAACAGTTCGGCGCCAAGGTCGTTCAATTCCACTTTAATGGACGTTGGCCCAAAAAGAAAAATTGGTCTTTAGATAATTTACCCTTCAGCCATGACTGGGTGTTAATCGTTGATTGCGACGAACGCATCACCCCAGAACTTTGGGATGAAATTGCCCAAGTCATCGAACAGAATGAAAAAGATGGCTACTATCTCAACCGTCGCGTCTTTTTCCTCGGTAAATGGATTCGTCACGGCGGTAAATATCCCGATTGGAACTTGCGCCTCTTCAAGCACAAACTCGGTCGCTATGAAAACCTAAGTACCGAAGCGGTTCCCAACACCGGCGACAACGAAGTTCACGAACACGTAGTTCTTCCCAGCCAAGCCGGTTATCTCAAAGAAGATATGCTACATATCGACTTCCGAGATATTTATCACTGGCTCGCTCGCCACAATCGTTATTCTAACTGGGAAGCTCGAGTCTATTATAACCTCCTTTCAGGTCAAGCCGAAGACGGAACCATTGGCGCTAACTTATTCGGAGATTCCGTACAACGCAAACGTTTTCTCAAGAAAATTTGGGTGCGTCTTCCCTTCAAACCCTTATTGCGCTTTATCCTCTTTTATATCTTGCAATTGGGCTTTTTGGATGGTCGTGCCGGCTATATTTATGGTCGTCTGTTGAGTCAGTATGAATATCAAATTGGGGTGAAACTCTACGAACTGCAAAAGTTCGGCGGACAACTCAATCAAAATACAAAAGAACCCACCTCAGAGAAAACCCCGCAATCGGTGGGTTAGGGAAGAAAAAGGCAAAAGGCAAGAGGCAAAAGGCAAAAGGGCGGAACAAGGGAACGGGGAATCCCCGAACTGGGAACTATCATCACCACCGCTATCTCTTGCCTACTGCCTCTTGCCTTTTTCTTTAAACCGCTAGAAATGGTGCAATTCCCCCGAGATAGGTTGAGGCATCTTCTAACATTGGGAAATGGGCTGTCTCAGCGATTTCGAGATACTGAACCATCCCTTGTTTATTCTGTTCCACGGCTTTACGGCCCATCGCAGCAGGAATAATAATATCTCGTTCCCCCGCTACCAACAGCGTCGGAACCCTGATTTTGGCGAACTCACTCGGCATCGTTTCCGCCGCTTGCTTGCTAACCGACGTCAACACCGTACCCAACGCCGCCTCGAAATCCGCCATCAAGAAATCTACGAGAAAGGCTTGACTTTCGTGACTCGGTATGGTCTTGTTCAGAAAGCGAGCCATAAACAGACGATCAACCCAGGGAACGGAAGCCAGCCACTGGGGGCGAAACTGAACCACCCAGCGACTAATTTTGTGGAAGGCGGTAAAACTGCGTTCGTCGTAGTCGAAAATTCCGCTACAGGTGAGGATGGCCCGCTTGACTCGTTCAGGATAACGGTTGATAAATAGGGTGGCAATGGAGGCTCCCATCGAGTGAGCGTTGAGATAAACTTGGGAAGACTGGCGATCGCCCACCAAGGCATCCAGCAACGCCGCCAAGTCGTCAGCGTAGGTTTCGAGTTCATAATCCAGGGCCGCCTCCAGTTGGCTTTTCTCCGGCAGCCGCGATCGCCCGAAGCCCCTCATATCGTACAGTAAACAATCGAAGCGATCGCACAAGGCCCGGGCCGTACTCCGCCAATAACGTCCCGATCCCCCCCAGCCATGTAGAAACACCATTACCGGCTTCTCGTCTTCCCCCGACTTCCCCGTAATCCATTCATAGTAATGGTCAACACCCCGTAGGTTTATGTACGCCATCTCCAGCCACTGACCTCGACATCTAACACATTTCAACCTATCATATCCTCCTTCCCTGTTCCCTTCCCCTCCTAGGAGGGGTGCCCAAAGGGCGGGGTGGGTTCTCTCCCCCTGTTCCCTGTTCCCTGTTCCCTTTCCCAAACCATGCCCCCTCGTAAACGATTCGCCCAACATTGGCTTCGCAGTGATACCGTCCTCGATAAAATTGTCGCCGCCGCACAACTCTCCTCGGGCGATCGCGTCCTCGAAATTGGTCCTGGGCAAGGGGTTTTAACCCGCCGGTTATTTCCTTGGGTTGAATCTTTAGTCGCTGTCGAACTTGACCGAGATTTATGTAAAAAACTGGTCAAGACATTTGCAGATATAGATAATTTTTTATTGCTGCAAGGAGATTTTTTATCCTTAAATCTAGCCGAGGTTTTAACACAGTCTCCCGATATCTTTAAGCAGCAAAATAAAGTCGTCGCTAACATTCCCTACAATATCACCGCACCCATCTTAGAAAAACTCCTTGGAGACGTGGACGCGCCCAATCCTAACCCCTATCATTCTATTGTATTACTTTTGCAGAAAGAAGTGGGCGATCGCCTCTGCGCCAAACCCGGTTCTAAAACCTTCGGGGCCTTATCCGTGCGAGTTCAATACCTAGCCGATTGCGAATCCATCTGTCACGTTCCCCCCAAAGCCTTCTACCCACCCCCCAAAGTGGATTCTGTTGTCGTTCGTCTCACCCCTCGTTCAATTCCCGTTCCCGCCGATAATCCCAAGAAAATGGCAACCTTGATTAAGTTAGGATTTTCCAGTCGCCGCAAAATGCTACGCAACAACCTCAAAGGGAAAGTGGATATGGATGAGTTACAAACACTCCTAGAACAACGAAATCTGCCCCCAGAGAGTCGCGCCGAACGTCTAGCCGTAGAAGACTGGGTCGCCTTAGCCAACCGTCTAACCCTGAATGTTTAACAAGTTGCAAAAATAGACCAGAGTTTCATGCAAATTTGCCGTTTGCGGCTTGTGATTCGTCGATTTCATGTTATACTGAAGTCGAGCGCCCCAAAGGATAAGGCAAATCAGGGGCTGAAGTCTTGTCCAGGACGCAAGATTAAACATCTAGCCTGCGACAAAATATTTTCGCAACAAAAATCAACACGAAAAGGGTTGACAAAATCCAATAAAATGTTAAAGAGTTCAGCAAATATAATTGTCCTGTTCCCTGTTCCCCGTTCCCTGTTCCCTGTTCCCTGTTCCCCGTTCCCCGTTCCCCCTCTTGCCCCTTGCCTTCCCCTCCTGGGAGGGGTTAGGGGTGGGTTATGCCTTTTGCCTTCTCCTCAGCGATACGGCATAATGAGGAAGTTTTCCAGATTTGAACTGCACGTTACTCCTTAACCCTGCCACCATGCGAACCCACTATTGCGGCACTGTCCGAAAAGAAGATATCGGTAAACCCGTCACCCTCTGCGGCTGGGTGGATCGTCGTCGGGATCACGGTGGCGTGATTTTCGTGGATTTGCGCGATCGCAGCGGAGTCGTGCAAATCGTCGGCGATCCTGAACGAACCCCAGAAGCCTTCCAAGACGCGGACGCACTGCGTAACGAATATGTTGTGCGCGTTACCGGAACCGTCTATCAACGGCCCGACGACTCCCTGAATCCGAAACTCCCCACCGGAGAAATTGAAGTCTACGCCGATCGCATCGAAGTTCTCAACGAAGTTCACAAACAACTCCCCTTCCAAGTCGGAACCTCAGAAATCGAAGCCGTCCGGGAAGAATTGCGCCTCAAATATCGCTACCTGGACTTACGGCGCGATCGCATGGCCGGGAACCTAAAACTGCGCCATGAGACCATCAAAGCCATCCGTCGCTTCCTCGAAGATCAGCAAAACTTCGTCGAAGTCGAAACCCCCGTTCTCACCCGTTCCACCCCCGAAGGTGCGCGGGATTACCTCGTTCCCAGTCGCGTCAACCCCGGCGAATGGTTCGCCCTTCCCCAATCGCCGCAACTGTTCAAACAGTTATTAATGGTGTCGGGGATGGATCGCTACTATCAAATCGCCCGTTGTTTCCGCGACGAAGACTTGCGGGCCGATCGCCAACCCGAATTTACCCAACTAGACATGGAAATGAGTTTCATGTCCTTCGACGACATCATCGACCTCAACGAGGCCCTCGTCGCCCATATCTTCAAAACCATCAAAGGAATCGACCTTCCCCGGCCCTTCCCCCGACTCACCTATCACGAGTCCATGGAACGCTACGGCTGCGATCGCCCCGACACCCGCTATGGCCTAGAACTCGTTGACGTCTCCGACTTAATGAAAGACTCCGGCTTCAAAGTCTTCTCCGGGGCCATCAAAGCCGGCGGAATCGTCAAAGTCCTCCCCATCCCCAACGGAAACGCCGCCATCTCCAACGTCCGTATCAAACCCGGCGGCGACCTCTTCAAAGAAGCCAGCGAAGCCGGGGCCAAAGGACTGGCTTACATTCGCGTCAAAGACAACGGCGAGATCGACACCATCGGCGCCATCAAAGACAACCTCAGCGACGACCAAAAAGCCGAACTTCTCAGCCGAACCCACGCCGAACCCGGACATCTGTTGCTATTTGGCGCCGGAGACAGCGAAACCGTCAACAAAACCCTTGATCGCCTGCGTCAAGTCATCGCCCGCCAGATGGATCTCATCGACGAGAGTCAACTCAACCTCCTCTGGATTACCGACTTCCCCATGTTCGAGTGGAACGCCGACGAGAAACGTCTCGAAGCCCTCCACCACCCCTTTACCGCCCCCAATCCCGAAGATTTAGCCGACCTCAAAACCGCCAGGGCCTTAGCCTACGACCTGGTCTTAAATGGCAACGAAATCGGCGGTGGTAGTCTACGGATTTACCAACGGGAGATTCAAGAACAAGTCTTCGAGGCCATTGGCTTATCCGACGAAGAAGCCAACGAGAAATTCGGCTTTCTCCTCAACGCCTTCGACTACGGAACCCCACCCCACGGCGGCATCGCCTACGGCTTAGACCGTTTAGTCATGTTATTAGCCCAAGAAGACTCAATCCGGGATGTCATCGCCTTCCCCAAAACCCAACAAGCCCGCTGTCTCCTCACCGACGCCCCCGCCAACGTGGACAAGAAACAGTTAAAAGAACTCTATGTTTCCTCCACCTTTAAACCCAAAACGAAGGAATAGGGAAGTAGAGGTAAAAGACGCGTAGGGTGTGTTCCGGCATCACCTAACTTTGGACGTTGACCACTCCGTTAAAACTTGCCGGAACGCACCGCTTCTGCAAGAGATATAATCCCTAATTTTCCCTATCTTTCCTAAATTGGGGATTTCTCACCTCCATCCGTCCCCGCCAAGCAATCGGATGACTTGGGGGCATATCTCCCTCCTCGTTCTCCATCCCATAGCGGCGACCTTCCGTATCCAAAATATCCACCACCCTCTGATAAATCTCATCCGCTTCTTGACGGGAATTGCCAATACTGGTTAACCCCAACTTACCAAATTGGGATAGACAGCCCATGAGATGAAAAATCGTCCCGGTCTCCGTGCTACTATCAAAATGAAGTTGATGATAGGCAATAATTTCCATCAAGTCATTGGGCAACAACCCGTGATACTCCGGCTTCTGTAAGTTATCACTGGCGCGATAGAACTTTGCTCGTCCTTGTTGACTATAAAATAAGCCACTGTCTAGGTCATAGCGCCCTTTTGTTAACAGTTTTAACTCCATAAACGGGTGAGTGGTTCCCCCTTTTCTGAGGTTAATTTCAATGGCGTGTAACTGCCAATCGCCGTCTTGGTGAACGGCGATAAAATCAACCCCAAAGCGTTCTAAACAGCCTTTCTCCGCTAAAGCCGCCCCCACTCGTAAGCCTAACTCTTGCAGACGCACGCGATAATCCGTATCGGCGGGGAAGACGCAACCGAGATAGACTTGGCTATCGGGGCCTCCCAGGAGTTGGTCATGGGTTGAGAGGACTTCGACGGTTCCCTCGGGAGTGATGCGACATTGAACACTGGGCGATCGCTTTTCCTGGCCTTCAATATACAATTCCACGATCGCCCCGAGTTCCGGGATGCGGCTGGCGAAACTGGGCCACTGTTCGCCGTCGGCTTGGAAGCGCATTTGGGAGAAGCGATCACACAATTGGCTAAGGCGTTGTGGGGAGGAACTATCTCGCAATCCCGTTACATCTAAAAGGGCGTTTCCTTCCCCCGAAAAGCCTTCATTGAGTTTGACCACAAATCGCCGAGCCTGGGGTTGGCGATCGCATAACTCGCACACCGCCTCCG
This sequence comes from Phormidium willei BDU 130791, assembly GCA_001637315.1. GTDB lineage: Bacteria > Cyanobacteriota > Cyanobacteriia > Cyanobacteriales > Geitlerinemataceae > Sodalinema > Sodalinema willei. The sequence continues at coordinate 22,303 of LSZA01000058.1, read as the reverse complement.
TCAAGTCCTCCACAGAATGGACTAACGCACTTCCCGGGGGATGGGGAATCCCGCAATCGCTAAAAATCTGGCGTGAACCAGCTTTGGTTCCCCAATAGAGGAGGTCAGGATCTAACGCTAACAGAGGAATCCCTAGGCGTACCGATAACTCCCGTTCCAAGGCTGTGGCGTTAAAACAGACCATATAGGATTGGTGGGGTCGTAACGCCCGCCAGATGCGTTCAATTAAGCGGGGGCGATCGAGGATTTTTTGGGTGAGGGGTTGGGGGGAGGAGTCGTAGGTGGAGAATAAGAGGAGGCGATCGCGGGCGTGGGAGAAGGGAATCCCCGGTAGGAGTTGCAGATAATAATCAATGGTACTGGGGTGGAGGGGTTGGGAGGTGACGTAAATGAGGCGAGTTCGGGGGTTGCGTAGGCGAATCAGGGAATAGAGGTTGCGTTCCTCGTAATGGTGAACCCCAGCGATTTTTCGTAGTTCCCGTTGGTCTAGGCTAATGGAGGGGATGACGAGGATATCATTATCATCTTGGTCGAACTGGTCAATGGTCTGCCAGCGATCGCGCAGTTGTTTCTGAAGAGACTTAAATTGTTCCCGGAGTTCAGACTCGGGAATGGATGCACTAAACATAGAGTTTTTTGTAGTAATTCTTCATAAGGCTCAGGTGAGTCACGTCTTGTTATTTTAAGGCAAATTCCGGAGTGAGCAATGGCGTTGAGAGGCGATGATGGGAAACGCGGCGATCGTCCCCTCCAGTCGTTCTCAACCTGGACTGGGATTCTCATGCACCCCGACTGAGTTATCATTCATAATAGGGTCTTGAATATCGTCCTTAATCATCAATAACTTATATACAAGGGGTGGGTTATGCCCCTACAGCAACGGATATAATCTGTTTTTTTTGAAAAAATCTATTGACCGGAGAACTCTTAATGCAAATCAAAATTGATTTACCCCCAGATCTTGAACAAGACTTAATCCGTCAAGCCGAGCAATCTAAGGTTCCATTGCAAACCATAATTTTGCAAGCTTTACGTCAGACAACACGACGTTCTACACCTCATTGGTCAGAGGTGATCTTATCCTACGAAGCAAATCCTGACTTTCCAGCATTTGAATCTTACCGAGATGAACTCCGTCCGCCTCGTGACCCGGAGCTATTTTGATGCGTTATCTCCTTGACACTTGCGTCATCAGTGATTTCATCAAAGGTGAGGCTGGAACTACAGCCAAGTTCAAACAAACCTTACCCGCTGATATTGCCATTTCGTCAGTTACAGTTATGGAGTTACGCTATGGATTTGCACTAAATCTGCAACGTGCTCAGAAGATTGAACCTGCAATTACTAGCATTTTATCTTCTGTAACCATTTTGCCTTTCGGCGTTGTAGAAGCGGAACAAACTGCTCACATCCGTTCCGCCCTCAAATCTCAGGGGCAACCGATTGGTGCTTACGATGTCTTAATCACAGCTACGGCACTGCAACATAACTTGATTATGGTGACAGCAAACCAGCGAGAATTTGAGCGAGTTGCAGGTTTACAGACCGAAAATTGGCGACAAATTTAGATGTATGATCAATGCCAATCAACATAGTCCCAAATCATCAAGAACCAAAATTGGAGGAATTATGAGTCTTGTCATTCCAGATTATATCCTCAGGTCAGTCCAACTCTCTCGATCAGAGATGTTACAAGAAATTGCCATTCTTTTATTTCAGCAAGAGCGGTTAACTCTGGAACAAGCCAGTTATCTTGCAGGACTCGATCAGCTTAAAATTCAACAAGTCCTATTATCTCGACAGATTCCTCTGCACTATGATATTGAAGATCTAACGGAGGATTTTAGGAGTTTAGACACCAATAACTGGCGATGATTGTGGTTAGCTATACTTCTGCCGTAACTATTCAGGGGGTATCTCGAAAATCGTCCAGCATTAGTTTGAGTGAAATCAGCATAGAAAATAGCCTGAAATTGATTTTCTAACTGTTTTCTACGCTGCTGTTTCCGGCTAAGGCGAGGATAAAACTGCTTTTTGGGGTCTGTACTGACATTCGCCTCGTTGGAGTAAAACGCCTGAAACCTATACGTGTCAAGCATTTATGGGGATTTGTGCAAAATGTTGACCCCCCTGAACAGTTACCTTCTGCCCCCTCCCAGAACCATCAAGCTTTTAGCAAACTCTTGCTATAGACTTTGCCAACCCGGACGCCAAAAATGCTACATATAGTTGCTGTTTAATAAAATGTTCGGTAATCCACACCAAAAATGCCACCTCACTATTGGCTGATCTCTTAGTCAAAGCGCTAGCATGGCAAAAATTGAACCCTATAGTGAGGACAAGGCTTATGTCAAAAGATAAGGATCGCATGGTTTACCGTAACGCTGATGGAAATTGGGTCAACAAGAAAAACTCCGCTTCAAAAGCGGCTGGATTGCATTCGACTCAAAAACAAGCTGAGAATGAAGCCCGAGAAATGCTACGTAAGTCAGGTGGGGGAGAACTTACGACGAAAGGGAAGGACGGAAAAATTCGTAGTAAGGACACCATAGCTCCAGGTAATGATCCCAACCCACCACGTGATACTGAACACTAATTATTCAGGTTGGCTTTAGATGAAGATGATTTCCGTTCGTTCCTCAGCCATAACTGCTGTCGGTTATGATTCAAGTACCCGACGAATGCAGATCCAATTCAAAGATAGTGGTACTTATATCTTTTGCCGAGTACCGCAGAACATTTTTCTTGGGCTTCTTGATGCTAGCTCTCATGGAAAATATTACGCTCACCATATTCGAGAGCGCTACCATTGTTAAACAATTGTCTGTAGAGTATAACCCTTAGCTGCACCGGATGTGCGAGCGATCTTTATTTTGAACAAAGTGAGGTGGGCTAAGTGAAACAGCCGATAACTCAAGGCGAACGATGGGGCAAAGTCCAGGATATCATCACGGCCCCAGCGGTGATGGTATCGGAGTTGTCTGGCGGGGGTAACTTGTAGTATCCTGGTGGCAGTTTTATAGGAGATCGCACCACGGGGACGCAGTTAAGGTGCGAGATGTGAATCGACTGTGGGCATTCGGCGTTGGCTGGGTTGATTCAGTTTGAGCCAAGTCGAAATCAGATATTTGGGGTTTTTACGGATAAGGATAAGGGCATCCAATGCTGAAACTGACCGACCAGGAAAAACAGGAGATCATCCGCTATCTCGAAGCAGACAAGGAACTGCCAGAGAAGTATCGCTTCTTGTTGTTTGAGGACAAGCGAGAGGTGGAGTTGGTCTGGAATGGCAAAACGAATGAGGTCTGCAATCTCGTGCTACCGTTTCAGACTATTGAGCAGGTGGATGAGCCACGGGCCGAGAAGCCGTCAGATACGGCGATGCAGATGAGCCTGTTTGATGTGGATGCGCGCGGGCGGCAGCTCAAGGGCTGGACGAACAAGCTGATCTGGGGTGATAACAAGCTAGTTTTGTCATCACTTAAGAATGGGCCATTGCGGGAGGCGATCGAGGCCCAGGGCGGGCTGAAGTTGATTTATATCGACCCGCCGTTCGATGTAGGCGCGGATTTCTCCATGGATATCGAGATCGGGGGCGATACCTTCACCAAGAAGCCCAACATTCTCGAAGAAATCGCCTACCGTGACACTTGGGGGAAGGGGGCGGATTCGTTTATCAGCATGATCTATGAGCGGCTGATTCTTATGCGGGATCTGCTGGCAGAGGATGGAAGTATTTACGTGCATTGCGATTGGCATGTTAGCCATCTTATGCGATCTGTACTGGATGAAATCTTTGGTGCAGATAGGTTTTGCAATGAAGTGGTTTGGTATTACTATAATAAGATGCAAGGAAACATCAATCGGTTTGCCTCGAACCATGACACTATTTTGTGGTATTCAAAATCAGAAAATAAAGTGTTTAAAAGACAATATGAACAACGGGGCAAAACAGTACGTCAAATAAAACGTGTATGGGATAAAAACACCCAGAAACTGGTGAATGCAAAGGATAAAAATGGAAAAGTTGTGTACATAGAAACAGATCGACGATCTGTTGATGATGTTTGGCGACTTTCAATGTTACAGCCAGCAGACCGGACAGAAAATCTAGGCTATACAACTCAAAAACCAGAAACTTTAGTTGATCGCATCATCAAAGCATCCTCCAACGAAGGCAACCTCGTCGCCGACTTTTTCTGCGGCTCTGGCACCACAGCAGCGGTAGCGGAGAAGCTGGGCCGCAAGTGGATTTGCACCGACCTCGGCAAATTCGCTATCCACACCACCCGCAAGCGCATGATTGGCGTGCAGCGACAGCTTAAAGCCAACGGCAAGGACTACCGCGCCTTTGAAATCCTCAACCTCGGTAAATACGAGCGTCAGCACTTTGTAGGTATCAACCCCAACCTGCGCGAAGATGAACAACGACAGCAGTTAGCGCAGAAAGAAGCCGCATTTCTCGACCTGATTTTGAATGCTTACCGGGCAGAAAAAGTCGAACAGTTCGCGCAGTTTCACGGCAAGAAGGGCGGGCGACTGGTAGCGGTGGGGCCGGTGAACCTGCCAGTGACGCGGCTGTTCGTCGAAGAGATTATCCTGGAATGCCGCAAAAAGCACATCACCAAGGTAGATATCCTTGGCTTCGAGTTCGAGATGGGACTGTTTCCCAACGTGCTTGACGAAGCACGGGGCAAAGGTATCGACATCGCGCCCAAATACATCCCTGCCGAGGTTTTCGACAAACGAGCAGTAGAGAAAAATCAGGTGGTTTTCCACGATGTCAGCTACATCGAGGTCAAGCCTCATGTGAAAAAGAGGAAGAAAGGCCAGCCGTCCACAGTCGCAGTCGAGTTGACCGACTTTTCTGTTTTCTACTCCCAAGACAGTATCGCCCAGGCCGAAGAAGCCCTGAGCAAGAAAAAGTCGGGGAGCCAGATTGTGGTCGAGAAGGGGCAAATTGTGAAGCTGATCAAGGACAAGAAAGGCATGATCCAGCGCGAACCGCTTACCCAACATTGGACAGACTGGATCGATTATTGGAGCGTCGATTTCGACTTTGAAAGCAAACGCGAAATCATCCGGGTAAAAGACCCCACAAGCGGCGAGATTCGCGAGGAATGGACTGGCGATTTTATCTTTGAAAACGAGTGGCAGAGCTTCCGCACCAAGAAAGATCGCTCACTGGAGCTGAAAAGCGTGGCCCATGAGGTGATCTCAGGGCGGCACAAGATTGCAGTCAAGGTGGTGGATATTTTTGGTAACGACACCATGACCATTGTGGAGGTTACGGTATGAGTGCGCCTATCTGCACTATCGTCGCCGGACCGAACGGGGCCGGTAAAACCACGTTCGCCATGAACTGGCTGCCTGAGGTAGCAAATTGCCGGAATTTCGTCAATGCCGATCTGATTGCTGCCGGGCTATCACCCCTATCGCCGGAACGTGAGTGGCTAGCCGCAAGTCGGCTATTTCTGCGTGAAATTAACCGATACATCGAGCGTCGCGAAGATTTCGCCTTCGAGACAACCCTATCCGGAAAAACCTATTTGCAATTGATACGGCAGTTGCTAGCTGACCGTTGGCAGGTCTATCTTTACTATTTGTGGCTGCCAAGCATTGAGATGTCCATCGCGCGCGTTGCTGAACGAGTCGCCCATGGTGGTCATGATATTCCGCGTGAGTCCATCGCCCGCCGTTATCCACGTAGTATCGCCAATCTCCTGAAACACTATGCGCCCTTGTGCAGTTTGACTGTTTGTCTCGATAACTCTGGAGAAACCCCCACCGTGATCTTTTATCAGGATGCCGTTGGTCGACAAGTGGAAGACCAGACACGTTACGATGCCATGTTAAAAGAGGTGCCACATGAATGAAACACAACGCCTGTCACAACAAGCAAAAGAAGTCTTGCAGCGTGCAGTTGTCAAGGCACTGGAACAAAAACAACGACTCGGTCAATACGCCGTCATCTACCAAAACGGGCAGCTAGTGCGACTCGAACCCGGTGAAACTATAGAGAAGGATAAAGGTTGACGATGGCACTACACCCCGACTTCCCCGACTCCCCCCACGCGATCCTCGACCCGGAGGTTCGCTGGTTCCCGGCAGACGAGGCTTTGCGCGAGAACACCATGGACAAGCTCATGCCACCCCTAGTTGCGCAGCTGCGCCGCAAGGTGAAGGAGTTTCGCGACAGCGGCTATGAGGACGCGAGCGATACCAGCAAGAGCCTGCTCAACTGGTGGTTTGAGGAGCCGCACCTGCTGCCCAAAGCCGACGGCAGTACGTTCAACTTTCGCTACTACTTCGCCCAGCGCGAGGCCATTGAAACCATTGTCTATCTCTACGACGTGGTGAAGGCAAAGGACAAATATGACCTGATGCGCTTCGATTCCAGCGGCGCGGTGTCGGCGGGGATGTTTGACGAGAGCTGGCGGCGCTATGTCATCAAAATGGCCACCGGCAGCGGCAAAACTAAGGTAATGAGCCTGGCCCTGGCGTGGAGCTTCTACCATAAACTCTATGAACCTGCTTCGGAATTGTCGCGCAATTTTCTGGTCATCGCACCCAACATCATCGTGCTAGACCGGATTTATCACGACTTCCAGGGCCTGCGGATTTTCTTCGACGATCCGGTGCTACCGGACAATGGCTATGACGGACGCAACTGGCGCGACGACTTTCAGCTTACCCTGCATAAGCAAGATGAGGTGAACGTGACCCGTGCCACGGGTAATATCTTCCTGACTAATATCCATCGGGTCTATTCTGGCGAGGAGGTCATGCCCTCACCCGACGACGAGAACACCATGGACTATTTCTTCGGGAAACGGCCGACAGGCAAGACCACCGATTCTAATGTGGATCTGGGCATGATTGTGCGGGACATCGACGAACTGATGATTCTTAACGACGAGGCGCACCATATCCACGATGCGAAGCTGGCATGGTTCAAGTCGATTGAGGATATTCATAACCGGCTGTTACAGAAGGATAGCGCCTTAAGCCTGCAAGTAGATGTAACGGCAACGCCCAAGCATAACAACGGCGCAATCTTCGTGCAAACCGTGGCCGATTATGCCTTGGTCGAGGCGATTTCGCAGAATGTAGTCAAGCACCCGGTTCTGCCGGACGCAGCCAGCCGGGCAAAGCTGGCCGAGAAGCAAAGCGCGAAGTTCACCGAAAAGTATGCTGATTATCTCGACCTTGGGGTGATCGAATGGCGCAAGGCTTACGACGAACACCAGAAGCTGGGCAAGAAGGCGATCCTCTTCATCATGACCGATGACACGCGCAACTGTGACGAGGTGGCTGAGTATCTGGAGAACCGCTACTCTGATTTTGCCGGAGCAGTGCTAACCATCCACACCAAGAAAAACGGAGAAATTTCCGAGGCGCAATCCGGCAAAAAGAAAGAGGAGCTGGAACGGCTGCGCCAACAGGCCAACGAGATCGACTCCTACGACAGCTCCTACAAGGCGATTGTTTCGGTACTGATGCTCAAAGAAGGCTGGGATGTCAAGAATGTGACCACCATTGTCGGCTTGCGCGCCTATTCAGCCAAGAGCAACATTCTGCCGGAGCAGACCCTAGGGCGGGGTTTGCGCAAAATGTATCCGGGCAATACGGAAGAGTATGTGAGCGTCGTGGGTACGGATGCCTTTATGGATTTTGTTGAGTCAATTCAGGCCGAGGGCGTTGAACTCGAACGCAAGGCCATGGGCCAAGGTACGAAGCCGAAAACGCCGCTCATCGTGGAGGTAGACAACGATAACCCCCAAAAGGACATTGATGATCTCGATATCGAGATCCCGGTGCTGACGCCGAGGGTGTATCGGGAATACAAGAACCTAGCGGATCTCGACCCTAGTGATTTTTCCTTTCAGACAGTCGCCTATAAGTCATTTAGCGAGGAAGAACAGCGCGAGATCGTCTTCAAGGATATCACCACGGGTGAAGTGAGCCACACGACGGTGTTGAATAGTGCCGGTGTTGCGGACTACCGGAGTGTGATCGCATATTTCACCCAGACAATCATGAAGGAACTGCGGCTAGTCAGCGGTTATGACATACTCTATGGCAAAGTGAAGGGTTTTGTGCGCGACGCCCTGTTTGGCAGAACGGTGGATCTCGAATCCGCCAATACCTTGCGCAACCTCTCGGAAGTAGCCGCCACAAAAACGATGATCGAGACCTTCAAACGGGCGATTAACGCGCTGACCGTTCGCGACAAAGGCGATGCCGAAATCCGGGACACCATCGGGCTACGCAAGACCCGGCCGTTTGTGGTGAAAGATCAAGGCTACATGATTTCCCAAAAATCGGTGTTCAACCGGGTAATTGGTGACAGCCAGTTTGAGCTAAAGTTCGCCACTTTCCTAGAACAATGCCCAGACGTGGCCGCTTATGCCAAGAACTATCTCGCGGTGCATTTCAAGCTGGATTATGTCAACGCCGCTGGCGACATTTCAAACTACTATCCCGATTTTATTGTGCGCTTGAACGATGGGCGTGTAGTGATTGTTGAAACCAAGGGTCAGGAAGACCTAGACGTACGCCCAAAAATCGAGCGTTTGCGGCAGTGGTGCGAGGACGTAAACCGGTTGCAGCAGCAGGTCAAGTATGACTTTGCTTTTGTAGACGATGTGGGTTTTGAAAAGTATGGCCCCAAGACGTTCGCCGATATTTTGGACAGCTTCCGCAAATACCAAAAAAACTAATATAATTTTTCGCCCCCACGACTAATCAATCACATCCGGAGGCGCGATCGCCTCCCGGAAAAACCCCGCCAACCCCGCCTCACGCTGCGCCGGAGACTCCTCCGACCAATCCCAGAGACTCTGATAGAAGAAAAACGACATCCCCGCAAACCCCTGATTACGAATCGTCCGCACCTTCTCCTCAATTAACGGCATTTCCGTCGGACGATTACGTAACCCCGCCAACACCGCAATTCCCACCGGGATATGACGCCGGGCCGCCTCCACCTCCGGGCGGTTCAACTCACCAATAAACACCTCAATATCACTGCGATACACCTGTAACACCAACTCCTCGATATAGCCTAACTCCCGCCAACGTTGCCAATCCTGTAAATAGCGCGCATAGGCAAAATGTTGCGGATTCGGAGATACCGAAATCACCACATCCGGCTTCACCGCCTTCACCGCCTCAAAGGTTCGCCCCACAAACTCAGTAATTTTATCGGCCCGCCAACGCACCCAGTCCGGGTCATTGAAGTCCTCGGGTGGGTCATTTCCATCATGCTCACGGCGATACAACTCCACCGTATAGGCATCATAACCAAACTCCACCGGTAACCCTAAATGGTCGTCAAACTGAATCCCGTCCACATCGTAATTCTCGACCACCTCTAACACCAAATCAAGAATAAACTCCTGAACCTCCGGGCGAAAAGGGTTCAACCAAACCCGCTCATGTTCTCCTTCCATAATCGTCTGAGTTCCGTCGGCCCGTTGCGTCAACCACTCTGGATTTCGTCGCGCCAACTCAGAATACGACGGGGTCTGAAAACCAAACTCAAACCAGGGAATCACCCGTAACCCCAACTCCTGACCATACTCAACGGCCTCCGCCAACATATCACGCCCCTGTAAGCCCGGTTCCGGGTCTACAGCGCGACCAATGACCGGTTCCGCCACCTCACTGGGATAGAGGGTATAGCCCCAATTCCAAACCACCGGATACACCGTATTAAAATTAAGACGATGTAAACGTTCAAACCCCTCCCGTAGATTCTGGGAGGAAAACAAGACTTCACTGTCCACATTCGTCAGCCACACTCCCCGCAACTCAGGAACCTCAATCGGGGCCACAAACTGCGAGGGAATTAACCCCATAAATTCAGGCTGGTCCAACGCCAGCACTTGACAAAGACTCGCCGCCACATCGGCCCGCGTCGCTAACCGATGAGGATACAGCCAATCAGCCCCCGAGGGATTGACCACAAACCCTCGTTCCGCCGCCGCTGCGATCGCCTCTAACGCCCCATCATCCCGTACTAAAATCCCATCTCGATAATACTGGTTCAGGGTCTCCCGAGCCGGCCCAGCTGCCTGATAGCCCCACTCCTGCGTTAACATCTGCCAGAGTTGTCCCCGAGACACATATTGACCTGGGTTCACCGTCTCCACCTCAATCCCATTCCCCTCATTTAAGTAGGGGAGACCCTCCTCAGCAGGCGTTCGGCCAAAACGAATTGGGTTCACCATCGCCGCCAACTCACCACGAGTCACCGGACGACTGAGTTCCCCAGGAGGGACTGAGAACGTCGTCTGCTGCTGCAAAGTTTCTAAACAGGGAGTCACCCAGTTTTGACTGGCTTGGCCCATCGCGGGACTGGCTAGAGTCAGGCTAACGAGTCCGACGAACCAAGGGGATAATTTGCCTAAGACCCGATGGCCCGGCCCGTAACAGGAAACAACAGCATCATTCATGGGTATTTATGGGCATTAACTGCGGCGATCGAGGAGTAAATACGTTGTCATTCTACCTTTTCCTTTGACATCAATCACCCCTCGACGTTCAAAATTAAAGCAATCTTTTAAGCGTTCATAGGTAGCTTCGGTAACTTGGATCGTATTGGCAATACCATGAGACTCCATACGGCTCGCCGTATTGACCGTGTCCCCCCACAGATCATAAATAAACTTATTCGTCCCAATCACCCCCGCCACCACCGGACCTGTGTTAATGCCAATGCGAATACTAAAGGGTTCATGATCCCCGCGATTAAACTGGGCCATACGGGTTTGCATATCTAACGCCATCTGGGCGATCGCCTCAGCATGATCCTCCCGAGAAATCGGTAAACCTCCCACCACCATATAGGCATCACCAATCGTTTTTATTTTTTCTAAGCCATTTTTCTCCGCCAACTTATCAAACCCCGAAAAAATCTCATTGAGTAATTCCACCAACTCCGTCGGAGAAATCCGCGACCATAACTTCGTAAACCCAACAATATCAGCAAACAACACACTCACATCATCAAAACTATCGGCAATGGTTCTGGGATTTTGCTTCAGTCGTTCTGCGATCGGTTTCGGCAAAATACTCAGTAATAGTTTTTCTGACTTTGTTTGCTCAATCGTGAGCTTTTCGAGGTACGCCTTTTCTTGGTCTCTTAGGCGCTTTTTTTCCAGGCACGCCCCCAATCTCGCTTTTAGCAAAATCGGATTAAAGGGTTTGGGTAAATAGTCCTCAGCCCCTAATTCAATACATTTTACAACACTTTCAATATCGTCAAGGGCTGAAATCACTAAGACCGGAATATCTCGCAGTTCCGGATCTGCTTTAATTTTTTCGAGGACTTGATAGCCATTCATCCCCGGCATCATAATATCGAGTAATACCAAATCAAAGGGATGTTCCGCCATCAACTCCAGAGCGCGAAAGCCATCTTCTGCCACCATCGCCTCATAACCTTGGCGTTTTAACCGTCGTCTTAGTAAATCGCGGTTAGCCTCATTATCATCAACAACTAAGACTCTAGCAGTTTCCGGCGATGTCATGAACGAACTCCTCTAGTCAGCAAAAAATTGAGCCAAAAATTGAGCCAAGACTCCAGACAACCTCCCAGTCAGCCCCCAGTTAACACTCAGTTAACACTCAGAAACCTGAGGCGATCGCCCATCGCGAACCGTTATCCCAGTTTAGCCGATGCCGCCCGCCTCAATCGGAGGAGTCCGAAGACTTCAGGGCGATCGCCAAGCGATTAACCACCAAGGGTAACTCAACCCAAAAGGTCGAACCATGATTCAATTCACTCTCTACTGTAATCTCCCCTCCCATCATCTGGCAGTAGCGGCGACTAATCGTTAACCCTAATCCCGTCCCGCCATATTGGCGCGTCGTCGAGACATCCCCCTGAGTAAAGGGTTCAAACAACTGACGAACTTGCTCGTCACTCATCCCAATCCCCGTATCCACCACCCGAAAGCGAATCGTCTGCACCTGTCGTGTCACCTCCAGCGTAATCTGTCCCCCCTCAGTGAACTTGGCCGCATTACTGAGCAAATTCAAGAGAACCTGTCGCACCTTCGTCAAATCCGCCTGCATTTGTCCCAACTCAGCATCCCCCTCAATCGTCAGGGTATTCTGATTTTTAGCCACTAACGGCTCCACCGTCACACAAACTTCCTCAAGTAACATCCCGACATCAAAGGATTCGAGATAAAGCTCCATTTTCCCCGCTTCAATCTTCGAGATATCGAGAATATCGTTAATCAACGCCAACAGATAATTTCCCGCCGTGCGAATCTTCTGCACATCTTCGACGGCCTCCTCATTCCCCTCCTCAGCCGCTTCCTCCTGCAAAATTTCGCTATAGCCAATAATGGCATTAAGGGGAGTCCGTAATTCATGACTCATATTGGCCAGAAAAGCACTTTTGGAGCGGTTCGCCGCTTCCGCCGCCTCTTTCGCTCGATACAGTTCTTCCTCAGCCTGTTTCGCCAGAGTAATATCTTTCACCGCCCCGAGTAAACGTAACGGAGTCTCTCCCAGTGAACCATTCCCCAGCTCATCACCATCAGGACGAGCATAATCGCGCAACCAACGAATCTCGCCGGCGCGAGCCACAATACGATATTCCCGCATTCCATCCCAATCTTGACTATTATTGCTCGGAACCCGACGAGCTTGGGGTCGATCCTCCGGGTAAATGATCTCAGACCATCCTCCCAGCTCTTGGATGTCTTTGATGCTGTACCCCGTAATCTCCTCAAAGGCCTGGGTGGCCCATTGCACCACCAGACCCCCCTCACCACTCACTTCAGCAGCGTAGATATAGTCCGACGCCAGTTCAGAAATAGCGCGATAACGAGCTTCACTCTGCCGTAGAGCCACTTCAGCGGCTTTGCGTTCACTGATATCCCGCACCGCCGTCACCCGCACCTTATTACCGTAATAGGGCAAAGATCGCCCCTGAATCTCGACCGAAAAGAGACTGCCATCTCGCCGCAGTCCCGTCAACTCCGAGGTTTTCTCCGACCCCGATCGCAGCGGCTCTCGGGCCGCGGCCCGACAGTCAGGAGCAAACAGTTGCAGCGGATTCATCGCCAGCAGTTCAGTATCCGAATAGCCAAATAGGGTTCCCAGAGCCTGGTTCGTATCGAGAATGGCATCATCAGCATGGATGATAATGCCCTCAAAAGTCGCCTCCGAGAGCCAGCGGAATCGTTCTTCACTTTCCCAGCGAGCCACTTCAGCAGAGGTGCGATCGCCCGTTTGCAGGGCCAAGGCCACAAAGTCCCCAATCGAAGCCACAAACGTCCGTTCCTCCACCGTCCACCGTCGCGGACTATGGGCCTGTTCGCAACACACTACCCCCACCATTTTGCGCCCTAAACGTACGGGAGCGCAGAGAACGGCAACAACTTGGTTAGGAGTGAAATAAGCCGCTGCCAGGGCTTGACTACGGGGGTCTGCGTTAACATCTGAGATGGCCAGACAGCGATCGCTCTCCAGGGCGCGGGTATAATTGGAAATCTCACGAATCGCCAGACTCGTCCCCTTACGATGACTGTCCGTTTGACGAGAATAGACTTCCAAACACACCAGGCGATCGCCCTCGAACTGCCACAAACTCACCCGAGCCACATTGAGAATTTGGGCCGCCGTCTGAGCAATCCCTTTCAGGGTGGCCGTAATGCTACCGGTTTCAAACTGTTGATTACGCGCCAAATCCACCAAAGCCCGACTTTGATTTTTCAAGGTTTGGCGTTGTTGCTGTTGTTCTAAATCCCGGCGAGCAATTTGTTGGCCAAAGCGACGGGCCACCAGTCCACTCAGGATCGGTATCGTATCAACCAGCCACAAGACGGGGTTCTGAAGATGGCGTTGCCACAGCGAGAGTCCCTCGGAACTAGGATTGGCCCAGAGATCCAAAAACCAGGCGATCGCCACAAACCCAAAACCGGCAACAATTCCCAGTTGAGTCAGCCGCGTCAGGCGTTGAGAATTGGCATCATCAATCATGGTCAAAATACAAACCTTGGCAAAAGAACAGCGGCTTACACAGTGGCTTACACAGCGGAGCCATCGACTTAAGATGACGGAGACGACAACAGGCTTTCGATTTTTGCCAGTAAACGGGGAAACTCCACCGGTTTCGTATCATAGTCATCACAGCCAGCCGCGAGACATTTTTCACGATCGCCGGCGATCGCATGAGCCGTCAAGGCAATAATCGGGATCTGCTGGGTTTTCGCCGCCGCTTTGATCGTCCGAGTCGCCTCCCAACCATCCATCACCGGTAACCCCATATCCATCAAAATCAGATCAGGGGTTTCACGGACAGACAGATCCACCCCCTCCGCGCCATCAGTGGCCACAACCACCTCATGGCCCTTACGTCTGAGACGCCGCGACAGCATATCCCGATTCATTTCGTTATCTTCAACCAGTAAAATTTTAGCCATAGATTTTAACCATCATCGGCAAGTCTCCAGCCGTGATATCCTCCGTTGAGTCAAGAACGACCCACAGCCTGGACTGATTTCATGAGACGGATTTCATGAGACGGATTTCAGGTCTAGGGTTGTGATTCTCTCAATACCGCTCATTCATTCTCCCATTGTCGTGACGATTCTGTGGAGGACATGTTGAGGCTAGACAACAAGCGCTCCCGCACCTCATACAAGAGTTCCTCACGAGTGGCGGTCCCCTTTTCAAGGATATGAACCACACAGCCATCGAGTCGTTGGCGATCGCTGGCCGTCAACTCCATCGCCGTCACCACCACCACCGGAACAGAGCGCCATTGAGGATTTTCCCGGAATCTAGCCAAGAAGCCAAACCCGTCCATTTCCGGCATCATCAGATCCAACAGCACCAACTGAGGCATCTCAGCCGCCACCGCATCGAGGGCCGCGCGTCCATTGTTGGCTTCGACGACGTTACAGCCACATTTCTCTAATGTCCGCCGCATCATCTCCCGTGTCATATCATCGTCTTCGACCACCAAAATGCGATCGCGGCGGGGAGGAAATTGGTTTCCCGAATGCCGTTGGTATTTTTCCAATAACCGCGTCAACTGCTGGTTATCCACCGGTTTCACCAAATAGTCTGAGGCCCCCAAGGTAAACCCAATATTACGGTCATCGAGAATCGTGGCCACAATCGTCGGAACATCCACCAAAGTGGGATCAGCCTTGAGTTCTGAGAGAACATTCCAGCCACTCATCCCTTCCATGAGAATGTCGAGAATAATCGCATCGGGATGAAGTTGACGGGCCTTAGCCAGACCCTCCTCACCATTGTTGGCGGTTTTTACATAAAACCCGTCTTTTGTCAAGCGCCGAGAAATTAAATCCAACGTATCGGGATCATCATCAATCACCAAAATGACCCCAGTTGACCGGCCACGGTTCTCCCGTTTCTGGCCCTCTTCGACGGGATCATCGAGAATATCAATCGGTTCAGCGGGCAGATTCACAATAAAACTCGATCCGACATCCGGTTCACTGCTGGCCTGAAGATCTCCCCCCATCATCTGACAGAAATGGCGGGCAATGGCCAACCCTAGCCCAGTTCCGCCATATTTCCGAGTCGTCGAGGCATCGGCTTGGCTAAAAGCCGTAAAGACATTATGCAGTTGTTCGTCCGTCATGCCAATCCCCGTATCCCTGACCTCAAAGGCAATCCAGGGGCGATCGCCAATCTGTTCTCGTCGCACAGCGAAGGTAATCTCTCCCTCCTCGGTAAACTTAGCAGCATTACTGATGAGGTTAAACAACACTTGCCGCACTTTGGTTAAATCGGCGTACATATTACCCAAGTCCGCGTCTCCGTTGAGAATCAAGCGATTATTTTTCTCCTCAATCAGTGGCGTGGCGGTCGCTTCAATCTCTAACATGAGGGTGTTTAAATCAAAGGCCTCAATATAGAGATCCATGCGTCCCGCCTCAATTTTCGAGATATCGAGAATATCGTTAATCAGGGACAGCAGATGTTTCCCCGCACCGCGAATTTTGCTTAAATCTGAGGCAATCTCCTCATAGCCGTCGTCTTGGGCCTCCTCACTGAGCATTTCGCTGTAACCAATAATGGCATTGAGCGGCGTACGTAATTCATGGCTCATATTCGCCAAAAAGGTACTTTTGGAGCGATTGGCCGCTTCAGCCGCTTCCTTGGCGTCGTAGAGTTCATCGCGGACGGTTTTGGTGTGGGTAATGTTATCCGTCCACAGGAGAATCCCGCCAATCTCTCCCGTCTCCGTTTTCCAGGGCCGCATCTCCCAGCGATACCAATCTAAACTCCCGTCAGCATGACGGACGGGTTCATCATCGCCGGTTTCAATGTTCCCCGCCAAACAAGACTGTTGACGACGTTGCCAACGTTGCATGGCCTCGGGATCTTGCTCAAATAAGGGGAAGGTTTCATAATGCGATCGCCCCAAAAGGGACTGTCGTTGCAGATGAAACTCGCTCAACCAGCGACGGGTTACCCGTAGATAGGTCATTTGGCGATCGAACATGGCAATGGCGGTAGGAGCATCCTCAACGAACCGCTCTAACAGCGTCACATCATGAACCGGTGGAGGAGCGGAAACAGCCGGCGCACAGGTAATCACCCCAATCTCCGCGCCTTGAAGCACCTCAACCTGACAGGGAAACCGATGACCATCGGCGTGCTGTCCGAGGTTGGGGTCATCCGTCTTGCCCCAGTTGGGGAATAATAGAGTCAGCGATCGCCCCTGCACCGCTTCCGTCGAATACCCAAACAGCATCTGCGCCTCCGCATTGAGAACATCAATCTGTTCTGCGTCTCGGTAAAATGTCACAATGCTGTTCATGATCATCAGATGAGGTTAAAACAGGGTCACAGAAGGGGCCAAGCGCTGGCCATGGGGGGGAGAACCGGTCAAGGGCAGATTCGCGTTTCTGAGTTCACAGACCCGCAACGCGATCGCCTAAGATAGGACACAAATCCGTGACAGTTCATCAACCTAACCATAGGCTAGGGGCGAGCATCCGGGAACTCTTAGCATAAGTGCAACGTCTTCCCAGTAATAGGTAGATTCGAGATCGCCCCGATATGCCCATGACACATTCTATTTCATTATCTTGGTCTGCGGTTGAGGCGACCATTCCCCAAACACCCGTGGTTCCTCCGGCTCAGCTTTCAAATTTAGACTTAGTTCGTCGTTGCCAGCTTGGCGCTCGCCCAGATCGGGCCGCGTTCGCTGAGCTATTACGTCGTTATCAATCCTACGTTGATAAGGTTCTTTATCATCTAGCTCCCGATTGGCAAGATCGTTCTGATTTAGCGCAAGAGGTTTGGATTCGCGTTTATCGCAACGTCCGCCGACTCCAGGATCCCGTGAAGTTCAAAGGTTGGCTCAGTCGTATTACGACCAACCTGTTTTACGATGAACTGCGCAAACGCAAGCGGGTTCGTCCTCCCCTCTCTCTCGATGCCACCTTCAGAACCCATGATGGGGAACGAGAGTGGGAAATTGCCGCCGATGAACCGGGTCCCGATGATGCCCTGGCCACTGATGAGTTTTATAGTAAACTGCGGCTGGCGATCGCCGACCTCCCTGAAGCCTTCCGCACCACGATTGTTTTGCGAGAAATCGAAGGGATGGCCTATGAAGAGATTGCCGAAATTACAGGCGTCTCCCTCGGAACCGTCAAGTCCCGCATTGCTCGCGCTCGCCATCGTTTACAATCGGAATTAAAGAACTACATCGACAGTTAAGCCGAATCAGGAACTTTCAACCCAGGGTTATACGTCAACCCCAGTATGAACCGTATTCATACTGTTTGTCCCAGGACCATTAGGGCTTACATCATCCCTAACCCTTGACCCACTTTAATCGATGACAGGCAGTTAGCTGTTGTTAGTCAAACGTCAGTAGAACTACGGAAGTGGCGGATTATACCCTAAAATACGTCGCTGTTACCTTTGAACAGCTAGGTGGTGAATTGCATCATGACCCTCAACCATTTCGACGACCAATTTGGAGGCTCCCCCGAAGCTCACGATGCTGAACGAACAGAAGATTTGTTTGTTCTGCTCAGTTGCTATCTCGATGGAGAAGTCACCCCAGAAGAACGAAAACAGGCAGAGCGTTTGCTAGCCTGTGATTCCGAAGCACGGCAGATTTATCAACAGTTATCCTGTATCAGTTCCGGTGTACAATTGATGCCCGTCGCTGACAATCCTGTGTCGGCTGAAGAAACCACCGCTAAAGTGTTTGCTCGGATGCGGCAACAGCGGCAACGACGACTGGCTTGGGGTGGAACGGCGATCGCCGCCATGTTCGTGGCCGCCGTCTCAGGACTCTCGCCTCATTTCGGACTCAATAACCAACAATTTGCCCACACCCCGGCACCTGTCAGCGAGGACTTTGGGACTTTGGTTCCCCCAGAAACTGAACCTCGCTCTGAGCAGCCCTTGAATCGAGAGGATATCACCTCACGGGCTTTGTTTATCGAATAAGGCCAAAATTAAGGCCAAAATAACGCCAGGATTAACACCGGGAATACCGCTGGGATTGGCCCGCCATGGCCCCGGTTCTCACCGAATGGTGGTCTTAATCATCTCAATCACCACAGACACCGCCTCATAGCCAAAGATCAAAATTGAGGTGGTTAGGATCAATCCCATCAAGCAAATCGTTAATCCCCCCAGGGTGACGACACCATCGTCTCCAAAGAGTCCCAAGCCGGTGACAAACACACCAATCGCCGGCAGGGTATTGGTGAGTGGGATGGGAATCATCATCGAGATTGCCATCAAACACAGCGCAATGCCAATCAGCACTCGTCCCCACAACTGGGTACAGATGAAACTCAGGCGGGGACGAGAGAGAACTTCAAGCCGTCGTAACCAGGGAAGTCCTTTCTGCAAGATTCCCTGAACGGTCTCCAAGGAAACATCTTTAGCCAGCCATCGTTTGAGCAAATAAGGACGTTTTCGTCCTAAAGCCAACTGAGCCGAAAGCCAAAAAATGACAATTCCAAACGGAATCGAATAGCCTGGCGCGGGAATCGGTAACGCCGAAGGAATGGATAATAGTACCAATAGGAAGCCGAAGGCCCGTTCCCCGGCGATCGCCACGAGATCCGCCAAACTGACGCGATCGCGGCGATCTTCGGCAAAAAAATAGCCCTCAAGCTCTGTCGATAGTTTCTTAGGCACAGGAGTCAGGGAAGAGGGAACGGGGGAACAGGGGAAGGGAGGGCAAGAGGCATAACCCACCCCTAACCCCTCCCAAGAGGGGAAAGCAAGAGGCAAGGGTATTTCTGTAGGGGCGAAAAATTTCTCGCCCCCGTCTTACCGTTGCCTCACCAGCCGCGATGATCTTAACCCCTCCGAGGAGGGGAGGGCGATCGACTCGATCTAGGTTCCCGACTGCCAAGAGTTGATGTACTCATGTTGCTCAGGCGTGAGACGATCAAGGTCAATTCCCATCGCCACCAGTTTGAGACGGGCAATTTCCCGGTCAATCTCTTCAGGAATCGAATGCAGACCCGGTTCAAGTTTACCCTTGTTTTTGACCAGATACTCACAAGCTAGAGCCTGGTTCGCAAAACTCATGTCCATAACGGCGCTAGGATGCCCTTCAGCCGCCGCCAAATTGACCAAACGACCTTCACCTAAGACCACCACAGATTTACCGCTGTTGAGGCGATATTCTTCGGTAAAGGGGCGGACGGCTTTCACGTCACTGGCCATCTCTTTGAGGGATTTCAGGTCAATCTCAATATCAAAGTGACCGGAGTTGGCGACAATCGCCCCGTCGCGCATCACCTCAAAATGCTCCCGACGAATGACGTGCTTGTTACCCGTCACCGTGATGAACAAATCACCGAGGGGAGCCGCTTGCGCCATCGGCATCACCCGGAAACCATCCATCACCGCTTCAATGGCGCGAACAGGGTCAATCTCGGTAACAACGACGTTGGCTCCCATACCGCGTCCCCGCAGGGCGACGCCTTTACCACACCAGCCATAGCCTGCCACTACCAGGGTTTTACCCGCCAGCAGCATATTGGTGGCTCGAATCACCCCGTCAAGGGTGGATTGGCCGGTTCCATAGCGGTTATCGAAGAAATGCTTGGTATCGGCATCATTGACGTTCATGGCGGGGAAGGTTAACACCCCGTCGTTGAACATCGCCCGTAGGCGGACAATACCAGTGGTAGTTTCTTCGTTGGTACCGATGAGTTCCGAGAGCTGATCCTGACGCTCTTTGACCATTGTGGCCACCACGTCGGAGCCATCATCGATAATGATGTTGGGATGATGATCGAGGGCGATTTGGACGTGACGCTCGTAGGTTTCGGCGTCTTCGCCTTTGATGGCATAGACGGGAATCCCATGATCCACCACGAGACTCGCGGCCACGTCATCTTGCGTCGAGAGGGGGTTGCTGGCGATGAGAAGGGCATCAGCACCACCGGCCTTGAGGGCGATCGCCAAATGGGCCGTTTCCGTCGTCACGTGACAGCAGGCAACGAGTTTAATGCCCGCTAGGGGTTTTTCAGTCTCGAAGCGATCGCGGATTTGAGCCAAAACGGGCATTTCTCGCCCAGCCCAGTCAATCCGTTGCTTGCCGAGGGTGGCAAGAGACGGATCTTTGATTTCATGCTTGATTTGTACGGATGTTGCGGTCATAAACTCTGTTGGCTGTGCTTATTTTTCGATTTTCACGGACTTGATTTTGTCGCCCTGACGGATGGCGTTGACAATGTCCATGTCTTGGGTTTGGCCGAAGACGGTATGAACTCCGTCGAGGTGCGGTTGCGGCTCGTGGCAGATGAAGAACTGACTACCGCCGGTGTCACGACCAGCATGGGCCATGGACAGGGTTCCAGCAACGTGCTTATTTTTGTTAATTTCGCACTTGATGGTGTAGCCGGGGCCGCCGGTTCCGGTTCCGTTGGGACATCCCCCCTGAATCATGAAATTGGGGATGACACGGTGGAAGTTGAGTCCGTCGTAAAACCCTTTTTCGGAGAGTTCGACGAAGTTTTTAACCGTGTTGGGGGCATCCTCATCAAAAAAGTCGATGTTGATGATGCCTTTATCGGTTTCTAGGATAGCTCGGGTCATAGAGATTTTGTGTTCCGCGATGCAAACCCAACTATGTTAACGTAAGCTGGGTTTTGGGTCTTGGGAAAGTTCTTGGGAAAATAGACGTGGAACGGTATTTTGCAACGGTAGCACCAGGGTTAGAGGCGATCGCCGCTGACGAACTGACTCAGTTGGGAGCTAAATCAGTACAGGCCAGCTTTTCAGGTGTGGCCTTTGCCGGCGATCGCGCCCTCCTCTATCGAGCCAACCTCTGGGGGCGGACGCTGTTTCGCGTCTTAATGCCCCTGACTGAGTTCTCTTGTACGTCGGCGAAGGAACTCTATCAGGAAGTGCGATCGCTTCCCTGGGAAACGTATCTTACTCCCGAAGACACCCTGGCGGTCGACTGTACTGGCAAGAATCGCGCCCTCAATCATAGCCATTTCAGCGCCCTGCAAGTCAAAAATGCCATCGTGGATCAACAGCGACAACAGTTTGGCGCTCGTTCTAATGTCGACCTCGAGGATCCCGATTTACGGCTGAATCTCCACATCCACCGCGATCGTGCCACCCTCAGTTTAGACAGTTCCGGCAGTAGTCTCCATCGTCGCGGCTACCGCGCCGCCGTCGGAACCGCCCCCCTCAAGGAAACGCTAGCGGCCGCCATTCTCAAGTTAGCCCGCTATTCCCCAGAACTCCCCTTTCTCGATCCTCTGTGTGGTTCCGGAACCTTCACTCTCGAAGCGGCGTTACAGGCGGCCAATATCGCGCCGGGGCTATTTCGGGAACGCTTCGGTTTTGAGGGTTGGCCCGACTTCGATGCTGAACTCTGGCAATCGTTAAAAGATGAAGCCCAAGCCGCCCGCCGAGATACCTGTCCGGCATATATTGGTGGCAGTGATGTGGATGATGAAGTGTTAGAACAGGCCCGCCAGAATGCTGCCGCTGCTGGAGTTCAGGATCTCATTGAGTTTCGCAGCCAGGATATCCGCGACATTGAAGCCCCGAGCGATCGCGGTTTATTGATTTGTAATCCTCCCTATGGGGAACGCCTCGGAGATGTTCAAGAACTACGGAGTTTCTATCGTCTCCTCGGCGATATTTTTAAGCAACGGTTTAAAGGGTGGACGGCGTATGTCTTTACTGGAAACCGAGAACTGGCAAAAGAGGTGGGATTACGGCCCGCTCGTCGGATTCCTTTATCCAGCGGGGGGTTAGATTGTCGTTTGTTGGAGTTTGAGTTGTATTG